>NZ_JBHVTL010000023.1:0-161203 GCF_042884635.1 Kitasatospora sp. NPDC058115
GGCCGGTGGCACGGGCGGCGCCGGCGCCGCGGGCACCGGCGCGGCGGGCGACCCCAACGCCCCGGCGGCCGACGCCGCCGACCCGAACGCGCCGGCCGCCGACGGCGGGGACCAGGCGGTCGAGCAGGTCGTCGACCCGCAGACCGGCCAGGTGGTCGCCCGCGGCCGCAGCGGCGCCGGCACCGAGGTCGCGGCGGACGTCGTCGAGGTCGCCGGCCGTCCGGAGGACTGGACCCTGAGCACCCTCACCGCGCTCGAACTGCTCGCCGTCGTCATCGTCCCGCCGCTGCTCGGCCGCCGCCTGCTGCGCCGCCGTTCGCAGACGGGCGGCCGGTCATGACGGCCCCCGCCCTGGAGAAGCCCGTCGGGCCGGCGCAGTCCGCGCCGGCCCCGGCGGCCGACCCCGCGCCCGCCGCGGAGGGCGCCGGGTCCGGCTCCGCCTCCGGCGGCCCCGGCCGGACGGCCAAGCGGGTCCGGTTCCTGCAAGGGGCCTGGGCGGTGAGCCTGCTGGCGGCGATCACCATGGGCTTCGTCGGCTACCTGTTCACGCTCTCGCACGTGCAGCAGAAGCACTTCCAGTCCACCGCCTACAAGTCCTTCCGCGACCAGCTCGGCAAGGCGACCGCGCCGACCGGCAAGGCGCCGGACGGCTCCCCCGTCGCCCTGCTGGACATCCCCGCGATCGGCCTGCACCAGGCGGTCGTGGTGGAGGGCACCACCGGCCGGGACCTCATGCGCGGTCCCGGCCACCGCCGGGACACCGCGCTGCCCGGACAGACCGGCGTCGCGGTGCTGTTCGGCCGCGGGGCGACCTTCGGGGCGCCGTTCGCCGAACTGACCAAGCTGCGGGTGGGCGACAAGATCGAGGCCACCACCGGGCAGGGCAAGTTCACCTACACCGTCAACGTGTACGGCGACGGGGACCACCCGATCGCGGACCCGGTGCGCAACCGGTTGGTGCTGGTCACCAGCGACTCCGACTGGATCCCGCGCTCCACGGTGATGATCGGCGCCCGGCTGGACAACGACCCGGTGGCCAACCCGGGCGGCCGTCCCGCCACCGTGCCGTACGACAAGGCGCTGGCCGCCGACAAGGGCGCGCTGGCCACGCTGCAGCTGTGGACGCTGGGCCTGCTCGGCGCGGTGACCGCGGTCGTCGTGCTGGCCCGGTACTGGCACCGCTCGGCCGCCTACCTCAGCCTCGCGCCGGTGATCGGCGCGCTGCTCTGGGCGGTCTACGAGAACGCCGCCGCCCTGCTGCCCAACCTCTACTGAAGCGCGCCCGGAGGACCGTACCGATGACGGATGCACCGATGACCGACCTGCCGCACGACCAGGCCCCGGGGGCCGACGAGACCACGATGACGCTGCCGGCCGCCGACTACGCCGGCCAGGACGGGAAGCTGCTCTACCCGCAGGACGCGCACTACGACGGCTACGAGCAGGAGCCCGTGCTGGCCGGGCTGGAGACCCGCGACGTCTCCGCCTGGTTCGGCTCCCGCAAGGTGCTGGAGCGGGTCTCGCTCGCCATGCCCGCCGGGGAGGTGACCGCCCTGATCGGCCCGTCCGGCTGCGGCAAGTCCACCTACCTGCGGATCCTCAACCGGATGCACGAGATGGTCCGCGGCGCCGCGCTCTCCGGCCAGGTGCTGCTGGAGGGCGACGACGTCTACCGCCCCGGCCGTCGCCCCGCCGAGGTGCGCCGCCGGATCGGCATGGTGTTCCAGCGGCCCAACCCGTTCCCGGCGATGTCCATCAAGGACAACGTCTCCAGCGGGCTCAAGCTCGCCGGGATCAAGGTGTCCAAGGACGAGCGCGAGTACCTGGTGGAGACCAGCCTGCGCCAGGCCGGCCTCTGGGACGAGGTGGCCAGCCGCCTCGACGCCCCCGGCGGCTCGCTCTCCGGCGGCCAGCAGCAGCGCCTGTGCATCGCGCGGTCGCTGGCGGTCTCGCCGGACATCCTGCTGATGGACGAGCCCTGCTCGGCGCTCGACCCGACCTCGACCCGCCGGGTCGAGGAGACCATCGAGGAGCTGCGCGGCCGGCTCACCATCGTGATCGTGACCCACAACATGCAGCAGGCCCAGCGCGTGTCGCAGAGCTGCGCGTTCTTCCTGGCCACCCACGACACCCCCGGCCGGATCGTCGAGGCCGGGCCGACCGAGCAGGTCTTCCACCACCCGCGCGACCAGCGGACCGCCGACTACGTCAACGGCCGCTTCGGATAACGGCGGCCGCCGCCGCCCTCACTCGCCGCGGTGCCGGAGGATCTCCTCCAGCACCGCGGCGACGCCGTCCTGCTCATTGCTCACGGTGTGCAGCGGCACCGCCGCCAGCACCTGCGGATGGGCGTTGGCCACGGCGTACGCGGTGCCGGCCCAGGCCAGCATCTCCAGGTCGTTCGGCATGTCGCCGAAGGCCACCACCTCGCTCCGGTCGATCCCCCGCCCGGCGCACCAGCGGGCCAGCGTGCTCGCCTTGGTGACACCGGGCGCACTGATCTCCAGCAGCGGTATCGGCGCCGAGCGGGTGATCTCGGCGAGCTCCCCGGCGGCGTCCCTGGCCTCGGCGAGCAGCTTGTCCGGGTCCAGGTCCGGGTGCTTGGCGAGCAGCTTGAACAGCCCGCGCACCGCGCCGCCCGGGCCGAGCAGCTCCTCGGCCGGGCCGACCGGGTGGTTCTCGTCCTGCCCCCACATCCGCACCTCGTAACCGGGCTCCCGGGCGAAGCCCTCCGGGTACTCGAAGGCGAACGCGGTGCCCGGCAGCTTGGCGCGCAGCCGGCGCACCACCGCCAGCGCGTCCTCGGCCGCCAGCGGGAACGACTCCAGCAGCGCCCCGCGCCGCACGTCCACCACGGCGCCGCCGTTCGAGCAGATCGCCACCCCGTGGCCGCCGATGTGCGCGCTCACCTGCTGCATCCAGCGCGGCGGGCGGCCGGTCACGAACACCACCTGGATCCCGGCCGCCTCGGCGGCGGCCAGCGCGGCGGCGGTGCGCTCGGTGACGGTGCCGCCGGAGCAGAGCAGCGTGCCGTCCAGGTCGGTGGCGATCAGCCGGGTCGGGGGAGCGGTGTGCGGTGTGGTCACCGCTCCATCTTCGCCCACCGCCGACGCGGCCCCCCACTCCCCGTCCCCGTCCGGTCCCCGGCCCGTCCCCGTTCCGTCCCCGTCGTGATCACCGCGGCACGTTTCGGCCCCCGCTGCGCCAGTTCCGGCCGATCCGCCCGCTTCCGGGGTGTCCCACCGCCCCCGACCGGGCAGGACCCACTCGGCCACCCCGTCGGCAGGAAGAGCCATGCGAACTCGCCAGGTCCGAGACGAGATCGAGATCGAGCCCGCACCCCTCCCCGAGGAGCAGGCCCCACCGCCCTCCCGCGAACCCGTGCTGATCGGCGACATCCTCTTCGAGACCCTCGCCGACCTCGCCCGCCGCACCACCCCCGCCCACCCCCTGCGCCTGCCCGCCCAGCGCCCCCACCCCTGACCCCCTCCCGCGGGCCGGGCGACCCCCCGCCTTCGGGGTTCCGGCCCGCCCCGCTCCGCCCGGCCGTGCGGGCGGAGCGGGCCGTCCCTCAGGAGGAGAGGCGCTTCAGCGCCGCGCCGACGAGGTCCTCGACGCGGCCCGGGGTACCGGTGGACCGGTCGACGAGCTCGACGACGCCGACCCGGGTGCCGCTGCGCAGGACCGCGGCCCCGCCGCTGACGACGCCGTCGCCGTTGTAGGACAGGTACCAGCGGGCGGTGCCGCCGGGGGCGGTCAGGGTGTGGGCCGCGCCGTAGTACCAGTGGCCGGCGGGCTCGTCCTGGCAGGCCTGGACGAGCGCGACGAGCTGCTTCTCCCAGGTGTCGGCCGCCGCCCGGGTGGGAGCGTTCGCGGCCGTCTCGTTCAGCGCGCCCTCGGTGTCGAAGGTCCAGGTCACGGACGCGTACGCGGTGGCCCGGTCCTTGGTCAGGCCGCGCATCGTCTCCTCGCCGGAGCACGCGGACAGCCCCTGGCGGCCGTCCAGCGCGACGGTCGCGCCGACCGGGTTCGGGCCCCGCCGGAAGTCCTCGCTCTGGACGAGGCCGGTGGAGCCGAGTCCGGGCGCGGCGGCCGCGGTGCCGGGCGCGGCGGTGCGCGCGGCCCCGTCGGCGGTGGCCGACTGGGTGCCGACGACGCCGGCCGTGATCACGGCGGCGGCGAAGCAGGCCACGGCGGCGAGCCGGTTGCGGCGGCGAACGGACTTCTGCTGGACGGAACGGTTCTCGGTCATCTGGTCCCCCTGCTGGTCGGGACGCCCGCTGCGTCCTCGTACAACCGGGGTGATGACGCCGGAGGAGGGAAAGTTGGCCCCCCGACCGGCTGTTTCACAGCTGTGACAGAGCGGCCCTGACGACGCGGTCCATCGCGGCCGTGCCCAGGCAGGCGGAGACCTCCAGGATCCCGTAGTGGCGGCCGCTGCGGAGCACGGCGACGCCGCCGCAGGGCTCCTCGCCCTCGGGCGCTCGGCCGGTGGTGTTGAGCGATCCCTGGTAGACGCCCATCCAGCTCGCGGTGACGTCCGGGGCGAGCTGCAGCGTCGTGGTCCTTCCGTAGACCCAGTGCCCCGGCGGTTCCTGCTGGCAGGGCACCTCCTCCAGCAGCAGGCGATCGGCGAAGTTCTGCGCCAGGGCGGGGCTCGGGGCCTCGGCGGCGACCTCCAGGGCGACCTGGTCGGCGCGGTCGATGGCCCGCGTGGGGTCGTCCGGCGCGGTCCGGGTGCCGGTCAGCAGTCCGCGGAAGTGGGCACCGGGCCCGCCGAGGGTCTGCGTGAAGGTCTTCTCGCCGGTGCAGGCCGCGTTGGCGTAGTTGCCGTCGCCGTACCGGTCGGTGACGTGGATCCGGCCGGTGTCGACGTCCGGGCCGAACGCCGCGGGTCCCAGGAGGTTCGCGGTCGTCATCGGCCCGGTCGCGCCGGTCGCGGCGGTCGTGGTGGTCGTATCGGTCGTGCCGGTCGTGCCGGTCGGCGAGGCGGAGCCGGAGGCCGGGGAGGCGGGCGTCGGGACGGACCCGGCGGACACCGCGGCGGTCGGCGGCGCCGCCGGGTGCGCGGTGGCGCCGGGGGGCGGTGGCAGGACGAAGCGGCCGGTCGCCAGCCCGAGCGCGGCGGCCGCCAGCAGGGCGGCGACGGCGGACCGGGGCCGGACGACGGCGCGGCCGCCCGCCGGGGGACGGCCGTTCACGGTCCGGTGACCAGGCGCTCGCGCATGAAGCGGCGGGCCTGGTGGATGCGGTCCTTGACCGTGCCCAACGGGACGCCCAGCTCCGCGGCCACCTGGACGTAGGTCAGGTCGCCGAGGTCGCGCAGCACGAAGGCCTCCACCAGGGCGGGGTGCTGCTGCTCCATCGCGGCCAGCGCCTCCATCAGGTCGAGCCGGGTCCCGGCGATGACGCTGGTGGTGCGCGGGTCGGCGGGCTCGGGGAGGTCGGCGTGGCTGTCCTCGGCGCGCCGGCGCATCGAGCGGTAGGTGGACCGGGCGGCGTTCGAGGCGATCACCGTCACCCAGCCCAGGAAGGAGCCGCGGCCGCCGTACCCGCCCAGGTGCGTGCTGATGGACAGCAGCGCGTCCTGCGCGGCCTCCTCCGCGTCGGCGTGGTGGGGCAGGAAGCGCGAGCAGCGGCGCAGCACCACCGGCCGCAGCCTGGCCAGCAGGTGCTCCATCGATCCCGGGTCCCCCGCCCGAGCGGCCTCCACGAGCCGTTCCAGCTCGCCCTCCTCGAACACCCGGATCCCCCCGTTCGTCCCGCCCGGCACCCCGCCCGTCGAACGGGAGTTCCACGCTCCCCCCGACTCCGGCAGAATGCTGCCACATGCGCAAGCTCGGTCGTTACCTCCTCCTGGAGCGGCTCGGAGCCGGCTCCTTCGCCACGGTCTGGAAGGCCTACGATCCGGAGCTCGACACCGAGGTCGCGGTGAAGGTGCTGGCCGAGAACTGGGCCGCCAACGCCGACGTGCGCGAGCGGTTCCTGGCGGAGGCGAGGCTGCTGCGCCGGATCGCCAGTCCGCGGGTGGTCCGGGTGCACGACGTCGGGGTGCAGGAGGACCGGCCCTTCTTCGTCATGGACCTCGTGCGCGGCGGCACCCTGGCGGACCTGGTCGGGCGGTGCGACCCGCAGGAGGCGCTGCGACTGGCCGCGGAGGCGGGCTACGCGGTCCAGGTCCTGCACGAGGCGGGCGTGGTGCACCGCGACGTCAAGCCGTCCAACCTGCTGCTCGCCACCGGCCCCGCGCCCGCCGCGGTGCTGGTGGCGGACCTGGGCAGCGCGAAGCGGCTGGCCGACGCGTCCGGGCTGACGGTGACCACGGGCACGCCCGCCTACATGGCGCCGGAACAGGCCTTCCAGACCGGCGGGTTCGACGGCAGGGCCGACGTGTACGCGCTGGCCGTCGTGGCCTACGAGCTGCTGACCGGGCAGAAGCCGTTCGGCCCGGGCGGACGCGCCACCGCCATGATGACCGACGGGCCGGCCGCCTCGACGCTACCGCCGCTCCCGGCCGCAGCGGAGCTCCCGCCGGACGTCGCCCTGCTGCTGCGGGCCGCGATGTCCGTCGAGCCGGCGGACCGCCCGCCGACCGCCCGGGCCTTCGCGGACGCGCTGCTGGCCCCGGTCCCGCAGCCCCGGCCCCCGGCGGGCTCCGGGCGGCTGACCCGGCGCGCGGTCTGCCTGGCGGCGGGCGCGGTGTTCACGGCGGCGGCCCTGCTGAGCTGGCTGCCGCGCTGAACCCGACACGGAGCCCGCGCGCCGCCGCCACCGCCACCGAGCGCCTCCGCCTGGGCACCCTGGTGACCTCAGTCGAGCCTCGTTCACCCATCGCAGCCTGACCGAGGACTCGACCACCGGCACCTCCCTCTCGTCCTGGCACACCTACCGTGCCGGCATGCCGGAGCTCCACAAAGGCGCGTCTCTTGCTCCTGACGCGAGATCAGTCTCAGCGCCAGGGTCCAGCACAGTCCAGACACGCCGGGCGCCCGCCGACTCGGGTGCCCATGCCCTCCGCAGGAATAACGACGCCGCCGTCATTGGCGCGTCAATGAGCAGATGGTTGAGGTCGGTGCAGGCCGCGGCAGCGCTGAATCATTAATCGATAGCGCTATCGATACATTAGATAATTTGTTCCAATCCCAGGCTTTGCATCAGGAGGTTCCGGCTCCGGGATTCACCACCCACTTGGCCGTGTATTATTTCTGCATGACCAGTCGGCAGCTCTCACTGGGCGATGGCTTAACGCCTCCAGCAGAGATCACGATGACGCTCACCCTTGTCACGCCCGAGTTGGCAAAGGAGTGGTTCAAGCGCAACATCAAGCACAACCGGCCTATCTCCAGCTCGAAAGTTAGACAATGGCGGACAGCGATTGATGAGGGGCGCTGGAAGCTGACACATCAGGGAATCGCATTTGATCCCGATGGCAACCTGATTGATGGGCAGCATCGCCTCATGGCCATCGCCGCTGGAGATCGCCCGGTCTGGCTTCCAGTCTTCTACGGTGTCCCGGCGGAATGCTTTGCTGTCCTGGATATTAACTATCATCGCAGCGCCGCAAACTCTCTCAGCATCGCTGGCCACAAGAACACGGCCACCCTTGCCGCCACTATCAAGCTCATTGCGGCCTACGATGCAAACAGTTTCTCGTCTTCCAGCAGCAGCATGACCAATGAGGAGCACCTTGCGCTGGTCGAGAAGATGCCCGGCGTCGGGGAAGCCACTCACTTTGGCCTTCGACTCTGGAAGGCAATCCGAATTACCCCATCTGCCGCCGCTGCAGCCGCCTACATCACTCGACGGGAACGCAGGGACCTCTCCATTGGGCAATGGGAGAGTTGGGAGGAAGGTCTTGTCACGGGTGCGATGCTCCCAGGAAATGACCCTCGATTGAACCTGCGTGAGGCCATGAAGAAGAGGGCGATCGAAAGTATCGCCGCCAAGGCTGCCGGCGAGGCTGGCCGGGTAAAGATCCACGCGACCCGCGATATCGCCAAGGGGCAGATCGCCACCTACCTTCTTGCCTTCAATGCCTGGATCGAGAACAGGAAGCCACGGTCCTTCGCCTGGAACCCGAGCGAGGATCCCATGCCAACCGTAACCTCGGCTCCGTTCGCCAGGCGAAGTTAATCTTCGCCGGGAGTCAGATCCTTCTCTCGCCAGGCTGGTTGGCATGGAGATCCTCGTGATGCAGCGGATCTGGCGTGCCCGAGTCATCACAGCCCGCACGAATACCGTCCTCTATCGGCCAATGTGCGACCTGTTGCTGGTGACATATGGACCGCTTCCTCGGCTAAGTGTGTTGATGTTATCTTCTGCCGGACAGGACCGCGAGACCAGTGTCAGGCCGATGCGGCACACGGTCACCGCGGCTCTGAGGGCCTTCGTCATGAATGGCACCGCCAGGTTCTCCTGGGGCAGGGTGGACAGACTGTTCAGCTGCTCGTCCTGGCTATTGGCATCAACAATGGCCTAATCGACCACGGTATCAAGCTCGTCCCTGCCGGTGCGCCCATTACGCCACATTAACGGTCGTGCAGGTGTCATCGCTGCGGATAACTCGAACCGCACCCGTCGGCGATACGCGTAGGGTCGGGAGCATGCGACTGAGCACGGTGATCCTCCCCATCCACCGGTGGGGCGAGGGACAGAAGATCTGGCGGCAGGCCGAGGACCTCGGCTTCCACGCCGCGTACACCTACGACCACCTCTCGTGGCGGAGCTTCCGCGACGAGCCGTGGTTCGGCGCCGTCCCGACCCTGACGGCCGCCGCCACCGCCACCGAGCGCCTCCGCCTGGGCACCCTGGTGACCTCGCCGAACTTCCGGCACCCGGTGACCCTGGCGAAGGACCTGATCACCCTCGACGACGTCTCGGGCGGGCGGCTGACGGTCGGCATCGGGGCCGGCGGGACCGGCTACGACGCGACGGCGATGGGCCAGCGGGCGTGGACGCCGAAGGAGCGGGCGGACCGCTTCGGGGAGTTCCTGCCGCTGCTCGACGAGCTGCTGCGCAACGACGCGACGACCCGCGAGGGCAGCTTCTACTCGGCGGTCGAGGCCCGGAACATCCCCGGCTGCGTGCAGCGGCCCCGGGTGCCGTTCTACGTCGCCGCGGCCGGACCGCGCGGCCTGCGGCTGGCCGCCGAGTACGGCCAGGGCTGGGTGACCTACGGCGACCCGAAGGGACCGGCGGACGTGCCGGCCGAACAGGCGCCCGCGGTCGTCGCGACGCAGATCGAGAAGCTGACGGCCGCCTGCGAGGAGAAGGGCCGGGACGTCGAGACGCTGGAGAAGATGCTGCTCCAGGGCTCGACGGCGGAGCGGCCGCTGGCCTCGCTGGACGCCTTCGTGGACTGGGCGGGCACCTACCGGGAGCTGGGCATCACCGAGCTGGTGGTGCACTGGCCGGTGCCGGACTCGATCTTCGCCAATGACTTCGCGGTCTTCGAGCGGATCGCCACCGAGGGCCTCGCGCAGCTGGGTTGACGACGGCTCGGGGGCGGCGTGCGGTGGCCGCCGCCCCCCGGGGCGGGAGCGGTGATCCCCTAGGGGAAGCGGGCGGCGCCGTCATACCGGAGCAGCAGGCGGGGTCCTCATCGCAGCTCATGACCGGAGACGGGGGCGGGCACTACGGTGAGGGCCGTGTCCACTGTCATCAAGACGGACGGCCTCACCAAGAGGTTCCCCCGGGTGACCGCCCTCGATCAGCTGACCGTTGAGGTCGAGCCCGGGGTGGTCGGTCTGGTGGGGGCGAACGGGGCGGGCAAGTCCACACTCATCAAGATCCTGCTGGGGCTGGCCCCGGCGACCTCCGGAACCGGGCGGGTGCTCGGGCTGGACATCGCCACCCAGGGGTCGGAGATCCGCGAGCAGGTCGGCTACATGCCGGAGCACGACTGCCTGCCGCCGGACGTCTCGGCCACCGAGTTCGTGGTGCACATGGCGCGGATGGCCGGGCTGCCGGCCGCCGCGGCGCGCGAGCGGACGGCGGACACGCTGCGGCACGTCGGGCTCTACGAGGAGCGCTACCGCCCGATGGGCGGCTACTCGACGGGCATGAAGCAGCGGGTGAAGCTGGCCCAGGCGCTGGTGCACGACCCGAAGCTGGTGCTGCTGGACGAGCCGACCAACGGGCTGGACCCGGTGGGCCGCGACGACATGCTGGCGCTGATCCGCCGGGTGTACACCGACTTCGGCATCTCGGTGCTGGTCACCACCCATCTGCTCGGCGAGCTGGAGCGCACCTGCGACCACCTGGTGGTCATCGACGGCGGCAAGCTGCTGCGCTCCTCGTCCACCGCGTCCTTCACCGGGACGACGGCCACCCTGGCGGTCGAGGTGACGGACCATCCGCAGGACCACGGCCTGGACGCGGGCGCCGCGGTGCGCGAGCGGCTGGCGGCGCGGGGCCTCTCGGTGGAGCCGGAGGGCACGCGGGTCCTGCTGGTGCGGCTGGCCGGTGACGACACCTACGACGCGATCCGGGACGCGGTCGCGGACCTCGGGCTCGGGCTGGTCCGGCTGGAGGAACGGCGGCACCGGGTCGCCGAACTCTTCACCCGGGACGCGGAGACGACGGGCACGACGGACACGACGGGGACGACGGAGAACGAGGGGAGTACCGCAGATGTCGCTGCCTCCTGAGTTCCGGCCGGCCGACACCGGTGTCATCCACGACATCGGCTACCGCGGCTACACCGGGCCCCGGCTCGGCCGGGCGTACGCCGCGCGCTCGCTGTTCACCCAGAGCCTGCGCGCCGCCTACGGCCTCGGGCGGTCCGGCAAGTCCAAGGTGCTGCCGATGATCGTGCTGGGCGCGGCCACCGTGCCGGCCCTGATCATCGTCGCGGTCGCGCTGATGACCGCGTCCGACCGGCTCCCGGTGGACTACGCGCAGTACCTGAGCGCGATCGGGCTGGTGGTCTCGATCTTCCTCGCCTCGCAGGCGCCGGTGCTGTTCTCCCGGGACCTGCGCCACCACACCGTGCCGCTGTACTTCTCCCGCCCGATCACCCGCGCCGACTACGTGCGGGCCAAGTTCGGGGCGATGGCCTGCGCCCAGCTGCTGCTGATGCTCGCGCCGCTGGTGGTGCTGTACGCCGGTTCGCTGCTGATCAAGCTGGACTTCGGCGACCAGACCGAGCACTTCTTCTACGGCCTGGTGGCGGCGGTGCTCTACGCGCTGGTGCCGACCTCGGTCGCGGTGGTGATCGCCGCCGCCACGCCGCGCCGCGGCTTCGGGGTGGCCGCGATCATGGGCTACCTCGCGATCAGCACCACGGTGGTCGCGGTCGTGGTCGGGATGAGCATGACGACCGTCGGCTTCGACGAGAGCCTCCCGGACTCCGCGCAGTGGGCGGTGCTGCTCTCGCCCGGCGGGCTGGTGGAGAGCCTGACCAACGAGCTGTTCGACCTCGGCACCGGCGCCGAGCGGCTGCACGCGCCGGGCGGGCTCGGCCTGCTGGTGTTCACCGCCGTCGCCGTCGCGATGGTGGCCGGCTCGTACCGGCTGCTGCTGCGCCGCTACCGCAACGTTTGAGAGGGCGTCATGGCCACCATCACCATCGACAAGGTCTCCCGCTGGTTCGGCAACGTGGTCGCCGTCAACGACGTCAGCATGGCGATCGGCCCCGGCATCACCGGCCTGCTGGGGCCGAACGGGGCCGGGAAGTCGACCCTCATCCACATGATGAGCGGCTTCCTGGCGCCGTCCACCGGGGCGGTGACCCTGGACGGCGCGCCGATCTGGCGCAACCAGCAGGTGTACCGGCAGATCGGTCTGGTCCCCGAGCGGGAGTCGATGTACGACTACCTGACCGGTTGGGAGTTCGTCCTCGCCAACGCCGAACTGCACGGGCTGGCGCACCCGGGCGCCGCGGCCCGCAGGGCGCTCGCCCTGGTCGAGATGGAGTACGCCCAGGAACGGCGGACCGGCACCTACTCCAAGGGCATGAAGCAGCGGGTCAAGATGGCCTCGGCGCTGGTCCACGACCCGGCCGTGCTGCTGCTGGACGAGCCGTTCAACGGCATGGACCCGCGCCAGCGGCTCCAGCTGATGGACCTGCTGCGGCGCTTCGGCTCGGACGGCCGGACGGTGCTGTTCTCCTCGCACATCCTGGAGGAGGTCGAGCAGCTGGCCCGGCACATCGAGGTCGTGGTGGCCGGACGGCACGCCGCCTCCGGCGACTTCCGGAAGATCCGCCGGCTGATGACCGACCGCCCGCACCGCTACCTGGTGCGCTCCAGCGACGACCGGCGGCTCGCGGCGGCGCTGATCGCCGACCCGTCGACCTCCGGCATCGAGCTGGACCGGCAGGACAACGCCCTGCGCATCCAGGCGGTGAACTTCCAGGGCTTCACCACGCTGCTGCCGAAGGTCGCCCAGCGGGCCGGGATCCGGCTGTACACCGTGGCACCGGCGGACGAGTCGCTGGAGAGCGTGTTCTCCTACCTCGTCTCCGCCTAGCGGCGCGCAGCGGGGGCACCGCCCCGCCGACCGGCACCCACCACCAAGGACCTCAGGAAGGCCGACCCACCATGAACCCGACCGTCGCCAGGCTGACGCTGCGCGGCCTGCTCGGCCGCCGCCGCGGCCTGCTGCTGCTGGTGGTCCCCGCCCTGCTGCTGGTCGTCTCGGCGATCGCCGCCGGGTCCAGCGGCGACAAGCACGACCTCGTCGTGAACGTCCTCGGCAAGCTCGGCCTCGGCACCCTGCTGCCGATCCTCGGCCTGGTCGTCGGCACCGGCGCCATCGCCACCGAGATCGACGACGGCTCGATCGTCTACCTGCTGGCCAAGCCGCTGCCGCGGTGGAAGATCATCACCACCAAGCTGGTGGTCGCGATCGGCACCACCTGGGCGTTCGCGGCGGTGCCGGTCCTGCTCGCCGGGCTGCTGATGTACGGGACGAAGGAGGGGCTGGCGCTCGGCTACACGGCCGCCGCGCTGGTCGCCGGGGCCGCGTACAGCGCGCTGTTCCTGCTGCTCGGGGTGGTGACCCGGCACGCGGTGGTGGCCGGGCTGGCGTACGCGCTGGTGTGGGAGTCGCTGGTCGGCAACTTCGTCGAGGGCGCCCGCACGCTCAGCGTCCAGCAGTGGGGGCTGGCGGTGGCCGAGTCGGTGGCCGCCGAGGGCTCGCTCACCTCGGCGGTCTCGCTCGGCCTGGCCGTGCCGCTGCTGCTGGTGGTCGTCGTGGGGGCGGCCGCGGCGGCCTCGGTGCGGCTGGCCGGGCTCACCCTGGCCTCGGACGAGTAGGACACCGACGCGCGCGGGGGCGGCTGCGCGGGGGCTCAGAGCGTCCGGTTGCGGCCGGCGCCCCAGCCCGCGGCGGCGACCACGGCGGCCAGCACCAGCATCAGCGCCAGCGGCGTGGTCCACCCGCCGGTCAGCTGGTGCAGGGCGCCGGCGCCGACCGGGCCGGCCGCCGCGACCAGATAGCCGACCGCCTGCGACATGCCGCCCAGCTGGGCGGCGCCGGCGACGCTGTCGGTGCGCAGCACGATGAAGGCGAGGCCGAGGCCGAGCGAGCCGCCCTGGGCGACCCCGAGGATGGTGGCCGACACCCAGGCGCCGGGCACCGGGGCGATCAGCAGGACGGCGATGCCGAGGCCGTTGAGCGCGGCCATCGAGACGGCGAGCGCCCGCTGGCTGGTCATCCGGCCGGCGAACAGCGGCACCAGGAACGCGCCGGCCACCTGCACCAGGTTGGAGAAGGCGAAGACCAGGCCGGCCTCGCCGCGGTCCATGCCGTGGTCGGCCAGGATGGTCGGCATCCAGGCGACCAGGGTGTAGACCAGCAGCGACGAGATGCCCATGAACAGGCTGATCTGCCAGGCCAGCGGCGAGCGCCAGATGCCCTCGATCGGGCGCGCGGAGGCGGCCGGGGCGGCGGTCGGGGAGGCGCCCGGCGCGGCCGGGGCGGCGGCGGTGCGGGCGGCCCGCGCCCGCAGCACCTGCGGCAGCCAGGCCACCGCCGCGACCAGCGCCAGCACCGACCAGGAGCCCAGCGAGGCCTGCCAGCCGCCGCCGAGCGCGTGCTCCAGCGGCACCGAGAGGCCGGCCGCCATGGTCGCGCCGACCAGCATGGTGGTCGAGTAGACGCCGGTCATCGCCGCGGCCCGGCCCGGGAACTCCCGCTTGACCAGACCCGGCATCGACACGTTCAGCACGGCGATCGCGACACCGATCACCACGCACCCGGCGTACAGCGCCGCCACCGAGGGCAGCACCCGCAGCAGCACGCCCGCGCCGAGCACCAGCACCGCGCCCAGCACCACCCGCTCGGTGCCGAAGCGCCGGGTCAGCCGGGGGGTGAGCGGGGCGCCGACGCCCTGGAAGAGCACCGGCACGGTGGTGATCAGCCCGCTCGCGGTGGCGGAGAGCCCGAAGGTGTGCTGGATCTCGGCCACCATCGGCGACACCGCCGCCAGGCAGGCGCGCATGTTCAGGGCGACCAGCACGATGCCGGTCAGCAGCAGTGCGGGGTGCGCCAGCCGGCTGCGGACGGGGAGCGGCGCGGAGCCGGCGGTGGTGGTGACAACCGGCTGCTGGGCACGGGTGACGGCCATGGGTGGTGCTGCTTTCGTGGAGTTCGAGGCGTGCGGGGGCACACCCGGGGAGCGGGGAACGGGGGCCTCGGCCCGTTCACTTCCGGGCGGCGATGGCGGCGAGGAGCTGCTCGACGGCGGCGGTCGGCTCGGCGAGCAGCTCGCGACACGCCCGCTCGGCCCGGTCCGGGTCGCCGCTCTCGATCGCGTCGACGAGGGCCTGGTGGGTCGCCACGACCACCTCGGGCATGTCGTGGTCGCCGAACGCCGTGCGCATCGACTCGCGCACCGAGGCGCCGAAGTAGCGGTACACCTCGGTCAGCGCCGGGTTGTGCGCGGCCTCGACGACGGCGGTGTGGAACTCCAGGTCGTGCTCGACGGTCGCCTCGCGGCCGGCCCGCTCGGGGTGTGCCGCGATCACCTCGGCCTCGCGGGCCAGCGCGGCCCGCATCCGCCGGATGTCCTCGGGGGTGTGCCGCAGCGCGGCCAGCCGGGCGGCCTCGGCCTCCAGAGCGGCGCGGACCTCCAGGACGTCCCGCACGCCGGAGCGCTGGACACCGCGCAGCACGGCGGCCGGATCGCTGGTGGAGCGCACGAAGGTGCCCTCGCCCTGCCGGGAGACCAGCATGCCCGCGTGCACCAGCACCCGGATCGCCTCGCGCACGGTGTTGCGCCCGATGCCGAGCCGCTCGGCGAGCTCGTGCTCGGTCGGGATCCGTGAGCCGACCGGCCAGACGCCGGCGCTCAGCTGCTCCCGCAGCTGCTCGATCGCGGTGTCGACGAGGGAGCGGCGGCCGGCGGTCTGCAGCGTGTCGTGGGCGCTGTGAGCGCTGTGCGCGCTGCTCATGGCGGGCTCCTCCCCGGGTGCGGGGCCGTGCGAGGCCTCGGTCGTCGGTCATCCTACAACTGCTTGCCCGGTCATCCTACAACTGCGGTCGAACGGCGCGGGAACCGTCCGTGTCACCCTGGCGTTCCTCCGGACGACCGGCGATCCGGTGACGACGGGGACCGGTCCACACCCCCTTGATGCGAGGAGAGCGTCCGCATGGTCTTCAAGAAGCTGCTCGGTGCCCTGGGCGTCGGCGGTCCCGGCGTCGACACCGTTCTGAGCACGCCGGTCGTGCAGCCCGGCGGGACGATGGCCGGCACGGTCGAGCTGACCGGGGGGACGGTGGAGGCGGACATCCGGGGGATCACGCTGACCCTGGTCGCCCGGGTGGAGATCGAGCACGAGGACGGCGAGAGCACCGGCGTGTACCCGTTCGCGCGCTTCTCGGTGACCGCGCCGCTGAAGCTGGCGCCGGGCGAGAACCGCTCGATCCCGTTCGCCGTCCAGGTGCCGTGGGAGACCCCGGTCACCACCATCGCCGGACAGCACCTGCACGGCATGCAGCTCGGGGTGCGCACCGAGGTCGACATCGCGGGCGCGCTGGACAAGGGCGACTCCGACCCGCTGGAGGTCGAGCCGCTGCCGGTGCAGCGCCGGATCCTGGAGACCCTGCTCCAGCTGGGCTTCCGGTTCCGCTCGGCGGACCTGGAGGCCGGGCACATCCGCGGCACCGGGCAGACGCTGCCGTTCTACCAGGAGATCGAGTACTCCTCGGCGCCGCAGTACGCGCACGCCTGCAACTCGCTGGAGGTCAGCTTCGTGACCACCGAGGGCAAGGTCGAGGTGGTGCTGGAGGCGGACCGGCGCGGCGGCCTGTTCGGCGGCGGCGGGGACGTGATCCGCACCCATGTGGTCGGCCACGGCCAGGCCGACGAGGACCTCACCGGGCTGGTCGACGGCTGGATCCGCTCCGCGCTCTGAGTCCCGCGCCCCGGCCGGCCCGCTCCGGCCGCGGCCCGGCCCGCTCCGGCCGCGGCCCGGCCCGCTCCGGCCGGGGCGTCAGCCGTAGGAGACGTTGCTGCAGATGTCGTCGTCGGCGGACCGCGCCTCGCCGACCACGGCGGCGGGCAGCCGTGCCGGGGCGCCGGGCGGCACCGCGGCGGCCGGGGCGGTGGCCGGTGCCGGCGCGCCGCCCGCGGCCCCGGCGGCGTAGTCCAGACCGAGCCGCACGCTGATCCCGGCTCCCCGCCCGGGCGCCAGCGCGGCGCCCGGGAACAGCGCGGCGACCTTCTGCGCGTCGGCCCGCTGACCGGCCCCGTACTCGACGGTGGTGGTGGCCGGCCGGGCGGGGCCGCGCGCGGTGGCCGCCTTGGCGACGGTGACCCGGGCCGCCCGGAGCATCTCGGCGGCCCGGGCGGCCAGGCCGGGGGTGCCGGTGCCGTTGTGGACGGTGACCCGGATCGGCGCGCCGTCGGCCCCGAGCGTCGGGGGCGGGGGCGGCGGTGACGGCGGAGGCGCGGCGGGCGCCGGGGGCGGGGACGGTTCGGCGGGCGCGTCCTGCCGGTGGCCGGTGGCGTCCTGGCCGTCGATGGTCCGGTCGGCCTGCAGGGTCCGCCACAGGGTGTCGACCGCCGGGTGCACCAGGTCGATCCGGGGGCCGTTGTAACGCCAGGGCGTGGTCAGGAACTTGACCTCGTGCAGGTCGATGTCCTTGAGCGTCAGGGCGAAGTCCACCAGCTTGGCCGCCGAGTCCAGGCCGGGGTCGACCGTCATCGACCGGGTGGCGGCGTCGGCCAGCGGCAGCAGGGTGCCCGGGTTCAGCCCCTTGCTCTTGATCCTGGCCAGCAGCGAGGCGAGGAAGGCCTGCTGACGCTTCATCCGCCCGACGTCCGAGTCGTCGCCGATGCCGTGCCGCAGCCGCACGTAGTCCAGCGCCTGCTGCCCGGAGACCCGCTGGCGGCCCTTGGCGAGCACCACCTTGCCCTTGCGGCCCAGGTTGGGGTTGATGTTCCCCTCGTGGACGGCGTTCGGCAGGCAGACGTCGACGCCGCCGACGGCGCCGGTCATCGCGGCGAACCCGGCGAAGTTGACCTCGATGGTGTGGTCGATCCGGATGCCGGTGAGCTTCTCCACCGTGTTCTGGGTGCAGGCGGGGTTGCCGGCCTCGGAATTGCCCACCGAGAAGGCGGAGTTGAACATCTGTCCGGGTTGCTCCCGGGTCCAGGTGCCGTTCGGGAGCTTGCAACGGGGGATCGTCACCAGGGCGTCGCGGGGGATCGAGACGCCGACCGCGTGCCGGTGGTCGGCGTGGACGTGCAGCAGGATCGTGGTGTCGGAGCGGGCGCCGCCCTCGTCGCCGCCGCCGAGGTCGGCGTTCCCCCCGGCCCGCGAGTCGGAGCCGATCAGCAGCAGGTTGACCGGCCGGTGGCCGTGGGCGTCGGCGCTCGGTTCGGGCGGGCGGTCGCGGGCGATGGCGTCGGGGTCGAAGGACCGGAGGTTGCCGTTCAGCCGGTAGTACACCGCGCCGCCGGCGCCGGCCAGGGCCACCAGCACTCCGGCCACCGACCAGGCGATCAGCCGCCGGGCGCCGCGCCGGGCGTCGCGCGACCGGCCCTGCGGGGCGGCCCGCCGCCGGGACCGGTCGCCGCGGTCGCCGCGGTCGCGCACCGTCCGGCTCTGGCCGGTGCGGGTCGGTGGTACGGCCCGGCCCTGGGCTGTGCGGCTCTGGGCGGCGCGGTTCTGGGCGGTACGGCTCTGCGCCGCCCGGCGGGCCTCCGCCCGGCCGCCGGTGCGCGGCACCGGGATCCCGGGGGCGTCCTCGGGGGGGTCGGTCCGGAGTCCGCCGCCGTCGGCACGCCGCCGCCCCGCCGGATCCGGCGGGCTCTGGCCCCACTGGACTGACATGGCGCGCACCTCTCAGGGCGGAAGCGGGCAACCCTGGGAGCATACAAACTCCACCGGGGCCGCCCGGCCGCCGAACGCGGCCGCACCCCCGCCGACCCGCGGCTTCGCCGCGGCGGCTCACCGCAGGGTCACTCCAACGGCTGAACCGGCGGGGACGGGAAGGACGTTCACCCGGCGGAGACGGGCCCCAGGTCCTCTCTCTCGGATCACGTCGGACCGCCTGGCGTGATCCGAGAGAGAGTGCCTAGACCAGCCCGGCCGGGTAGAGCCGCTCCAGCACGGCCGCGACGCCGTCCTCGTCATTGCTCAGGGTGACCTCGTCGGCCACCGCGAGCAGCTCCTGGTGCGCGTTGGCCATCGCGACGCCGTACCGCGCCCAGCCGAACATCGGCACGTCGTTGG
Source organism: Kitasatospora sp. NPDC058115 (assembly GCF_042884635.1). Taxonomy (NCBI): domain Bacteria; kingdom Bacillati; phylum Actinomycetota; class Actinomycetes; order Kitasatosporales; family Streptomycetaceae; genus Kitasatospora; species Kitasatospora sp. NPDC058115. The sequence continues at coordinate 18,687 of NZ_JBHVTL010000023.1, forward strand.
GCATGTCGCCGAAGGCGATGGTGTCGGCGGCCTTCACGCCGAGCCGATGGGCGGCGACGGCCAGCCCGGTGGCCTTGGAGAGGCCGAGCGGCAGCAGCTCGACCACACCGGCGCCGGCCATCACCACGCCGACCAGGTCGCCGGCCAGCCGACGGGCGGCGTCGGCGAGGGCGTCGTCGGTCAGGCCGTGGTGCTGGATGTACAGCTTGCTGATCGGGGCGGTGAGCAGCTCGTCCTTCGCGGCCCGGACGACCGGCAGGTCGGAGCCGATCAGCAGCTCGTAGCCGGGGCCGGCCAGCACGTCGCCGTCCAGGCCGTCCTGGTTGGCGGCGATCGCCAGCGGGCCGGTCTCCTCCTCGATCCGCTCGATCGCGAGGGCGGCCACCCGGCGGTCCAGGGTGAGCGAGGTGAGCAGCTTGTGCGCGCCCGCGTCGTAGACCTGGGCGCCCTGGCCGCAGACGGCTATGCCCCGGTAGCCGATCTCGTCGAAGACCGGGCGGGCCCAGCCGGCCGAGCGGCCGGTGACGATGATGTGCAGCGCTCCGGCGGCGGTGGCGTCGGCCAGCGCCGCGCGATTGCGCGTCGAGACGCTCTCCACGCTGTTCAGCAGGGTGCCGTCGAGGTCGGTGGCGACCAGCTTGAAGGGCAGGCCGTTGCCGTTCGCGGGGGAGACGGGGCTGGGGTCGGTGGTGCTCATGGGCCGTGGTCTCCCGGGAGTTGCTTCGTTACTGCGTCCGCGTCGCCGCGGTGCCGGCCGGTTCCGGTGCCGGAACCGGCCGGTGCCGGTGCTACTTGACCGGCGTCAGGACGGTGCGGCCGCCGAGGTAGGGGCGGAGCGCCTCGGGGACGACGACCGAGCCGTCGGCCTGCTGGTGGTTCTCCAGGATCGCCACGATGGTGCGCGGGACGGCGACCAGGGTGCCGTTCAGCGTGGCCAGCGGGCGGACCTTGCCCTCCTCGCGCATCCGGATGGCGAGGCGGCGCGACTGGTACTCGGTGGTGTTGGAGGTCGAGGTGACCTCGCGGTACTTGCCCTGGGTGGGGATCCAGGCCTCGATGTCGAACTTGCGCGCGGCCGAGGCACCGAGGTCGCCGGAGGCGACGTCGATCACCCGGTAGGGCAGTTCGAGGGCGTTGAGGAAGTCCTTCTCCCACTGGAGCAGGCGGCGGTGCTCGTTCTCGGCGTCCTCGGGCGTGGTGTAGACGAACATCTCCACCTTCTCGAACTGGTGGACGCGGATGATGCCGCGGGTGTCCTTGCCGTAGGTGCCGGCCTCCCGGCGGAAGCAGGACGAGTAGCCGGCGTAGCGCAGCGGCAGCTTCTCGGCGTCCAGGATCTCGTCCATGTGGTACGCCGCGAGCGGGACCTCGCTGGTGCCGACCAGGTAGCGGTCGTCGCCCTCCAGGAAGTACACGTTCTCCGCGGCCTGGCCGAGGAAGCCGGTGCCGTCCATGGCGGCCGGGCGGACCAGGGCCGGAGTGATCATCGGGATGAAGCCGGCGGCGGTGGCCTGGGCGATCGCCATGTTGACCAGGGCGAGCTCCAGCAGCGCGCCAACACCGGTCAGGTAGTACGACCGGGCACCGGCGACCTTGGCGCCGCGCTCGGTGTCGATCGCGCCCAGCAGCTGGCCCAGCTCGACGTGGTCGCGGGGCTCGAAGCCCTCGGCGGCGAAGTCGCGCGGGGTGCCGATCTCCTCCAGGGTGACGAAGTCCTCCTCGCCGCCGACCGGGGCGGCCGGGTCGATGAGGTTCGCCAGCGAGCGGAGCAGGCGCTCGGCCTCCTCCTTGGCGCCGGTCTGCTCGGCGTCGGCGGCCTTGACCTCGGCGGCCAGCTCCTTGGTGCGCTGGAGCAGGGCGGCCTTCTCCTCGCCCTGGGCCTTGGCGACGAGCTTGCCGAGCGACTTCTGCTCGTTGCGCAGCTCGTCGAAGCGGGTGCCCGAGGACCGGCGCCGCTCGTCGGCGGAGAGGAGGGCGTCGACCAGGTCGACGTCCTCGCCACGGACGCGCTGCGAGGCGCGCACTCGGTCAGGGTCCTCACGGAGCAGGCGAAGGTCAATCACGGGCCCAAGCCTACCGGGCGGGGACCTGTCCACCGGTACCGGTTTTCCCTGGGGATAACTCTCCCCAGCCTGTGGATAACCCTGGTGGACAACGGCTCGGGGGGCAGTTATCCACAGGCTGGGGCCGTGGCCTGTGGATCGTGGGGCGGCTCCGGTGGACAACGGACCGAACCGAGGAATTCACGTTTCAAACCTGAATTGACCTTCCCGGGTGAGCGAATTGAAGCACTCGGACGGGTGATTTGCTGGCACCCGGGTGACTCTGGTCCGATTAGTCATCTCTGCGACGCAAACCGATGATCCGACCGAAACGTGCAGTGGCTATACCGGTTTGTCGACTCATCCCCAGGCCTGTGGATAACTCGGACCTGTGGACAGTGACCGCCCCTGTGGACAAGCCCCGCACCGGGGCGGCCGCCCTGTGGACGGCCGCCCGGCGGGGTGGAAAACGGTTCGAAAAGGACAGTTGGCCGGTGAATGGCGCCCGGATGTCCGGAGTGTCGGGGGTGCCTCGGGGCTCAGATGTCCCCGCGGCCGTCGAGGCAGCGCGAGAGCCAGTCCGAGGCCGCGGTGAAATCCGCGTCCGAGGTACCGGGCCGCGGGTGCCGCGACGCCTGCTGGTCGGCGCGCGGATAGGAACCGAGGAACCGCACCTGCGGGCAGATCCGCTTGAGGCCCATCATCGCCTCGGCCACCCGGCGGTCGCTGAGGTGCCCCTCGCAGTCGATGAGGAAGCAGTAGTTGCCCAGCCCCTCGCCGGTCGGCCGGGACTCGATCCGCATCAGGTTGACCCCCCGCACCGCGAACTCCTGGAGCAGCTCCAGCAGCGCACCCGGGTGGTCGTCCGGCAGCCAGACCACCATCGAGGTCTTGTCCGCCCCGGTCGGCGAGGAGACCCGCCCGGGCCGCCCCACCAGCACGAACCGGGTGGTCGCGCTCTGCGCGTCCACGATGTCCTTGACCAGCGGGTCGAGCCCGTAGATCGGCGCCGCGAACTCGCCCGCGAACGCGCCGTCGTACCGGCCCTCGGCCACCAGCCGGGCGCCGTCGGCGTTCGAGGCGGCGGACTCCCAGTGCGCGTCCGGCAGGTTGGCGGCCAGCCAGCGGCGGACCTGCGCCTGGGCCACCGGGTGGCTGGTCACGGTCTTCACGTCGGCCAGCGTCGTGCCCGGCCGCACCAGCAGCGCGAAGGTGATCGGCAGCAGCACCTCGCGGTAGATCATCAGCGGCGCGCCCGCCGCCAGCTCGTCGTTGGTCGCCGTGACGGCGCCCTCGACCGAGTTCTCGATCGGCACGAACGCGCCGGACGCCTCACCGCCGCGCACCGCGTCCAGCACCAGCTGCACCGAGGACATCGGGACCAGCTCCCGGGTCGCCGCCTCCGGCAGGGTGCGCAGGGCCGCCTCGGTAAAGGTGCCCGCCGGCCCGAGGTACGTGTAGCGGGTTGCCGACATGACGCCTCCAAGGGGAACGGGACCTGTGGGAAGAGAACGGCGGAACGCCGAAAGGAGTCACCTTAACCACTTCGGCCCGCTCCCGTGATCGCGTTCCGCTCCGTGGGAGCGGGCGGCACGCGTGGTGGACGCCGGGGCCGTCGGGCGAGGTCAGCCGAGCAGGCCCTGCCCGACGTACCCGCCCTGCGGCGCGCCCGGCGGGACGGCGTACACGCCGCTCGCCTCGTGCCGCAGGAAGCGGGAGAGGCCGTCGCCCCGGGCCAGCTTGCGCTGCACGGGGGTGAACCCCCTGCGCGGGTCGGCCTGGAAGGCGAGGAAGAGCAGCCCGGCGTCCGGGGAGCCGTCGGCCAGCAGCCCGTCGTGGTAGGAGAAGCCGCGCCGCAGCATGGCCGCCCCGCCGTTGGCGGCCGGCGCCGCGACCCGGATGTGCGCGTCCGACGGGACGGCCAGCGATCCGTCCGGCCCCTGGGCGGCGAGGTCCACCGCGGTCCGCTCGCCCGCGCCCTCGGGGGCGCCGAGCGGGGCGCCGTCCGACTTGCGCCGACCGATCACCCGCTCCTGGCGGTCCACCGGCAGCGCCTCCCAGCTGTCCAGCAGCATCCGGATCCGCCGGAACACCAGGAACGAGCCGCCCGCCAGCCAGGCCGGCTGCTCTCCCCCGGCGGTGACGAACACCTTGGCGGCGAAGCCCTCCTCACCGGGCCGGGGGTTGTTGGTGCCGTCGATCTGGCCCATCAGATTGCGCCCGGTCATCGGGGCGGCGGTGGCGCCGGGCGTCCGGGCGAAGCCGGACATCTGCCAGCGCAGCGCCGCCGTCCCGGCCGCCTGGCGCTGCAGCACCCGCAGGGCGTGCACGGCCACCAGCGCGTCGTCGGCGCCGATCTGCACGAACAGGTCGCCGTCCCCGCGCGCCGGGTCGAGCGCGTCGGCCGGGAACGCGGGCAGCGGCTCCAGCCCGGCCGGGCGCTCGCCGGTCAGGCCGGTCTTCTCGAACAGGCCCGCGCCGAAGCCGAAGGTGACGGTGAGCGAGCAGGGGCCGGCGTCCAGGGCGACCTGGTTCTCGAACTCGTCGGCGGGCTCCCCCGCAGCCATCCGGGCGGCCGTCCGCGACCAGCGCCGGAGCAGGGCGCGCAGGGCGTCCCGGCCGGCCCCGTCGGCCAGGTCGAAGGCGGCCAGCTGGACCCGGGCCTGCTGGGGTTCGAGGATCCCGCCCTGGTGCTCCCCGTGGAACTCCACCCGGGCGGGCCCGAGGCCGCCGGCCGGGGACGCCGGGCGGTGCGGGCCGGGCCGGTCCGCGGCCAGGGCCGCGGCGGCGCCGGCGCCCGCGCCGACCACCAGGCCGGCCCCGGCGGTGCCGAGCAGGGCCCGCCGGGTGAAGCCGGAAGCGGTGCTCCCGCCGGTGGCGGCGGTGGTGCTGTCGTGCTCGGTGGCGCTGTCGGTGCTGATCTCCATGAGGACGGTCCGCCTATCCGATCTTCAGCTGCTTGATCTCCGTGGTCTGGTCGATGTCGGAGGATCTGACCAGCACCGACACGACCCAGTTCCCGGTCAGCGGCAGCTGCGCCGTGCCGGTCCAGCGCCCGGTGCCCTCGGCGCTCAGCGGCACGGTGAGCGGGCCGAGGTCGCGGTCCGGCAGGGTGAAGGCGAGCTCCACCTCCGGCACCTCGACCGGCTGCCCGTCCGCGCCGTCCAGGGCCAGGTGCACCTCGTTGGACCCGGTGCCCGCCGGGTTGAGGGTGACCGTGGCGGTGCCCTTGGCGTTCGGCGTGCGGCCCTTGGTGTCGTACGGGAGCTTGAGCTCCAGCGTCCGGCCCGGCACCGTCTGCGGGGCCGAGGCGCCCGCGCCGGCGCCGGCCGCCGGGGCGGTGCCGTTCGCGGCCCCGGCCTCGACCTCGCCGGCCACCCGTCCGGGCGGGGCGTTGGTGAGCAGCGTGGTGGCGACCAGGACGGCCACCGCGACGGCCGCCTCGATCAGCACCGAGCGGCGCAGCCCGGCCCGGGCGGGGGTGAGTCCGCGGTCCCGGTCGGCGTTCTCCCGGGCGGCCCGCTGGCGGGCCAGCTGGGCCCGCCGGACCGGGTCGTCGGAGTCCGGGCCGCCCTCGTCGCCGCTCCCGCCGCTCCCGCTGCTCGCGCTGCTCCCGCCGCGGGCCGTGCCGCGGTCCGTGGTGACGGAGCCGCCGGCCGCGACGGCGAGCGCCGCCGGGACGACCTCGGCCGCCTCCTCCGGGGTGGCCCGCAGCCGGGCCAGCCGGCCGCGGGACAGCCAGGCCGCGCCCAGCATCGCGATCACGCAGCCGGTCTTCACCAGCAGCAGCCGCCCGTAGTCGGTGCCGGTCAGCGCGTCCCAGCTGCCGACGCCGCGCCAGGACTGGTAGAGGCCGGTGCCGGCCAGCACCACGACGGAGCCGAAGGCGACCGTGGAGAAGCGGCCGGCGACGTCCGCGCCGATCCCCTCGCGCAACCCGACCAGCATGGCCGCCAGGCCGCCCAGCCAGAGCGCCATGGCGACCAGGTGGAGCATGCCGAGCGGCAGCGCCAGCCAGACCTGGATGCCCACCGAGGCGTGGTCGGCGCCGGCCCAGGTCGCCGAGAGCGCGACGGCCAGCACCAGTCCGGCCACCCCGAGGCCCAGCCGGGCGTCGCGCTGCGGGCGTTCGGCGGCGCGCCGCTCCAGCTCCCGCAGCTCGGCCTCCTCGCTGTCGCCGTCCTCCGGTGCCGTCCCGGTCCCGCTTCCGGTCCCGCTTCCGGTCCCGGCGGCGCGGCCCGCCGGCTGCCCGAGCTGGCCGACCAGCAGCGACAGGAACACCCCACTGGCCGCGAGCAGCAGCAGCCGGGCGGCCAGCGCGGTGCCGATCCGCTCGTCCAGCGTGGTGCGCACCAGCGACAGGTCGAACGCCTTGCCGATCCCCCAGCCCCGCTCGTACGGGCCGCGCAGCATCAGCACCGCGACGGTGGACACCAGCAGCGCCACCCAGCCGCTCATCAGCAGCCGCTGCACCGGTCGCCGGGCCGCCCCGGCCGGCCAGCAGAGCAGCACGAAGCCGGCCGCTCCGGCGAGCAGCGCGAACGCCCCGTACGCGACCGCCCGGCCGGTGCCGTAGAGCGCGGCGACCAGGCCGTCCGCCTCGGCGCTCTGCAGCGCGGTGGTGGAGACGGTGGTGGCCGACGGCGCGCCGATGGAGAAGGTGAACGCCCCTCCGATCGGGTGCGAGTCGTCGGAGACGGCCCGCCAGGCGACGGTGTACGTGCCGTTGGCCAGTCCGCTGCCGAGCCCGACCCGGGCGGTGTTGTTCCGGCCGTCGGCGTGCGCCGGGTTGCCCGCGTCCACGGCCCTGCCGGCCGGGTCGAGCACCCGCACCGAGTCCGAGGAGAGCGAGACGGCCTCGCTGAAGGTCAGCGTGACCGACTGCGGAGCGGCGGGCAGGACGGCGTTCTGCGCGGGGTCGGTGGACTGCAGGGTGGCGTGCGCGGCGGCCGGCCCGGCGCCGCCGAGCAGCAGTGCGACGACGGCGCCCAGCACGCCGAGCAGCCCGACGGCGCGCCGTCCCATCAGTCCCGGTGCGTTCAGCATCGTGCGGGTCCCTTACTGCTGGCCGGGGCGGTAGGTGAGCTCCTTGACCGGCACCTTGACCGAGATGGTGCCGGTCCGGGCGAAGGTCAGGTCGAGCTCCAGCTCGTCGCCGAGGGCGGGGGCCTTCTGCCACCCCATGATCATCAGATGGGCGCCGCCGCGGGCGAGCTCCAACGCGCCGTGCGCGGGGACGTCCAGCGTGTCGACCTGCTCCATGGAGCTGGCCGTGGAGCGGTGCATGGTGACCGAGGAGGCGCCGGGGCTGGAGACCTTGACCAGGGCGTCGCCCTGGCCGCCGTCGTTGCGCACCGTGAGGTAGCCGGCCGCCATGCCGCCGGCCGGCGGCATCGGGATGTAGGAGTCGGCGACGCTCAGCCGGGCCGCGCCGCTCGCGGACGCGCCGGCGCCGGCGTCCTGGCCGCCGGCCCCGCAGGCGACCAGGAAGGCGCCGCCGCCCAGTGCCGTCGCCAGCGCCGCCCCCGCGAGTGCCGTCCGGCGGAATCCGAGGGAGCCCTTCACGCGGCGACCCCCCGGGCGAGCAGCGGCAGGTCGTGCTCGAAGGTCTTCACCTCGGTGCCGCTCAGGTAGAGCACGTGGGCCTTGTCGTCGGAGGGCAGGAAGGCCAGCACCTGGGCGCCGTGGGTGGAGGTGACGGTACCGTCCGCGTTGACCACCGGGTCCTCGATCAGGATGCCGAGCGCCTTGGCGGCGGCCTTCACCTTCTCCAGGTCCCCGGTCAGGCCTATGAAGTCGCTGCCCATCGAGTCCAGCCAGGTGCGCAGCACCTGCGGGGTGTCGCGCTGCGGGTCGGTGGAGACGAAGACGACGTCGACCTTCTGCCGCTCCTCCGGGGAGAGCTTCTTCATCGCCACGCCGATGTCGCCCATGGTGGTCGGGCAGACGTCCGGGCAGCTGGTGTAGCCGAAGAACAGCAGGGTGGTCCGGCCGGCGGTCTTCTGCCGCAGGTCGTACGGCCGGCCGGCGGTGTCGGTCAGCTGGAGGTCCGGCTTCTCGAAGTTCTTGCCGAGCACGGTGCCCTCGTAGGGCGAGTCGGACTTCTGCTGGACGACCTTGGCGGGGGAGGCGGAACCGCCGCCGTCGGAGCCGCAGGCGGTCAGGGTGAGCGCGGCGGCGAGGGCGACGGCTACGGCGCCGGCCAGCCGGGCGGGACGGGCGGTGCGGGGGGCGAGGGGCATGGGAGAGGTCCGATCGTGTGCGGTGGATCACCGGCGGGGCCGCGGCCGGGACACGGGCGCGCGGCCCGTGGAGGGTGCCGGGCGCGGCCCCGCCGGTGCTGGGGTCAGGAGGCCGAGCCGCCGCTGCGGCGGCGCAGGCCGAGGACGCCGACGGCGGTGCCGATCACGCCGACCACGATGCCGACGACCCCGAGCACCCGGGCGGTGGAGTCACTGGCCTTGTCGTCGGCCGGGGCGGCCGCGGTGGTCGCGTCGCCGTGGCCGTCGCCGTGGCCGCCGGCGGCCGACGGGGAGGCGGTGGCGGTCACCCCGGAGGCCTCGCCGGCGGGGGCCTTGGTCAGCTTCAGCACCGGGGCGGGCTTGGCCGGCTCCGGCTGGCCGTCCTTGGCCTCGTCGATCCACCGGACGACGTCGCCGTTCTCGTAGCTCTGCAGCGTCTTGAAGACCAGGGAGTCGGCGTCGGTCGGCAGCGGGCCGAGCGAGACGCGGAACTCCTGGAACTGGCCGGGGGCGATCTTCACCCCGGCGTCGGCGGTCCAGGTGATCTTGGAGACGGCCTCGTTGACGTCGTTGCCGTGCACCTTGAGCGGCTTGTCCAGCTTGGCCTTCTCGACGGTGACGGTCCAGCCCGGCAGCGGCTGGGTGCGGACCGACGCCAGCGGGTGGTCGACCGGGAGGTTGACCTCCAGCTTCACGGTGCCGGCGGCGTCGTTCTCGTTCGGGACGCGGAAGTCGACGGCGGTGTAGCCGCCCTGGTCGGCGCTGCCCGGGTTCACGGTGACGTGCGCGGAGGCGGGGCCGGCCAGGGCCACCACGGCGGCGGCTGCGGCGAGGGCGACGGTGGCGGTGCGGCGGGGGGAAAGGGAACGCATGGGGTTCGTGGCTCCGTTCGGAGGCTCGGCGGGCAGGCCCGCTCCCGGGCACGGGAGGACCCGTGCCGCGGCGGGGCCGTGCGGCGGGGGGACGAGGTGGGGGAGGCCGCAGGACCGCACGAGTGGGCGGGTACGGCACGGCTGCCGCGTACACCCGTCCGCCGTCGGGCCGGAACCGGTGGGGGGCACCGGGGGACACCGGGGGGCGGGTCAGTACGCGAGGGCCCCGAGCGGCGGACCGCGTCGCACCACGCTGTGCCGCAGCGCGGCACCGGCCGGCAGCGGATCGTCCCCGCCCGGGCCGGCGGGCCGGCGGACCGGGCCGGCGGGCAGGCCGAACAGACCGCGCAGCAGCACCGCGGCCAGGGCGCACGCGGTGCGCAGCGGCTCCGCCGCGCGGGCCCGCGCGGCCGACGCGGCGATCCGCACCAGCCGCCAGAGCGCCGCCTCGCCGCGCCGCAGCCACCAGCCGGCCACCAGGGCCGCGGCCAGGTGGGCCGCCAGCATCGTCGGGGTCATCCCGAGCACCCCGCCCTGCCACCACGGCACGGTCGCGTACGCCTGCGGATCCAGCCCCGCGCCGGCCACCAGCTGCTCGGCGGTCGGGCTGCCGGGCAGGCCGGCCAGGGTGCCGGGCCGGGCCTCGTTGCAGATCAGCCGGCCCGCCACCTGCGGCAGGGTCAGCGGGCCGGAGCCCGGCGGACCGCCGTGGTGCGCACCGGCCGCGCCGGCGGCCGCGTGGCCGCCGAAGGAGTGGAAGAGGCAGTGCAGCCCGAACTGGCCCGCCGCCAGCGCCCCGGCGATCGCACCGAGCGAGCGCTCCCGCCCGCCGAAGGCGGCGGCGAGCACCAGGACGGCGGCGAACCCGGTCGCGAGCGCGGGAAGCGTGGGGTCCCCGCCGCCCGCCAGGGCGTGCCCGGCGGCCGCGATCAGCGTGCACACCAGGGCGAACGGGACCGCCCGGGCAAGCCGCAGGTCCCAGGCGGCGGCCCCCACCGGCGCGTCCGGTGCGAGGGCGCCCGGGTGCGGGGCGGCGGCTGGGGCAGTCATGGCCGGGCCATCATCTCATCGCCCACCCCTGCCGGACCGGCAGGGTGGGAAATCCCTACGAATGCCCCGATCGGCCCCGCGCACCACCCCGCCGGCGCGCCGCCCGGCACATGCCCGTCCCCCCGTCCATCCGCCGAACGGGCGGTAGCGGACCTCCGGCACGGTTCACCTGCGCACCGTTCGGAGATACCTCGTTATATGTGGAGCCGCAGCCAGGAGGGACCTCCCGTGGACATCTGGTGGACTCTGCACCTCAAGCGCGACCCGGCCAGCGTGCCGCTGGCCCGCCGCATACTGCTGGGCGCGATGGCGACCGCCGGCGTCGATCCGCAGATCGCCCAGGACCTCGGCGTCGCCCTCAGCGAGGCCTGCGCCAACGCCGTCGAGCACGGCGCGGGCACCCGGCCCGACGACGGCTACCAGGTCACCGCCTCGATCAGCGGCGACCTGCTGCGGATCGAGGTGACCGACTCGGGCCCCGGCCTGCCCGGCCCCGCCACCCCGGCCGCCGGCCGTCCGGCCCCCGCCCCGCCGCCGCCCGCCCGCAGGGCCGGGCGGGCGCGGCCCCGGCCCCGGCGCGGACGCGCCACCGTCCCCGCCCCGCTGCTCACCGCGCACCGCCCGCCCCTCGACGGCCGCCCGTACGACACCCACGTCCTGCCACCGGCCGCCGACCCGGCGCCGCTGTCCTACCTCCGGCCGCTGGACCTCGACACGCTCCCGGACCTCACCGCCGAATCCGGCCGCGGCCTCTTCCTCATCCACGCCCTCACCGACCACGTCCAACTCCGCAACCACCCGCTGCGCGGGGCGATCGTCAGCTTCGACAAGATCCTCAAGTGGCAGGACGACGCCCTGCTCCGCCGGGCCTCGTAGCGTCGAGTCCGGCGTTCCGCGCGGGTGCCGGGGCGATGCCCTGCTGCGTCGTGGCGTCGAGTCCGGCGTCCGGCATCGGGGGTGGGGGTGGTGGTGCCGGGGGCCGCGGGCGGTGGGGCGACGCCCTGCTCCGCCGGGCCTCGTAGCGTCGAGCCCGGCGTTCCGCGCGGGTGCCGGGGTCTGCGGGTGCCGGGGCGATGCCCTGCTGCGGCGGGCCTCGCGGGGTCGTCGGGCGGCGGCGGGGGTGAGGGTGGTGGTGCCGGGGGCCGCGGGTGGTGGGGTGATGCCTTGCTGCGGCGGGCGTCGTGGGGTCGTTGGGCGGTGTCCTGCCTGGGCGCCGGGGGTGGGCGTGGTGGCGTCGGTGCGTGGGGAAGCCCCGGGATTCGCGGGTGGCGGGGCGATGGCCTGCCGCGGCAGCGGGGGTGGTGGCGGTGTTGAGCCGCCGGTGCAGGTGGCGTTGTCGTTCAGGGCGGGAACGCGGCGTCCCGCCCGCACTGGTGTGCGCGGGCGGGACGGGGCGGGTGGGGCGGTGGGTCAGCCGCGGGCGGCCTTGCGGCGGCGGGCGGTGAACACGGAACCGGCTCCGAGGGTGATCGCGGCGGCGCCGGTGAGGGCGAGCGGCGCGGTGGAGCCCGTGCCGGTCTCGGCGAGGCGGGCGGAGGTCGGGAGGATCCCGGTCGAGCCGCCGGTGCCGGTGGTGGTGCCGCCGCCGGTGGTGCCGGCCGGGATGGCGGCGCTCGGCGAGGACGAGGCGGACGGGCTCGCGCTCGTGCCGGGCGTCCCGGTGGCCGACGGCGTTTCCGACGGGGTGGCCGTCGGCGATCCGCTCGCCGTCGGGGTGGCGGTGGGGGCCGTGTCGGAGACGGTGAGCTTGCCCGTGTAGGAGGCCGTCATCCGGTGGCAGACGTCCTCGCCCTTGCCCGAGCCGGCCGGGAGCGCCTCCGAGGCGCCCTTGAGGGAGATCGAGTAGTTCCCGAGGACGGACGCCGCGTCGGCGGAGATCCGTAGGCCGACGGTGAAGTGCTCGTTCGGGGGGATCGGGAAGGAGCCGATGGACAACGGCTCGCCGGCGTTCTGCTCCACCGGCTTGAAGGGGCCGGCCTGCGTCTGCACCAGGGTCTTGAGCGGGGCGGAACCCTGCGGGCCCTGGATCAGCAGGGTGATCCGGTAGTCCTTCACCGGCAGGCTGCCGGTGTTGTTGACGGTGACGAAGATGTCCTGCGCCGCACCGCCCTTGACGACGGTGGCCGTCGTGCCCGGGTACGCGTAGAGGGGCAGGGCGAGGTCACGCTGCGGCGTGCACTCGGCGGGCGTGGTGGGGAGGCCGGTCGGCGTGCCGGTGGCCGTCGCGGTCGGGGTCGGCTCGGCGGTCGCGGTCGCAGTCGCGGTGGCGGTCGGCTCGGCGGTCGCGGTCGCGGTGGGCTCGGCGGTCGCAGTCGCGGTCGGTTCCGCGGTCGCCGTCGGCTCGGCCGTGGCGGACGGGGTCGGTTCCGCCGTGGCGGTCGGTTCTGCCGTCGTGGCCTCGGACGACGCGGTCGTCGGGGAGGCCGGGACGGTGACCGCTCCGGCGGTGGCCGCGCCGGCCGTCGCGCCCAGCGAGAGCGCGACCAGCGTGGCGGCGGTCAGGAGTCGGGAAGAGCTCAAGTGAGTGCTCCTGTTTCGGAGGATCTGGATCACGGACCCGGACGCTGACCGGTCCGGGCGGTGGGTCAGCCGCGGGCGGCCTTGCGGCGGCGGGCGATCAGCAGGGCGCCGGCGCCGAGCAGGACGGCGACGCCGCCGGTGATGGCGAGCGGCACGGTGGAGCCGTTCGCACCGGTGCTGGCGAGGTGACCGCCGTTCGCGCCGGTGCCGCCGGTGGTGCCGGCCGGCTGGGTGACGGTCGGGGACGGCGAGGTGCTCGCGGTGGCCGTGGCGGTGGCGGAGGCGCTCGCGGTGGTGCTCGCGGTGGCGGTGGCCGTCGGCGCCTTGGTCGCGGTGGAGCTCGGCGCGGTGGTGGCCGAGGGCGACGCGGTGGGCTTCTCGACGGCCTTGATGCTGGACGAGTACGAGCCGACCAGCCGGTTGCAGGTGTACTTGACGTTCTCCGGGCCCACCCCGTACGGGAGCACCTCGGAGGCGCCGTTGAGGTCGAGGCGGAACTCCTGCCACGGCGAGTAGTCGACGGTGAGCCGGATCTTCGTGACGATCGTCTCGTTCGGCTTGACCTGGAAGGTGCCGAGCTCCACCGAGCCGTGGTCGGTGGTCGCGTTGGCCGGCTTCCACTCGCCGTTCTGGACCTTCACCTCGGACTTGGGCCTCCAGAGGCTCTTGTTCGAGTCGATCCGGTAGGTGAGCTTGAAGTCCGTCAGCGTGGTCGAGCTGGTGTTCTGGAAGGAGACGGCGATCTCCTGCGCCGTGCCGTCCTTGACGATCACGAAGTCGGCGGGGCTGACCTGCACCGGCATCTTGACGTCGCGCTGGGACGTGCAGCCCTCGGGCAGGGTCGCCGTGGCCGAGGGGGTCGCGGTCGGGGCGGGCGTGCCGGTGGCCGTCGGCCCGGTGGTCGCGGACGGGGTTCCGGTCGCCTCGGCGGTGGCCGACGGAGCCGCGGTCGGCTCGGCGGTCGCGGTGGCCGAGGGGGCGGCGGTCGGGTCCGCGGCGAAGGCGCCGGTGGTGCCGGCCACGGTCATCCCGGTGGTCAGGACGAGCAGGGCGGCGGTGGCGGTCAGTCGGGAGGTGCGCACGATCACGGCTCCGGCGTTCGATGGTGACGGCTGCTTGGTGGTTACTACGTTGAGGTGACGTGCGAGGGGTGCGGTCGGTTGTACGCGATCCTCGTATTTCTTTTCGGCCATCGATCAGTTGTGCGCGCCGGCCTTGCGGCGGCGCAGCACGAGGAGCGTCCCGGCACCGGCCGCGAGCACCGCCGCGCCGGCGACGGCGATCGGCAGGGTGGAGGAGTCGGAGCCGGTCTCGGCCAGGTGCGGGCCGTTCGCCGCGGACGGCGAGGCGGTGCCGGCCGGCTTGGCGGAGGCCGGGGCGGCGGGCTTGGCGGCGGCGGACGCGGTGCTCGCGGCGCCGGCCCCGGTCAGCTTGAACTCGCCCTCGTAGAGGTTGATGTACTGCGTGCAGCCCTTCGGGTCGGGCTTGGCGGGGTGGGGCAGCAGGGCGTTGTCCATGGCCGTGTCGCCGCCGCCGAAGTTGCCCGAGTACATGGCGAGCGGCGCCTTGGCGGTCGGCGTGATGCGGAACCGGAGGGTGAGCTTCTCGCCCTTGCCGAGCCGGAAGGTGCCGGTGTCGAGGTACCAGTCGTTCAGCTCGACGGACTTCCAGTCCTGACCGGGTGCGTGGAACTGGACGGTGAAGAAGTCCTTGTCCCACGCGTGGCTGTCGACGCCGTCCTCCCGGTCGAACAGGGTCAGGTAGAGGTAGGTATGGAACTTCGTCAGCTCGACCCCGCTGAGGTTCTCCCAGGTCACGGAGGTCTCCTGGGTCGCGCCGGGGGCGAGGGTGGTGTTCCACAGGCCGGTGCCGGTGACCTTCAGCCACTCCTCGCCCTGGGACACGCCGCCCGAGCAGGCTAGGCCCGGTGCGGTGGTGGGGAGCAGGGTCGGCGGCACCGTGGGCCGGTGCGTCGGGGTCGCCGAGGGCGTGGCCGTGGCGCTCGGCGAGGCGCTCGGGGAGGCGCTCGCCGAGGGGGTCCCCGTGGTGCTCGGGGTCGCGGTGGCGGTGGCGGTGGCCGTGGCCGTGGGGCCGGCCGTGCCGGTGGCGGTACCGGTGGCCGTCGGGGTGGGGGAGACGGCGACGGCGCCGGCGACGGCCGTGCCGGCCGTCGCGCCGAGGGTGAGCGCGAGCAGCGTGGACGCGGCCAGGAGGCGGGAAGTGCGCACGATCGTGGCTCCAGCGTTTTGGGTGAAATCTGTCCGGAATGTGACGACTTGACGGCCGATAATGATCACCGGCGGTGTCGCAGGAGCGGCACCCTATCGAGGGGGGGCGTGCCGGGTTCCGCGGGGGTGGCCGGAAAGCATCGCCGACGGGCCGGGCGGCCGAGGAGCTCCGCCCGGTTCCGGTGGTGGACCCGGCCGGGGCCCGGCGCGAGGGTGGAGGCATGACCGCCGACGCGAACTCCAGCCCGAATCCCGACCAGTTGTCCGACACCTGCGCCCCGCCGTACGGCGGTGGCGACCCGTACGCCGACTACCGCGCCGCCGAGTTCCCGTTCACCGCCCTGACTGACCTCGCCGACCGCCGGCTGGGCGGCGCCGTCGTCGCCGCCAACGACGAGCTGTTCGCCGACCGGGAGAACCTGCTGCTGCCCGGGCCGGCCGTGTTCCGCCCGCACACCTTCGGCAACAAGGGCCAGCTCATGGACGGTTGGGAGACCAGGCGGCGGCGCGGCGCCGACGCCGACCACCCGCACCCGGCCGACGGCGACCACGACTGGGCGCTGGTCCGGCTGGGCGTGCCGGGCATCGTGCACGGCGTCGTCGTCGACACCGCGCACTTCCGGGGCAACCACCCGCGGCGGATCGCCGTCGAGGGCGCCGAACTCCCCGGCACCCCGGGCCCGGAGGACCTGCTGGCCCCGGGGACCGTCTGGCACCCGCTGGTCCCCCGCTCCCCGGTGCGCGGCCACGCCGCCAACGGCTTCGCGGTCGGCGACCGCCACCGGATCACCCACCTGCGTCTCAGCCAGTACCCCGACGGCGGCATCGCGCGCTTCCGGGTGCACGGCGAGGCCCGGCCGGACCCCGGCTGGCTGGCCGCGCTCGGCACCTTCGACCTGGCGGCGGCCGAGAACGGCGGCGCCGTCGAGGACGCCTCGGACCGCTTCTACTCCGCCCCGGTCGGCCTCGTCCTGCCCGGCCGGTCCCGGGCGATGGGGGACGGCTGGGAGAACCGCCGGCGCCGCGACGCCGGCCACGACTGGGTCCGGCTGCGGCTGGCCGGGCGGGGCGCGGTGCGGGCGGTGGAGATCGACACCGGCTACTACGTCGGCAACGCCGCGGGCTGGGCGGCGCTGTCCGGCCGGGACGCGCTGGGCGCGGACCCCGGGGAGTGGTTCGCGCTGGTGCCGCGCACCCGGCTGCAGCCGGACGCCGTGCACCGCCTGGTGATCGACGCGCCGCGCCCGGCCACCCACGTCCGGCTGGACGTCTTCCCGGACGGCGGGATCGCCCGGCTGCGGCTCTGGGGCGGGCTGGTCTGACCACCTCCGCCGGGCCCGGCCCCGCTTGCCGGGCCCGGCGGACCGCCGGACGATGGGGGCATGATGCACCGGATGCGTGCCGAGTACGCGCCCGGCGGCGCGCCCGCCGGGGTGCGGTTGTGGCACATGGTCCGCGGCGGCGGGAGCGTGGCGATGTGCGGCCGGGAGCTGGACCCGCGGGCGCCCGCCCGGGAGGCGGTGGACTGGGGGCGCGCCCCCGAGCTCTGCTGCCACACCTGCGGGGCCTACCTGCTGCGCGAGGCCCCCTGGCTGGCCGACGAGCACCGGCCGCGCCCGCCCGGCGAGCAGCGGGAGACGGCCTGGCCGACCGGCTGAACGCCGCACCGGTGATGCGGTGAACGGCTTGCGCGTGGCCGGGGCTACCGTGGTCGCCATGGAGGAATCCCCGGTCCGGCCGCGGTCGTTGACCCGTGAGGCCGCCGCGCTGCGCGCGGGCGTACCCGCCCTGGCCGTCCACGTCGACCGGCTCTGCGCCCGGATCGAGCAGGTGGACCCGCTGATCCACGCCTTCGTGCCGGAACCCGGCCGGGCCGACCGGCTGCACGCCGAGGCCCGGGCGCTCGCCGCCCGGCACCCCGATCCGGCGCAGGCGCCGCCGCTGTACGGGGTGGCCGTCGGGGTCAAGGACATCGTGCACGTGGACGGCCTGCCCACGCACGCCGGCTCGGCGCTGCCGCCGGGCGTCCTGGCCGGTCCGCAGGCCGCCCTGGTGGACCGGCTGCGGGCGGCCGGCGCGCTGGTCGCGGGCAAGACGGTGACCGCCGAGTTCGCAGGCGGCGCCCCGGGCCCGACCCGCAACCCGCACCATCCGGGCCACACCCCGGGCGGCTCCAGCAGCGGCTCGGCGGCGGCGGTCGCGGCCGGGCTGGTGCCGCTGGCGGTCGGCACCCAGACGGTCGGCTCGGTCGTCCGCCCGGCCGCCTACTGCGGTGTGGTGGGCTTCCGGCCGACGCACGGGCGGATTCCGGCGGCGGGCGTGATCCCGAACGCGCCGAGCCTCGACACCCCGGGCGTCTTCACCGCCGACCTCGCGGGCGTCGCGCTGGCCGCCCCGCTGCTCTGCGACGACTGGGAGACCGGGCCCCGGTGCACCGGGGACGACGACGTGCCGGTGCTCGGCGTCCCGGTCGGCCCGTACCTGGAGCGGGCCCGCCCGGAGGCGCTGCGGGCCTTCCGGCGGCAGCTGGAGCTGCTGTCCGTCCGCGGCCTGACGGTGCGTCAACTGGACCTGCTGCCGGACTTCGACGAGCTGGAGCGGCAGTTGCAGGCGATCAACCGGTTCGAGATGGCGGCCTCGCACGCCGAGTGGTTCGACCGCTTCGGGGCCCTCTACCGGCCGGAGACGGTGGCGGGGATCCGGCAGGGGCGCACCGTCACCCCGGCCGCCTACCGGGCGGCGCTGCGGGCCCGCGAGGACTTCCGCGCGCGGCTCGCCGGGCAGCGCCGGCGGGCCGGGGTGGACGTGCTGCTGGCCCCCTCGGCGACCGGCCCGGCCCCGTCCGGGCTGGGCAGCACCGGCAGCGCCGTGATGTCGCTGCCGTGGAGCCTCGCCGGGCTGCCCGCGCTGAGCCTGCCCGCCGGGGTGACGGAGCAGGGCCTCCCGCTGGGCCTGCAACTGGTCGGCGAGGCCGGGGCGGACGAACGGCTGCTGGCCCGGGCGGCGGTCCTGGAACGGGTGCTGGACGCCGCCTGAGCGCGCCGGTTCAGGCGGTCCGCAGCGCGGGGGTGTCCGGGTCGACGGCGTCCGAGCGCAGCCGGCGCAGCGCGGCGCGGTGGGCGCGTTCGTACGGGGTGTCCTCGTCGAACAGCAGGGCCTGCGGATTGGCGTTCTCCAGCAGGGCGATCAGCGTGAAGGCGATGTCCTCCGGGTCGGCGTCGGCGCGCAGTTCGCCGGTGCCGAGGGCCCCGGTCACCAGGGCGAGGACGGTGGCGTGCCACTCCCGCCAGTTGGCCGCGAGGGCGTCGCGCACCGGGCCGGGGCGGGCGTCGTACTCGGCGTTGACCTCGTAGAAGAAGCAGCCGCCGGGGAAGACCCGGGCGCGCGAGTA
Source organism: Kitasatospora sp. NPDC058115 (assembly GCF_042884635.1). Lineage (NCBI taxonomy): Bacteria > Bacillati > Actinomycetota > Actinomycetes > Kitasatosporales > Streptomycetaceae > Kitasatospora > Kitasatospora sp. NPDC058115. The sequence goes on from NZ_JBHVTL010000023.1 coordinate 37,032, forward strand.
GGCCAGCCAGGACTCGCAGAGCAGGCGGAGCTTGCGCAGGCCGGGGGGCTCGTCGGCGATCGGGGCGAGCACCGCGTCGGAGAAGATCCGCCGGGCCGCCCGGACGGTGGCGAGCTGGAGCTCCTCCTTGGAGCCGAAGCCGGCGAAGACCCCGCTCTTGCTGAGGCCGAGGTCGGTGGCGAGCCGGCCGATCGACAGGGCGTCCAGGCCCTCGACGGAGGCGATCTCGACGGCCCTGCGCAGGACCGTCCGGCGGGTCTCCTCGCCGCGCAGGACCCGTCCGTCCGTGGTCGCTCCGGCCACCGCTCTCACCCCAGTCCTCCGGCATGTCCGTGCCGCCAGGGTAGCGGGGCGGGCCGGTGGGCAGAAAATTGAACGAACGGTCGTGCTAACATCTCGTCCCGTTCGGCTCTTGCCCCTCGGCACCCACAGGGAGTCCCGCATGGACCCGGCCGTCGCACTGATCCGCACCACCCTGAACGCCACCTCGCTGGCCGCCCCCGGTCTGGCCGGCCGGGCCGCGTACGAGCTCTACCGCCACCCCCTGCGGCGCGGCCGCGTCCGCACCCGCGAGCGCGCGGTGCACGACCGGGCCGACACCCGGACGCTGCGCCACCGCGGCGAGCAGGTGGTCGTCCACCGCTGGGGCGACGGCACCCGGCCCGTGCTGCTGATGCACGGCTGGCAGTCCCGGGCCTCGCGCTTCGCGGACTTCGTGCCCCGGCTGCGCGGGCTCGGCCTCACCGCCGTCGGCTACGACGCCCCCGGGCACGGCGACTCCGGCGGCCGCACCGCCACCGTGCTGGACCACCGCGCCATCGCGCTGCGGCTGCAGGAGGAGTACGGCGCCTTCGAGGCGGTGATCGCCCACTCGCTGGGCGTCAACGCGGCCTTCCTGGCGCTGCGCGAAGGGCTGCGGGCCGGGCGGCTGGCCGCGGTGGCCGGGGTCGCCGAGGTCTCCTGGATGCCCGCCGGTTTCTGCGCCATGCTCGGCCTGAACGCCACCGTGGAGCGGGAGTTGCGGCGCCGGGTGGAGGGCGGCGCGATGTTCCCCGGGATCGCCGACGTCCGGGCGCACTTCGACGCCACCCGCAGCCCCGAGGAGATCGGCCTGCCGATCCTGGTGGCGCACGACGAGGACGACGACGTCGTCCCGTTCACCCAGGCCGGCCGGCTGCGGGCCGCCTACGGGGACCGGCTGGAACTGCTGGTCACCCGGGGGCTGGGCCACCGGCGGATCCTCACCGAGCCGACCGTGATCGACAACGTGATCGGCTTCCTGTCCGCCGGGGCGCCGGCGGCCGCGGCGACGGAGCCGGGTGCGGCATGATCCTGCTCGAACTGCACAGCCGGTCCCTGGAGTTGGCCGCCGCGGTGGTGGACACCGTGCAGCCGGAGCAACTGGTGCTGGCGACGCCCTGCGCAGGCCGGCCGCTGCGGTGGCTGCTGGAGCACATGGTCGGGCGGCACCTGGGGCTCGCCGCCGCGGCGGCCGGGGCCGGGCCGGACCCCGCGCTCTGGCGCGACGTCCCGGTGCACGGCGACCCGGCCGGCGCGTTCCGGCACTCCGCCGCGCGGCTGACCGTCGCCCTCGCCGCCGCCGCACCGCACGCCGCGCCGCTGCGGCTTCCGGACGTCGACGGCGGCGCGCCGCTCCCGTTCGACCGGGCGGTCGGCCTCCAGCTGCGGGACACGCTGGTGCACGCCTGGGACGTGGCGGCGGCCCTGGGCTCGCCGGCCCGGCTGATCGCCGCCGTGGAGGGCGAACCGCCGCTCGCCGCGGCACTGCTCGCGGCGGCGGACCGGCCGCCGGGCCGGGCCCCGGCCGTACGGCGGCCGGGGGCAGGGGCGGCCGGGCCGTTCGCGCGGACGCTCGCCCTGCTGGGCCGCGACACGGCCTGGGCACTCCCGGCGCGCTGACCGGCCGGCGCACCGGCGCACCGCCCCGCCGGCGCGCCGACCCGCTACCGGTCGTCGCGTCGCTCGTCGGGGAAGCGCGGCCCGCCGATGAAGAAGAGCAGCGCGGCGGTCGGGAAGCCGAACGAGGCGGCCGTCACCACGATGAACTGCCAGAACATCCCGTCGCTCCTCACACTCGGCCGGAACGTCCCCCGTGGTCCGACGGTAGGGCCGGATCCCCCGCCCTGCCACCGGAACGCCTCCGCCGCCCGGAGCGCCGCGGGGGCGGCGTTCGGGCGGCGGAGGGCGTCGCGGGTGCGCGACCGGTCACCGGTCCGTGGCCGGATCAGTGGCCGTCGGCGGGGATGGTGCCGAGGCGGCCGGCCTGGAAGTCCTCCATGGCCTGCTGGAGTTCGCGGTGGCTGTTCATGACGAACGGGCCGTAGTGGGCGACGGGCTCGCGGATCGGCAGGCCGCCGAGGAGGACGACCTCGAAGTTGGTGTCGCGGGAGTCCTGCTTCTCGTCGGCGCGCAGGGTGATCGAGTCGCCGTCGCCGAAGACGACGGCCTGGCCGCGGTGGAAGGGGCGGAGGTCGGTGCCGGCGGCGCCGTTGCCGGCGAGGCCGTAGGCGAGGGCGTTGAAGTCGGCGCGCCAGGGCAGGGTGATCTGGGCGCCGGGGCTGATCGACGCGTGGATCATGGTGATCGGGGTGAAGGTGGTGCCCGGGCCCTGGTGGCCGTCCAGCTCGCCGGCGATGACGCGCAGCAGCGCGCCGCCGTCCTCGGTGCTGAGCAGCTTGACGCTGCCGCCGCGGATGTCCTGGTACTTGGGGGTGATCATCTTGTCCGAGGCGGGCAGGTTCACCCACAGCTGGAGGCCGTGGAACAGGCCGCCCGACCGCACCAGCGACTCCGGCGGGGTCTCGATGTGCAGCAGACCGGAGCCGGCCGTCATCCACTGGGTGTCACCGTCGGTGATGGTGCCGCCACCGCCGTGCGAGTCCCGGTGGATGAACGTTCCGTCGATGATGTAGGTGACGGTCTCGAAGCCGCGGTGCGGGTGCCAGGGGGTGCCCTTCGGCTCCCCGGCCGCGTAATCCACCTCGCCCATCTGGTCCATCATGATGAACGGGTCGAGGTACTTCTGGTTGATCTTGGCGAAGGCGCGGCGGACGGGGAAGCCCTCGCCCTCGAAGCCCTCGGGGGCGGTGGCCACCGCGAGGACGGGCCGGGCGGCCGAGGCAGCGGGGTCGGGGGTGGTGACGCGCGGGAGGGTCAGCGGGTTGTCGACGGTCACGGCGGGCATGTCGGCCTCCTTCGGGGGTGCTCCTCTGGCCTGTGTCCACGAGATTAGTTCAATCCTCAACAAGAAGCAAGTTGAATTTTGAACCAAACCCGGACGGGACGGCCGCCGGGCGGGGGCGGGTGGGCCCCCGTCCATCGTCCGTCAGCCGTACATCCGGCGCATGGTGAAGTCGACCATCTGCTCGACCGCCTTGGCGTCGAACACCATCCGGTGCTCGCCCTCCATGTCCAGCGCGAAGCCGTAGCCGGTCGGCAGCAGGTCGAGGACCTCGGCGCCGGTGACGGTGAAGTGCTTGGAGTCCTTGCCGGCGTACCGGCGCAGCTCCTTCAGCGAGCTGAACATCGGGATGACCGGCGTCGGCGTGTTGTGCAGGGCCAGGAAGCCCGGCCGGTCGCCGCGCGGGCAGTGCACCTTGGAGGTGATGAAGATGGCCTGGAAGTCCTCCACCGCCATCGAGCCGGTGGTGAAGGCCCGGACCGCGTCCGCCAGGGATGGCGGCGACGGTTCCGGGTAGAGGGACTGCTGTGCGCTCGGCGGCTGTTCGCCGTACGGGCCGGGGCCGGGCATGCCGTTCATGCCCGGCTGCGGCCCCGCCTGCTGGTAGGGATCGCCCGGGTACGCGTTCTGGTCATAGCCGTACACACGGACAGGCTATCGGGAGCGCGGGGCCCCGCGCGGGCGTCGATCCTGACAAGAGCGGACCGTCCTGGCTTGTGGGACGTGACCACGTTCATGCGGTGATCCGCGGAGGATTCACCGGCGGGGGCTTGAAATAAGTTACCGCTGGGTAGCATCATGAGGCCTACTGGTGGGTACGGGCGCCCGAACGCGGAGGTGTCCCGGCAGCGACGAACCGGAGATAACGGCCATGGGTCACTACAAGTCCAACCTGCGCGACGTCGAGTTCAACCTCTTCGAGGTGTTCGGCCGCGAGCAGGTGTACGGCACCGGACCGTTCGCGGAGATGGACGTCGAGACCGCGAAGAACATCCTGAGCGAGATCGCGCGCCTCGCCGAGAACGACCTCGCCGCGTCCTTCGCCGACACCGACCGCAACCCCCCGGTCTTCGACCCGGAGACCAGCACCGCGCCGATCCCGGCGACCTTCAAGAAGAGCTACCAGGCCTTCATGGACGCCGAGTGGTGGCGCCTGGGCATCCCGGAGTCGATCGGCGGCCAGGTCACCCCGAACTCGCTGATCTGGGCCTTCGCGGAGCAGATCCTCGGCTCCAACCCGGCCATCTGGATGTACTCCTCCGGCCCGGCCTTCGCCGGCGTCATCGCCGAGGAGGGCACCGAGGCCCAGCTTGAGATCGCCAGGCGGATGACCGACCGCCTGTGGGGCTCCACCATGGTCCTCACCGAGCCGGACGCCGGCTCGGACGTGGGCGCCGGCCGCACCAAGGCGGTCCGGCAGGAGGACGGCTCCTGGCACATCGAGGGCGTCAAGCGCTTCATCACCTCGGGCGAGCACGACATGTCCGAGAACATCGTCCACATGGTGCTGGCCCGCCCCGAGGGCGGCAAGCCGGGCACCAAGGGCCTGGGCCTGTTCATCGTCCCCAAGTTCGACTTCGACTGGGAGACCGGCGAGCTGGGCGAGCGCAACGGCGTCTACGCCACCAACGTCGAGCACAAGATGGGCCTCAAGGCCTCGAACACCTGCGAGATGACCTTCGGCGCCAAGCACCCGGCCAAGGGCTGGCTGCTGGGCGAGAAGGTCGACGGCATCCGCCAGATGTTCAAGATCATCGAGTTCGCCCGGATGATGGTCGGCACGAAGGCCATCGCCACCCTCTCCACCGGCTACCTGAACGCGCTGGAGTACGCCAAGGAGCGCGTGCAGGGCGCCGACATCTCGCAGTTCCTGGACAAGACCGCCCCGCGCGTCACCATCACCCACCACCCGGACGTGCGCCGCTCGCTGCTGACCCAGAAGGCGTACGCCGAGGGCATGCGCGCCCTGGTGCTGTTCACCGCCTCCGTCCAGGACGACATGACCGCGGCCAAGCTGCGCGGCGAGCACGACGAGGCCGCCGAGCGCCTCAACGACCTGCTCCTGCCGATCGTCAAGGGCTACGGATCGGAGAAGTCCTACGAGCAGCTCGCGCAGTCCCTGCAGACCTTCGGCGGCTCCGGCTACCTGCAGGAGTACCCGATCGAGCAGTACATCCGGGACGCCAAGATCGACACCCTCTACGAGGGCACCACGGCCATCCAGGGCCAGGACTTCTTCTTCCGCAAGATCGTCAAGGACGGCGGCCAGGCGCTCACCGCGCTGTCCGAGCAGATCCAGAAGTTCCTCGGCTCCGCCGAGGGCGGCGACGCCCTGGCCGCCGAGCGCGCGCTGCTCGCCCAGGCCGCCGGCGACCTGGAGGCCATCGTCGGCAAGCTGCTCGCCGACCTCTCCTCGGTCGAGCAGGACGTCAAGAACATGTACAAGGTGGGCCTGAACACCACCCGCCTGCTGATGGTCTCCGGCGACGTCGTGGTCGGCTGGCTGCTGCTGCGCCAGGCCGCGGTGGCCCTGGCCAAGCTGGAGGCCGGCGCCTCCGGGAAGGACGTGCCGTTCTACCGGGGCAAGGTCGCGGCGGCCCGCTTCTTCGCGAAGAACGTGCTGCCGACCGTCGCCTCGCAGCGCCTGATCGCCGAGGGCATCGACAACGAGATCATGGAGCTGGCGGAGGAGGCGTTCTGACGCCACCCGTCCCCGCCGCCGCCCTTCACCGGGCACGCCGTGCGTGACACCGTCCTGACCGCCTGACCCCACCCTCACACCGAAGGGCCCGGTCCCGCCGACCGGGCCCTTCGGTGTGCCCGGCGCCGGTCGGGCCGGCCGGGCACCGTACCAGGGGTCCAGCGACAGTGGAGGGGGCGTCAGTTCACGTTTCTGTCTGCGTTCTGCATCCGTTGGGATGCTCCGAGTGTCATGTCCGTGTACGGGCATATGCTCAAGGTGCGAAGCCGATCCCCCATTTCGGCCTCGGCCCTCCCTCGACCCAGGAGCAGCATGTCGACCGCCGCCCGCCAGGCCTTCTTCGACCGGACGCACACCGATGACCTGATCGCCTTCCTCGGCACCTCGCCGTCGCCCTACCACGCGGTCGCGAGCGCGGCCGAGCGTCTGGAGAAAGCCGGCTTCCGGCAGGTGCTGGAAACGGACTCCTGGGACGGCGTGGCCGGCGGCCGGTACGTCGTCCGCGGCGGCGCGCTGATCGCCTGGTACGTGCCGGCCGGCGCGGGCCCGGAGACGCCGTTCCGCGTGGTCGGCACCCATACCGACTCACCCAACCTGCGGGTCAAGCCGATTCCCGACACCGGGTCGGCGGGCTGGCGGCAGGTCGCGGTGGAGATCTACGGCGGGGTGCCGCTCAACACCTGGCTCGACCGGGACCTCGGCCTCTCCGGCCGGCTCACCCTGCGCGACGGCAGCCGGCGGCTGGTCCAGCTGGACGAGCCGCTGCTGCGCGTGCCGCAGCTGGCGATCCACCTGGACCGCCAGGTCAACGACGGCATGAAGCTGGACAAGCAGCGCCACCTCACGCCGATCTGGGGCCTCGGCCCGGTCGACGAGGGCTCGCTGATCGGCTACGTCGCCCAGCGGGCGGGGGTCGACGCGGCCGACGTGAGCGGCTGGGACCTCATGACCCACGACGTCCAGCCCGCCTCCTACCTGGGCCGGGACCGCGAGCTGCTGGCCGGCCCGCGGCTGGACAACCTGCTCTCGGTGCACGCCGCCACCGCCGCGCTGGCCGCGGTGGCCGCCGCCGCCGAGGCGGACGGCGCGGCGCTGCCGTACATCCCGGTGCTGGCCGCCTTCGACCACGAGGAGACCGGCAGCGAGTCGGACACCGGCGCGCAGAGCCCGCTGCTCGGCAACGTCCTGGAGCGCAGCGTGTACGCGCGCGGCGGCGGCCTGGAGGACCGGGCCCGGGCGCTGGCCGGCACCGTCTGCCTCTCCTCGGACATGGGCCACGCCGTCCACCCGAACTACAGCGAGCGGCACGAGCCGGGCCACCACCCGATGCCCAACGGCGGGCCGATCCTCAAGGTCAACGTCAACAACCGGTACGCCACCGACGGCGTCGGCCGGGCGGTGTTCGCGGCGGCCTGCGAGAAGGCCGGCGTGCCGTGGCAGACCTTCGTCTCCAACAACGCCATGCCCTGCGGGACGACGATCGGCCCGATCACCGCGGCCCGTCTCGGCATCCAGACCGTGGACTGCGGCATCGCGGCGCTCTCCATGCACTCGGCGCGCGAGCTGTGCGGCGCGGAGGACCCGTACCTGCTGGCGAGCGCGATCAAGGCCTTCCTGGAGGGCTGAGCCCCCGGCGGGACGCGCGGGGGCCCGGCGGGTTTCACGCCCGCCGGGCCCCCGCGCCACCGGGCGCGGCGGGCGGCTACTCCAGGCCGGCCAGCACCAGCGGCAGCCGGCGCGCGCCGCCGTCGGTGAGCTTCACCGGCACGCCCCAGTCCTGCTGGTGGACGTGGCAGGCCGGGTACTCGATCGCCGGGTCGTCGTCGCAGGACGCCGCCATCGCCGAGACGTGCAGCACGCCCTCGGTCACCGTGTCGGAGAGCACCAGCTCGCGGGAGAGCGCGCTGTCCGCGCCCGCGCCGGAGACCAGCAGCTCGGGCGGGGTGGCGCTGACCAGCAGCCGGGTGGACGGTCCGTAGCGCTCGTCCAGCTTCTGGCCGGTGGGCGCCCGGAAGACCACGTCGAGGCGCAGCGCGCCCGGGGCGACCTCGGTCGCGGCCCGCTGGGTGCGGTGCGCGACCGCGTCCACCCGGACGGCCTCCTCGGGCAGCCGCAGCCGGGTCAGCCGGTGCCGGGCGGACTCGACCACCACGATGTCGCCGTCGACCAGCACCGCGCCGGACGGCTCGCGCAGGTCGGTGGCGAGCGTGCTGACCTCGCCGCTCGCCGGGTCGTAGCGGCGCAGCGCGTGGTTGTAGGTGTCGCTGACGGCCACCGAGCCGTCCGGCAGCACGGTGACGCCCAGCGGGTGCTGGAGCAGGGCCTGCGCGGCCGCGCCGTCCCGGTGCCCGAAGTCGAACAGGCCGGTGCCGACGGCGCTGTGCACGGCCTTGGTTTCACGTGAAACCCAGCGCAGCGCCGAGGTCTCGGAGTCGGCGACCCAGAGCCGCTCGCCGTCCGCCGACACGGCCAGGCCGGACGGCTGGGCGAACCAGGCCTCGGCGGCGGGACCGTCGACCAGGCCCTCGTTGGTGGTGCCGGCCGCGACGCCGACCGTGCCGGAGGCCGGGTCGTACGCCCACAGCTGGTGGACGCCCGCCATCGCGATCCACACCCGGCCGTCGAACCAGGCGACGTCCCACGGCGAGGAGAGGTCGACCTCGCGGGCCGGGCCCTCGGTCGCCGAGCCCTGCCACCACTGGCGGCCGGTGCCGGCCAGGGTGGTCACGGCGCCGTCGGAGAGCCGGACGCCGCGCAGCGCGTGGTTGACGGTGTCGGCGACCACCAGGTCGTAGTCGGCGGTGCCCTCCGGCAGCAGCACGAGGCCCTGCGGCTCGCTGAACCGGGGGCCGGTGCCGTCCACCAGCCCGCGCACGCCGTCACCGATCCGGCGCACCACGGTCTCGCCGTCGGCCTCCAGCTCGACCAGCGAGTGGTGGCCGGAGTCGGTCACCAGGAAGTGGCCGTTCGGCAGCCGGACGGCCTTGCCCGGGAACTTGAGGTCCCCGGCGGTCGGCTCGGGCGCCACGTACGGGCCGTCGCCGCGCCGCAGGGTGCCCTTCGCCGCGTGCTCCGCCTCCAGCTCCTCGACCAGCCGGGCGAGCGCGTGCGCGTGCCCCTCGCCGGCGTGCTGGGCGACGACGTAGCCCTCCGGGTCGATCACCACCAGCGTCGGCCAGGCCCGCACCGCGTACTGCTTCCACGTCGCGAGCGCCGGGTCGTCCAGCACCGGGTGGTGCACCTCGTACCGGTCCACCGCGTCCACCACGGCCCGGTGGTCGGCCTCGTGCACGAACTTGGGCGAGTGCACGCCGACGATCACCAGCGTGTCCCGGTGCTTCTCCTCCAGCTCCCGCAGCTCGTCGAGGACGTGCAGACAGTTGACGCAGCAGAACGTCCAGAAGTCCAGAATGGTGATCTTGCCCCGGAAGTCGGCGAGCGTCAGCTCCTTGCCGCCGGTGTTCAGCCAACCGCCTGCCCCGACCAGCTCGGGGGCGCGTACACGTGCACGAGATGCCATAACTCCATCAAACCGCACCCGCCCGGCCCGCATTCCGCGGCGGGGCGGGCGGGCGGTGGCGGGGCGGGCGGGGTCCGGTGGCTCAGACGATGAGGTGGGGCAGGAAGCGGGCGCCCTGGTGGGTGATGGGGCTGTCGTCGGTCTCGCGGATGCCCAGGCCCGCGGCCTCGCCGTCGACCACCCAGGTGCCGAGGACGGGGCGGTTGCCGTCGAAGTCGGGCAGCGGGTGGAGCTGCTGGTAGCAGTGGCCCTCGGCGCCGTAGCGGTCCGGGTCGCCGGCCCAGTCGGCGAGCCGGGTCTCGCGGCCGCCCGGCTCGACGATGCGCACGCCCGCGCCCTCACGGCCGAGCAGCGGCTTGGCGGCGTAGCCCGGGCCGTCCGGGCCGGCGAGCTCGCGCGGGCCGTCCAGGTAGGCGGGCAGCAGGTTGGGGTGGCCCGGGTACAGCTCCCAGAGGACGGCCAGCAGCGCCTTGTTGGAGAGCAGCATCTTCCAGGCCGGCTCGATCCACAGGGTGGAGCCGGTCGAGCCGCCGTGGTCGACGACGTCCAGCAGCTGCTCGCCGAACTCGTCGGAAGCCAGCCACTCCCACGGGTAGAGCTTGAACGCGGCGCGCACGAAGCGGTGCTCCAGGTCGACGAAGCGGCCGGACAGGCCGTCCCAGCCGATGTCCTCCACGGCGATGCCGACCGTCTCGATGCCCGCCTGCCCGGCGCACTCCTGGAGGTAGAGGGTGGTCATCCAGTCCTCGCCCTCGGTGTCGCCGCGCGAGTGCGCGAAGTGCACCGGGCCGGGCGGCAGCAGGTGCTTCTGCCGGGCCCAGGCGGCGACCAGCCGCTCGTGCAGCGAGTTCCACTGGTCGGCGTGCGGGAACCGTTCCTCCATCCAGAACCACTGCGGGCCGGCCGCCTCGATCAGCGAGGTCGGGGTGTCGGCGTTGTACTCGAACAGCTTCGCCGGGCCGGTGCCGTCGTAGGCGAGGTCGAACCGCCCGTAGAGGGTGGGCTGTTCGTCGCGCCGCCGCCAGGACTCGGCGACGGCGGCGGCGAGCCGCGGGTCGGTGATGCCGTAGTCGGCGAACCGGCCGGTGCGGACCACGTGGCCGGCGGCGGCCAGCGACATCTCGTGCAGCTCCTCGACGACCTCCTCCAGCGCCTCCACCTCGGGCAGCGAGAACTCGTAGTAGGCGGACTCGTCCCAGTAGGCGTGCGGGCCGCCCTGGTTGCAGGGGTCCGAGCACATCGCGTAGATGAGGCCCTGGCCCTCGACGGTGGCCAGCCAGTCGGGGCGGGGTTCGACGGTGCGGCGGCGCACGGCGGATCAGCCCCCGCCCGAGCCGCTGGAGCCGGACGGGCACCCGAAGCCGCCGCGCTTGGTGGCGGCCTTGTCGAAGGTGCCGCCGGTGGCGGTGGTGGCGCCGGAGCCGCAGTAGTACCAGCGGCCGGCGGTGGTGGTGCCCTTGGTCGTGCAGGAGTGGCTGTCGAGGACCTTGAGGGTGGCCGGGTCGACGCAGCGGCTCGGCGGGTTCTTCCCGGAGGAGGACGAGCAGCCGGAGAGGGCGAGCGCGAGGGTGCCGACCATGCCCAGGGCGACGAAGCCGGAGCGGCGGCGGGCGGGGGCGCCCGGCGCCGTGGCGCGGGGCCCCGCGACGGAGGGTCCGGCGGCGGCCGTCGCGGCGGCGACAGGTCCGGTGGCGTCCGGTGTCCGGGTGGAACCGGCGGGCGGCGGCTGGGTCATGGCGTCCGATGGTACGCGTGGTCCGGATGGTGCGGGAGGGGTCCGTTCCCGCTCGGAACCCGGTCGTGATGGGTTATCTTTTGCCGATCCTTGACCGCGGGAGGGGGCCTGCGCGCGGCCGGCCCGCTTTCGGCGGGCGACCTGTGACACCGACCCGGGGGGCGGACACCCATGAACGACATCCTGCACGGTCTCGGCGCGGCGGCGGCCTTCGGCGGCGTCGGCGTGGTCCTGCTGCTGCTCGGCATCGTCCTGGTGGACGTCCTGACGCCCGGCAAGCTCGGCCGGCAGATCTGGGTGGACCGCAACCGCAACGCCGCCGTGCTGCTCAGCTCGGCACTGCTCGGCATCGGCGGCATCGTCTTCACCGCGATCCTCTACACCTACGAGGACTTCGGGAAGGGCCTGGTCTCCACCGTCTGCTTCGGCGTGCTCGGCCTGGTGCTGATGGCCGTCGCGTTCTGGGTGGTGGACGTGCTGACGCCGGGCAAGCTGGGCGCGATCCTGGTCGACCCGGAGCCGCACCCGGCGGTCTGGGTGACCGCCAGCTGCAACCTCGCGGTGGCGGCGATCGTGTCCGCCTCGATCGCCTGATCCGGCCCGTTCAGGAGTGCGGGGCGTCGTTCAGCACGTGCTGGCGGCCCCAGGCGCCCAGCGGCGCCAGCGCCTCGTTGAGCCGGTGCCCGGCGGGCGTGAGCGAGTACTCGACCCGGGGCGGCACCTCGTCGTACGAGGCGCGGTGCACGATGCCGTCCGCCTCCAACTCGCGCAGGTGGGCGGCGAGCACCTTCTCGGTGACCCCCGGCACCTGGCGGCGCAGCTCGCCGAAGCGCAGGTGCGGCCGCTCGCCCAGTGCCCAGAGGATCAGCACCTTCCACTTGCCGCCGATGACGTCCATCGCGGCGTCGATCCCGCAGACGTACGCACCGGGCCTCGGCACGGTCACCGCCATCTCCTGCCCCGCCCCTTCGCCGGCCTGCTCGCTCACCTCAGGGTAACCACCCACTCCGAAGTGCGTACTTGATCGTTCCCGGGGCCCGAACGAGGCTGGCCAGCATGACACAGAACGCCGCTGACGCCGTTTCGAGGACCCCGCTCACCCCGCTCACCCCGCTCACCCCGCTCACCCCGCTCACCCTGCTCGGCCTCGGTGCGATGGGCACCGCGCTGGCCGGCGCCTGGCTGGCCGCCGGGCACCCGCTCACCGTCTGGAACCGCACCGCCGCCCGGGCCGAACCGCTCGCCGCCCGGGGCGCCGCCGTCGCCGCCACCGCGGGCGAGGCGGTGGCCGCCAACCGGCTGGTGGTGGTCTGCCTGCTCGACGACGCCTCGGTCGAGGAGGCGCTGGCCGGCGTCGACCTCACCGGCAAGGACGTCGTCAACCTGGTCACCAGCACCCCCGGCACGGCCCGCGCCCGCGCGGCCCTGGTGACCGGCCGGGGCGCCCGCTACCTGGACGGCGGCATCATGGCCGTCCCGCCGATGATCGGCGTTCCGCAGGCCGGACCGTACGTCTTCTACAGCGGCTCCCCGGAGCTGTTCGAGGAGCACCGCGCGACCCTCGCGGCCCCGGCCGACGCCCGGTACGTCGGCGCGGACGCCGGCCACGCCGCGCTGCACGACGTGGCGCTGCTGAGCGCGATGTACGGCATGTTCGCGGGTGTCGCGCACGCCTTCGCGCTGGTCCGCGGCGAGTCCGTCGACCCGCGCGCGCTGGCCCCGCTGCTCTCCTCCTGGCTCACCGCGATGACCGGCTCGGTGGCGGCCACCGCCGGGCAGCTGGCGGCAGGCGACTACACCGAGGGCGTCGTCTCCAGCCTGGCGATGCAGGTCGCCGGGGTGCCGACCTTCCTGCGCACCGCCGAGGAGCAGGGGGTGAGCAGCGAACTGCTCACGCCCTACTTCGAGCTGATGCGCCGCCGCCTCGACGCCGACCCGGCCCGGCACGGCGTGGAGGACCTCACCGGCGTGGTCGACCTGCTGCGCGGGTAGGACGCCCGCCCCGCCCTCTCCGGCCGGTGCCCCGCCCTCTCCGGCCGGTGCCCCGCCTCCCGGTCAGTCGGCCGCCGGGCGGTCGGCGGCCGGGCGGCGGCGCAGGGCGGGGTCGGTCAGGGCGCGGGGCCGCCAGACGCCGTCCGGGGGGTAGACGTCGGTGCCGGGCGGCACGATCGCGTCGATCCGGTCCAGGGTGGCGTCGTCGAGGACGAGGTCGGCGCCCTTGAGGGCCGCCTCCAGCTGGCCGGGGGTGCGCGGTCCGATGATCACCGAGGTGACCGCCGGGTGGGCGAGCGGGAAGGCGAGGGCCAGTTCGGGCAGGGTGCGGCCGAGGTCCTCGGCGACGGCGGTCAGCTGCTCGACGGCGTCCAGCTTGGCCTGGTTGACCGGCAGCGCCGGGTCGAAGCGGGCCGGCATGAGGGCGGCGCGCCCGCTGCCGAGGTCGACCGGCCGGTGCTTGCGGTAGCGGCCGGTGAGGAAGCCGGAGGCGAGCGGGGACCAGGTCAGCGCCCCCATGCCGAGCCGCCGCACGGTCGGCAGGACGTCCCGCTCGATGCCGCGGGCGAGCAGCGAGTACGGCGGCTGCTCGGTGCGGAAACGGGGCAGGCCGCGCCGCTCGGCGACGCGGTGGGCCTCGACGAGCTCGTGGGCGGGGAAGGTCGAGCAGCCGAAGGCGAGGATCTTGCCGGCCCGCACCAGGTCGCCGAGGACGGCGAGGGTCTCCTCCAGGTCGGTGTCCGGGTCCGGCCGGTGCACCTGGTAGAGGTCGATCCGGTCGGTGCGCAGCCGGCGCAGGCTCTCCTCGACCTCCCGGACGATCCAGCGGCGGGAGTTGCCGCTGTGGTTGCGGCCCTCGCCCATCGGGAAGTGGACCTTGGTGGCGAGCACGACGTCGTCGCGGTCGCCCCGGGCCTGCAGGGCCTTGCCGACGATCTCCTCGGACTCGCCCGCCGAGTACATGTCGGCGGTGTCGACGAAGTTGACGCCCGCGTCGAGCGCGGCGTGGACGATCCGGGCGCAGTCGTCGTGGTCGGGGTTGCCGATCGCGCCGAACATCATGGTGCCGAGGCAGTAGGTGCTGACCTCGATGCCGGTGCCGCCGAGCGTGCGGTAGCGCATGGTGGTGGTCCCCCTCGTGGTGCGTCGGTGGTGCGTTCCGTTCGGTGATCCGCCTGCCGAACCCTAGGAGTTGGAGTGCGCTCCAGGGCAAGCGGAAAGCTCCCCCGGCGGGGGGAGCGGGCTCGTTCCGGTGGGCGAGGCGCGGGCGGTCCGCCCGCTGCGAGCGTGACGGCATGACGACGACGCGCGGGTGGCGGGGGCGGCGGTGGCCGTCCCGGCGGTGGTGGGCGGACGTGGGGGCGGACGCGGGGGCGGACGGGCGGGCGGTGGCCGCCTGGGGCACCGGGTACGCGGTGTTCGGCGCGGGCTGCGCGCTGGGCGGGACACCGCTGCCGGGGGCGCCGCTGTTCGGCGCCGCCGCCGCGGGCTGGGCGGTGGCGGCGGTGGGCCTGGCCGCGGTGGCGGCGGGCGCGGCCCTGGCCGCCGGCGGGCCGCGCCCGGCGCTGCGGAAGGTGCTGTGGGGGCTGTGCGGGCCGGCCGGGGCGGGCGCGTTCGGCCTGCTGATGGACGTGATCACGCTGCTGTTCGGGCAGGGCGTGGACAGCGGCCCGGGAACGGCGCAGCACCTGCTGGCGGCGCTCGGCACGGGTCTGCTCGCGGGCGCGGCGCGCCCCGGGGCTCCCGCCGTCGCCCTGGCGGACGGCGACCCCGGCGACCCTGGCGCCGCCGTCCCCGTCCCCGGCGTCGCCCCCGTCCCGTCGGCGGCCCCGGGGGCGGTCCAGCTGACGGCGCTCGCGGGGAGCGCGGCGTTCGTCCCGTACGTCGCGATGAAGCTGTTCTGGGCGTCCGGCGGCACCTTCGCCGGGGTGAGCGGGGCCGATATGCACGCCGCCGCGGTGCGCAACGGCGCCTCCGGGATCTGGCTCACCCTGGAGTCCTGGGGCCTGGACGGGACGGCGCTGCTGGCGGGGCTCGGGGTGTTCCTGCTCTGGGGGCTGGTCCGCCCCTGGGGGCAGGTGTTCCCGCGCTGGACCCTCCCGCTGGCCGGGCGGCCGGTCCCGCGCTGGCTGCCGCTGGCGCCCGCCCTGCTGGGCGCGGGGACGCTGGCGCCGTACGGGGTGGTCGGCGTCGGCTGGTCGGCGCTGGCCACGGCGGGGGTGGTGGAGGTGCCGCGCGGGGACTTCCCCACGGCGGCGGACACCCTGCTGGTCGCCTGGATCGGACTGGGCGCGTTCGCCGTGTACGGGACGGCGCTGGCGGTGGCGGCCCGTTCGTACTGGCGGCGCACCGCCCGGCGGCCCGGGCGGGCGTTGCCGAAACAGCAACGAAAGTTGCCTCCCGCCCGGTGGTCGGCGCAGCCTGGCGGTGGAGGTGATCGCCGTGAGTGACACGCGAACCGGAACCGTTCCCGAGTACCCCGCCGCCGCCGACGGCCATGACGTCGTGGTGGTCGGCGGCGGCGCCGCCGGGCTGAGCGCGGCCCTGGTGCTGGCCCGGGCCTGCCGCCGGGTGGCCGTGGTGGACGCGGGGCAGCCGCGCAACGCCCCGGCCGCGCGGATGGGCGGCTTCCTCTCCCGGGACGGCGTGGCCCCGGCCGCGCTGCTGGAGGCCGGCCGCGCCGAACTGGCGGGGTACGGCGTCGACCTGTTCGACGCCCGGGTGGACCACATCGAGCCGGTGCCGGCCGCGGACGCGCCCGCCTTCGACGTCCACCTGGCCGGCGGCCCGGCGCTGCGGGCCCGCCGGGTGGTCGTCGCCACCGGTCTGCGCGACGGCCTGCCGGAGCTGCCCGGCCTGGCCGGACGCTGGGGCCGCGATGTGCTGCACTGCCCGTACTGCCACGGCTACGAGGTGCGCGACCGCCCGCTCGGCGTGCTCGGCACCCACCCGGGCGCGGTGCACCAGGCCCTGCTGGTGCGCCAGTGGTCGGCGGACGTGGTGCTCCTCGCGCACACCCTGGAGGTCTCCGCGGACGACCACGCCAAGCTCGCCGCCCGGGGCGTGCGGGTCGTCGAGGGCGAGGTCGAGCGGGTGGTGGTCACCGACGACCGGCTGCGCGGCGTCGAACTGGCGGACGGCACGGCCGTGCCGCGCGAGGCGGTGTTCCTCTTCCCGCACATGGTGCCCCGGGACGCCCTGCTGTTCGGGCCGGCCTGCGCGCGGGACCCGCAGGGCTGGGTGGCCACCGACCGCACGGGCCGCACCAGCGTGCCCGGGGTGTGGGCGGTGGGCAATGTCGCCGACCCGCGCGCCCAGGTGGTCACCGCCGCCGGAGCGGGCGCCGCGGCGGCGTTCGCGCTCAACCACGACCTGGTGGACGAGGACGTCGACCGCGCCCTCGCCGCCGCCTGAACCGATCCACCGAGAGGACGGAGTCCCCCATGACCCGGCACGCCCACACCCCTCAGCCGGCCCACGACCACGGCCATTCCCACGCCCACCACGGCCACGGCCACGGCCATGACCACGGCCCGGGCACCGACGTCGACTGGGACGCCCTCGCCGTCCACCTGGAGCGCGAGGCCGGCGTCCAGGCCCCGGCCGTCACCGAGGCCGCCCGGTGGCTGGGCGGGCTGCTGGACGCCACCCCCGTCCGCCGGGTGCTCGACGTGGGCAGCGGCCCCGGGGTGATCGCGGGGCTGCTCGCGGACGCCTTCCCGGCCGCCGAGGTCGTCGCCGTCGACCAGTCCGCCGCCCTGCTGGAGCGCGCCCGGACGCGTTCGGTCGGCCGGGTCGCGACCCTGCGCGCCGACCTGCCGGAGGACTTCGGCACGCTCGGCGCCGCCGACCTGGTCTGGTCCGGCAACGCGATCCACCATCTCGGCGACCAGCAGGCCGCGTTGACCGCGCTGGCCGCGACCCTGCGCCCGGGCGGCGTGCTGGCCGTCGCCGAACGCGGCCTGCCGGCCCGCTACCTCCCGCGTGACCTCGGTGTCGGCCGCCCGGGCCTCCAGGCCCGGCTGGACGCGGCGCACGAGGAGACCTTCGCGGCGATGCGCGCGGCCGTCCCGGGCACCGTGGCCGTGGTCGAGGACTGGCCGGCCATGCTGGCCGCCGCCGGCCTGGTCCCGGCCGGCAGCCGGACCTTCCTGGTCGACCACCCGGCCCCGCTGGACACCCCGGCCCGCGAGTTCCTGTACGTCCAACTCGCCCGCCGACGCGAGCAGTTCGCCGATCTGCTGGACGACGCCGACCTCGCCGCCCTGGACGCGCTGCTGGACCGCGACGCCCCCACCGGCATCCTCGCCCGTCCCGACGCCTTCTACCTCGCGGCCCTCACCGTCCACACCGCCCGCGCGGCCTGATCCCCGGGGCCCGCCCCCGGGTCAGCGGTCCGGCTTGCGGTGCCGGCCCGTCCCCCTGCGCAGCAGCGGGACGGGCGCGTCCGTCTGCGGGAACACCGGCTGCGGCCCGCCGGGCGGCTGCGGGCGGACGATCAGCGGGTAGGCCGCGGCGTAGTTCTCGGCCACCGCGACGGGCTGCCAGGTGTGGCCGTCCCACTCGACCACCAGCCGGGGGACGTCCTGGAAGAGGTGCGCCGCGCGCCGCGGCCCGGGCGCGAGGGTGATCGCGTCCCGCGTCCCCGGTGCCCGGCGGCGGCGCGCCCGCTCGGCGTACCACTCGGCCAACGGCTCGTCCTCGGCGTCCATCGTCGGCACCTCCCTGGCGGATCGGTCGGGGACGGCCAGTCTCGCCGATCCGCCGTGGGCCGGGCGATTCCACGATCGGGTGAAAAACCGATGGACGGCCGCCTCCGTGAGGGAGGCGGCCGTCCGTCATCGGCCCTCCGGCGAGGGCCGGCCGCCTACGCGCCGCCGCCGAAGCGCTCGGTCCAGGTGGCCAGGTCCTCGTCGGTGATCTTGGCGAACAGCACCGGCGGCACCGTGAACGGCGTCCCGGCCGGCACCGCGTCCAGCGCCCGCGCCGCGTCCGCGTCCACCCAGGCGGCGGTGCGCGTGGGGGCGTCGGCCGGCAGCGCGAAGGCCTCGCGCATCGCCTGCGCCGCCGCCGGGATGAACGGCTCGGAGACCACCGCGTACAGGTGGATGAGGTTCATGGCCGTGCGCAGGGTCAGCGCCGCCGCCTCCGGGTCGGTCTTCACCTGCAGCCAGGGCGCCTTCTCGTCCAGGTAGGCGTTGCCCGCGCTCCACAGCGTGCGCAGGCTCTGCGCCGCCTTGCGGAAGTTGAGCGCCTCCAGCTGGGTCTCGTAGTCGGCCAGCAGTTCGGCGATCTGCGCGCCCAGCCGCTCCTCCGCCTCGCCCGCCGGGTGCCCGGCCGGCACGTCGTCGCCGAACCGCTTGCGGCTGAAGGACAGCACCCGGTTGACGAAGTTGCCGAGGGTGTCGGCGAGGTCCTTGTTGACCACCGAGGCGAAGAGGTCCCAGGTGAAGCTGGAGTCGTCCGACTCGGGGGCGTGCGCCATCAGGAAGTAGCGCCAGTAGTCGGCCGGCAGCAGCTCCAGGGCGACGTCCGTGAAGATGCCCCGCTTCTGGCTGGTGGAGAACTTCCCGCCGTAGTACGTCAGCCAGTTGAAGGCCTTGACGTAGTCGACCTTCTTCCACGGCCTGCGCGAGCCGAGGATGGTGGCCGGGAACATCACGGTGTGGAACGGGACGTTGTCCTTGGCCATGAACTCGGTGTAGCGGACGGTGTCGTCCGCCTCGTACCACCAGGACTTCCAGTCCCGCTGCTCGCCGGCCGGGGCCGCGTCCGCCCACTCCTTGGTGGCGCCGATGTACTCGATCGGCGCGTCGAACCAGACGTAGAAGACCTTGCCGGCGGCCGCCAGCTCCGGCCACACGTCGGCCGGCACCGGCACGCCCCACTCCAGGTCACGGGTGATCGCGCGGTCCTGGAGGCCCTCGGTCAGCCACTTGCGGGCGATCGAGGAGGCCAGCACCGGCCACTCGTCGCCGTGCGCGGCGACCCAGTCCTCCACCTGCCCGGTCAGCTTCGACTGGAGCAGGAACAGGTGCGTGGTCTCCCGCACCTCCAGGTCGGCGCTGCCGCTGATCGCCGAACGCGGCTCCAGCAGGTCCGTCGGGTCCAGGACCCGGGTGCAGTTCTCGCACTGGTCGCCGCGCGCCTTGTCGTAGCCGCAGTGCGGGCAGGTGCCGACGATGTACCGGTCCGGCAGGAAGCGGCCGTCCGCGTTGGAGTACACCTGGCGGATCGCCCGCTCCTCGATGAACCCGTTGGCGTGCAGCTCGCGCGCGATCTCCTGGGTGATCTCCCGGTTCTGCGGCGAGGAGCTGCGGCCGAAGTAGTCGAACGACAGCCGGAAGCCGTCGTACACCGCCTTCTGCTGCTCGTGCGCCCGGGCGCAGAACTCCGCCACCGGCAGCCCGGCCTCCTGTGCGGCCAGCTCGGCGGGCGTGCCGTGCTCGTCGGTCGCGCAGATGTACAGCACCTCGTGCCCGCGCTGCCGCAGGTACCGCGCGTAGACGTCCGCCGGCAGCATGGACCCGACCATGTTGCCCAGGTGCTTGATCCCGTTGATGTAGGGGAGGGCGCTGGTGATCAGGTGCCGAGCCATCCTCGGATGCTCCGATTTCTCCCGCACGCACCCCTGTCCCGGAGTGCTGTGACGGGCGCAGGGTCTGGGGCTGCGGAGGGAACGGGGCACAGGCGCCGCCTCCCGGGCTGCCGGCCAGAGCGACGTTCCACTGTGGGCTCCCCAATCCTAGCGAAGCCCGCCCCGCCGCCTCGCGCCCATTTTCCCGGGTGCCGTGCCGGGAGCGGGCGCCCGCACCGGCCCCCGCGGGGTGCGGGGGCCGGTGCGGGCGGCGGGGAGGTCAGGCGACGAAGTGGTCGAACTCGCCGGCCTTCACGCCGAGGACGAAGGCGGCCCACTTGCGGGGGGTGGTGCGGACGATGACGGCGTCGTTCCTGGGGTCGCGGATCTCGACCATGCCGTCGACGGTGCGGATCTCCAGGGCGTCGTCGCCCTCGCCGCCGGGGGCGGCCTTCTGCCAGGTGTCCATCGGGAGGGTCTCCTTCACGGGATGAGGTGGTCGAACGCGCCGTGCTTGACGGCCTCGATGCACAGCGCGAACGTCGGGCGGGTGGTGGTGACGATCGCGTCGGGGGCGTCGGACTCGCGGAGCTCGATGCGGTCGCCGGCGGCCCGCACTTCGACGCACTGGTTGCTGTTGCCGCTCATCGAGGACTTCTGCCAGTCGGTCATCGGGGTTGCCGGCCTTTCAGGTCCGTCATGATGCGCCGGATGAACTCGTGGGTCTCCTCGGGGCCCAGGGCGAGCGAGTCGGACTCGGCGACGATGGCGCGGTAGGAGGCCAGGTCCGCCTCCGAGTCGATGAACTGCGGCCCCTGGGTGAGGTCGATCTGCACCGTGTCGAGTTCGGGCACCGGGCCGTGGGCGAGGAAGAGGTCCTCGCCGGAGCCCGGGTAGGTGTCGACCGCGAAGGGGATCGCCCGCAGGGTGACCCCGGGGCGCTCGGCGTCGTCGAGCAGGCTGGCCAGCTGTTCCCGCAGGACGGTGGGGCCGCCGAACTGCATCCGCAGCGCGGCCTCGTGTATGAACGCCGTGAACGGCCGCCCGGCGGAGAGGACCTGCTGGCGTTCGGTGCGGAAGGCGGTCCGGACGTCGGCGTCGTGGCGGGGGAGCGGCGGCCGCAGCCGGGCGAACATCGCGGCGGCGTAGCGGCTGGTCTGGAGCAGTCCGGGGATCGAGGTCGTGTTGAGGACGAGCAGCGACTCGGCGTGGTGTTCGAGCTCGGCGATGTCGAGCATGCCGGCCGGGACCCGGCCGCGGAAGTGGTGCCACCAGTGCTTGCCGCGGTCCTGGGTCATCAGGGTCAGGGCCTCGATCAGCGGGAGGTTGGCGCAGCGGCAGGCGGAGGCCCAGGAGCGGAGGCGGTCGGCGCTGATGCCCGACTTGCCGTTCTCCATCTGGGAGATCTTGGGGACGTCGGTGCCCAGGGCCGCCGCCATGGCCTTGGACGTCATGCCCGCGTGCTCCCGCAGCCTGCGCAGTTCCGAGCCGAGCCGTTGCTGGCGCACGCTGGGCGACAGGCGTGGTGGCATGCGCGTCTCTCCTCGGTCGGTGCCTCCGGTGCAGTTTGCCGCCCCGTGGACACCGGGTCCACAAGGTCGCTCGATGGGGTGAAGTGCGCCAGAAGCAGTAGCAACAGTTGCCCCTGGAACCCTAACGTCGTCGGCACGGGGCCGGCCTGCGCCGGCAGTCGGCTCCACCCCTCAACTGGACTGGAGACAGTCGATGTTGCTTCCACCGGGGACCGGGCCCGCGTTCGACGGGCCGCGCCGCGGGCGGCCGCGCGGCGCCGTCGCGACGGGCGCGGGTCGAACATGCGGGCGGGGGCTTGACCTCGCCGCCCCTTTGGCCGATGACTGGGGTGTGGAACTCATCGGGGTGTGCGGCGGGGCGGTCCCGGCCGTGGCGGCGGTCGATCGCTGATGGCCGTGGTGTTGCTGACGGGCCTGCTGGTGTCGGTGGTCTTCGTCGGAGTGGTGGCGCAGATCATCGCGACCCGTCAGCCGCGGGAACGGCGTTCGGGCAAACGGGACTTGGCGCCCCGCAAGGATCCGTAGGGCCGGTCGCGCTCAGCCGGCGGCGAGCCGCTGCTCCAGGCGGGCGCGCGCGTCCGGCCACTCGTCGCGCAGCATCGAGAAGTACGCGGTGTCGCGCCAGACGCCGGCGGCGCGACGCTTCTCGCGGCGGTGGACGCCCTCGAACCGGGCGCCGAGACGCAGGATCGCGTTGCGCGAGCGGTCGTTGAGCGCGTCGGTCTTCCAGAACACCCGACCCATGCCCAACTCGTCGAACGCGTGCACGAGCAGCAGCAGCTTCGCCTCGGTGTTGACGGCGGTGCGCCACACCGACCGGGCGTACCAGGTGCCGCCGATCTCGACCAGTTCGTCCTGCGCGTCGAACGCGTAGTAGCCGGTGATGCCGACGGCCCGGCCGGTGGCGAGCTCGATCACGGCGAACTTCACGGCCTTCCCGGCCGCCGCCTCGGCGAGCCGGACGTCCAGGATCGCCCCCAGCTCCTCCTCCGACGCCGGAGCGCCGAACGGGATCCACCGCCACACCTCGGGGTCGGGGCCGACGGTGCTCCACAGGTCGGACAGGTGGCGGCGGTCCAGCGGCTCCAGGCGGACGTGGCGGCCGGTGAGGGTGACGGGGACGGGCAGCTTCGCGGTCATGATCCGGAACGGTAGTCCGTGAATGCACTAGAGGCAATGGTGTTTTGCGCTAGTTCAAAGATGCGAGGGCAAAGGAAGGCCCTGCGGACCGGACGGTCCGCAGGGCCTCCCCGGCGGCGGTGCCTACAGGAACGAGTTGATCTGGATCGTCTCGTCCCGGCCCGGGCCGACGCCGATGGCGGAGATCGGGGCGCCCGACATCTCCTCCAGCGCCTTCACGTACGCCTGGGCGTTCTTCGGCAGCTCGGCGAAGGTCTTCGCCCTGCTGATGTCCTCGCTCCAGCCCGGCAGCGTCTCGTAGACCGGCTTGGCGTGGTGGAAGTCGGACTGGTTGTACGGCAGCTCCTCGACCCGCTGCCCGTCGATCTCGTACGCCACGCAGACCGGGATCTGCTCCCAGCCGGTGAGCACGTCGAGCTTGGTGAGGAAGAAGTCGGTCAGGCCGTTGACCCGGGTCGCGTAGCGCGCGATCACCGCGTCGAACCAGCCGCAGCGGCGGTCGCGGCCGGTGGTCACGCCGCGCTCGCCGCCGATGCGGCGCAGCGCCTCGCCGTCCTCGTCGAGCAGCTCGGTCGGGAACGGGCCGGAGCCGACGCGGGTGGTGTAGGCCTTCAGGATGCCGATGACCCGGTCGATCTTGGTGGGACCGATGCCGGAGCCGGTGCAGGCGCCGCCCGAGGTCGGGTTGCTGGAGGTGACGAACGGGTAGGTGCCGTGGTCGACGTCGAGCAGGGTGCCCTGGCCGCCCTCCAGCAGGACGACCTTTCCGGCCTTCAGCGCCTCGTCGAGCACCAGCGTGGTGTCGGCGAGGAACGGCTTGATCTTGTCCGCGTAGCCCAGGTACTCCTCCAGCACCAGGTCGGCGGGGATGGCGCGGCGGTTGTACAGCTTGACCAGCAGCTGGTTCTTGTCGTGCAGCGCCGCCTCGATCTTCTGGCGCAGGATCGACTCGTCGAAGAGGTCCTGGACCCGGATGCCGACGCGGTTGATCTTGTCCGCGTAGGTCGGGCCGATGCCGCGGCCGGTGGTGCCGATCCGGCGCTTGCCGAGGAAGCGCTCGGTGACCTTGTCCAGGGTGCGGTGGTACGGCGTGATCAGGTGGGCGTTGCCCGAGATCAGCAGCTTGGAGGTGTCGATGCCGCGCTCGTTCAGGCCGTTGAGCTCGGAGAGCAGCACGCCCGGGTCGATGACGACGCCGTTGCCGATCACCGGCGTCACGTTCGGGCTGAGGATGCCGGAAGGCAGCAGGTGCAGCGCGTACTTCTGGTCGCCGATGACCACCGTGTGACCGGCGTTGTTGCCGCCCTGGTAGCGGACGACGTAGTCGACGGAGCCGCCGAGGAGGTCGGTCGCCTTCCCCTTGCCCTCGTCTCCCCACTGAGCGCCAACGAGCACGAGTGCCGGCACAGGCGTACACCCCTTCCGGTTGGGGCATCCTGCGTAGGCCGCAGTCTGCCCCGAGATAGACGAAGCCCCTGGCGCAATAGCGCAAGGGGCTCTTGCACCGAGAGATTACCTGAGGAAGGACCGGTTGTGTCGTCCCAGTCCACGCCTGCAACCGGCGGCCCGGAGCCGCTCCTGCTGCTCCTCGACCCGGCGGCCCGGCAGTCCGACGGCGAGTCGGTGCGGATCGCGAAGGACGTTCTCTCCGGCGGGACGGACGTCAAGGTGGCCTGCCCGGAGACGCCCTCCGAGCTCGACCGGGTGCTTTCGCACCGCGGCCGGAGGCGACCGGTCGTGATCGGTTCCGATCTCGCGCTGCAGCGGGTGCTCCAGGCGCTGTACCGCCAACGTGAGCTGGGGACGGACCCGGTGGGGCTGGTCCCGGTCGGCCGTCCGGAGGAGGTGGCGGCGGCCCGCGGGCTGGGCGTGCCGCCGGCTCCGGTCGCGGCCGCGCGGGCGGTGCTGGCGGGGGCGGCGCGGAAGCTGGACCTGCTGGTGGACGACGGCGGCGGGGTGGCGCTCGGCGGGGTGCGGATCTCGGGCGGCGGGGCGCGGCGCCCGGTGGGCCGTCCGAGCGGCTGGCGTTCGCTATGGGCGAAACTGGCTGCGGCCGAGCAGGGGACCGTACTCACCCCGGAGCGGGTCGCGCGGACCGGACCGGCCGGGCGCACCGGACGCGGCGAGCCGGGCCACGGCGAGCAGAGCTCCCGGCTGCGGGTCGAGGCGGACGGGCGGCTGCTCGCCGACGTGCACCGGCCGGTCCGGGTGGTCCAGGTGACCCTGCCGTCCGGCGACTCGGCCGGCGAGGGCGTGATGGAGATCGTGGTGCGCGCCCCCGGCGCCCTGCTCCGGGCCCGGGCGGCCAGCGTCTCGGTGGCCGGCCGCGGCTTCGGCTACGAGGCGGACGGCCACCCGGTCGGCCCGGTCCGGGCCCGCACCTGGACGGTCCACCCGGGGTGCTGGGGCCTGCTGCTGCCCGCCGCCCGGGCCTCCCGCGCCGACGGGGCCCCCGGGTGAGCAGGCTCACGTTGGACGAACGGCGGGCGAACGCGGGGCGAAGCGCCGTACCCGCCCGGAACGCGCCAACGGGCGCGAACCGCAAGGCCCGGCGCGTTCGCGGGCCGGGTCCGGACGGCGAAACCCGCCGCTGGTAAGGGGTTTTGTCTACGCGCGTTACCGGCCCACGCCCGTTCAGATCCGGCCGACCGGGTGCCGGAACGCCGGGTCGGCTGGCCTAGACTCGAAGGCGTGCCACGTGGTGACGGAAGACTCAACCACGATCTTCTTCCCGGCGAGAAAGGCCCCCAGGACGCTTGCGGCGTCTTCGGTGTCTGGGCTCCCG
The DNA here is from genome assembly GCF_042884635.1 of Kitasatospora sp. NPDC058115. Taxonomy (NCBI): domain Bacteria; kingdom Bacillati; phylum Actinomycetota; class Actinomycetes; order Kitasatosporales; family Streptomycetaceae; genus Kitasatospora; species Kitasatospora sp. NPDC058115. The sequence goes on from NZ_JBHVTL010000023.1 coordinate 62,216, forward strand.
GCGAGGAGGTCGCCAAGCTCACGTTCTTCGGCCTTTACGCCCTGCAGCACCGCGGTCAGGAATCCGCGGGCATCGCAGTGAGCAACGGCTCCCAGATTCTCGTCTTCAAGGACATGGGACTCGTCTCCCAGGTCTTCGACGAGGCCTCGCTGGGGTCGTTGCACGGGCATATCGCCGTCGGACACGCCCGCTACTCGACCACCGGTTCCTCGGTCTGGGAGAACGCCCAGCCGACCTTCCGGGCGACCGTGCACGGCTCCCTGGCCCTCGGTCACAACGGAAACCTGGTGAACACCGCCGAACTGGCGGCGATGGTCGCCGAACTCCCCGGCGAGGAGCACGTCTCCCGCTCCGGGCGGACGGCCGCGACCAATGACACCGACCTGGTGACGGCGCTGCTCGCCGGCCACCCGGACCTCTCCATCGAGGAGACGGCCAAGGTCGTCCTGCCCAAGGTCAAGGGCGCCTTCTCGCTCGTCTTCATGGACGAGAACACGCTCTACGCCGCCCGTGACCCGCAGGGCATCCGCCCGCTGGTGCTGGGCCGGCTGGAGCGCGGCTGGGTGGTCGCCTCCGAGACGGCGGCGCTGGACATCTGCGGCGCCTCCTTCATCCGCGAGGTCGAGCCCGGCGAGCTCATCGCCATCGACGAGAACGGCCTGCGCACCTCGCGCTTCGCCGAGGCGAAGCCCAAGGGCTGCGTCTTCGAGTACGTGTACCTGGCCCGCCCGGACACCACCATCGCCGGCCGCAACGTCCACCTCTCCCGCGTGGAGATGGGCCGCCGGCTGGCGAAGGAGGCCCCGGTCGAGGCCGACCTGGTGATAGCGACGCCCGAGTCCGGCACCCCGGCCGCCATCGGCTACGCCGAGGCCAGCGGCATTCCGTACGGCTCCGGCCTGGTGAAGAACGCCTACGTGGGCCGCACCTTCATCCAGCCCAGCCAGACCATCCGCCAGCTGGGCATCCGGCTCAAGCTCAACCCGCTGCGCGAGGTCATCCAGGGCAAGCGCCTGGTCGTGGTCGACGACTCGATCGTCCGCGGCAACACCCAGCGCGCCCTGGTGAAGATGCTCCGCGAGGCCGGCGCCGCCGAGGTCCACATCCGGATCTCCTCGCCGCCGGTGAAGTGGCCGTGCTTCTTCGGTATCGACTTCGCCACCCGCGCGGAGCTGATCGCCAACGGCATGACGATCGAGGAGATCGGCCGCACGCTCGGCGCGGACTCGCTCTCCTACATCTCGATCGACGGCATGATCGAGGCCACCAAACAGCCGAAGGACCGGCTCTGCCGGGCCTGCTTCGACGGCGAGTACCCGATGGAGCTGCCGGACCCGGCGCTGCTCGGCAAGCTCCTGCTGGAGGCCGAGATCAAGGGCGGCCAGCAGACCCCCGCGGTCCGCGGCAAGCCGACCAGCGGCAGCGACCTGGACGGCGTCCAGTCGCTGCTCGGCGGGGCGGGCGCGGCCGACGCGCTGCGCCGCCCGTAACGACGAACCCGCGGTGGGGTCCCGCAACCGGGACCCCACCGGCGTTCCAACCCCCACCACAGACCCGAGAGGGCCGCACAGCAGTGACTACCGACCAGAACGGCGCCACCTACGCCGCCGCCGGCGTCGACATCGAGGCGGGCGACCGCGCCGTCGAGCTCATGAAGCAGTGGGTGAAGAAGGCCAACCGCCCCGAGGTGGTCGGCGGTCTCGGCGGCTTCGCCGGCCTCTTCGACGTCTCCGCCTTCAAGGACTACCGCCGGCCGCTGCTGGCCTCGGCCACCGACGGCGTGGGGACCAAGGTGGCCCTCGCGGCCGCCATGGACAAGCACGACACCATTGGCCACGACCTGGTCGGCATGGTCGTCGACGACATCGTGGTGTGCGGTGCCGAGCCCCTGTTCATGACCGACTACATCTGCGTCGGCAAGGTCGTCCCGGAGCGGGTCGCCTCGATCGTCAAGGGCATCGCCGAGGGCTGCGCGCTGGCCGGCTGCGCCCTGGTCGGCGGCGAGACCGCCGAGCACCCGGGCCTGCTCGGGCCGGACGAGTACGACGTCGCGGGCGCCGGCACCGGTGTCGTCGAGGCGGACGAGCTGCTGGGCGCCGAGCGCGTCCGGGCGGGCGACGTGGTGATCGCGATGGCCGCCTCCGGCCTGCACTCCAACGGCTACTCGCTGGTCCGCCACGTGCTGCTGAACCAGGCCGGCTGGAAGCTGGACCGCAAGGTCGAGGAGTTCGGCCGCACGCTCGGCGAGGAGCTGCTGGAGCCGACCCGGATCTACTCGCTGGACTGCCTGGCGCTGATCCGGGCGACCGAGGTGCACGCCTTCTCGCACGTCACCGGCGGCGGCCTGGCGGCCAACCTGGCCCGGGTGATCCCGGCCGGCCTGCACGCCCGCCTGGACCGCGGCACCTGGACCCCGCTGCCGGTCTTCCGGACCGTCGCCGAGGTCGGCAAGGTGGCCACCCTGGAGATCGAGAAGACGCTCAACATGGGCGTCGGCATGGTCGCGGTCGTCCCGCCGCACTCGGTGGACGCCGTGCTGGCGGTCCTGGAGGACCGCGGCGTGGAGTCCTGGGTGCTGGGCGACATCGTCGAGCGCACCGACGAGCACACCGAGGGCGCGGCCCTCTACAACGCCTACGAGGGCTTCACGGCGGGCTGAGCCCGTCCGGTGACGCACGAGGGCCCCTCCGGCCGTGCCGGAGGGGCCCTTCGCGTCCGCCCGCCGCGCCGTCCGGGGCGGGCCCGTCGGTGCGGTCGTGCGGGAACGCCGAAAACCGGCCCGGTGCGCTGGGCACCGAAGCCGGTCCGGTCAGACTGGGAGACTACGCGCGACGGCGGGCCTGGGAGGGCCCGGTACCCGACTCGGTGTCGTCGTCCTCGCCGTCATCGGCGTAACGAGCCGCGTACTCCGCGTACGGGTCGTCGTCCTCGTCCTCTTCGATCGGCTCCGGCTCGATCGGGGAGGTGGAGGGCGATACGCCCAGCTCGCTGGAGAGACGATTGGCGTCGAACCCGCCGCTGTTGTACTTCAGCTCGCGGGCGACCTTCGTCTGCTTGGCCTTGGCCCGGCCGCGCCCCATGGGTCGACCCCCTCAACGATGGGGCTCACGGCCCCGAGTCTGACACGTGTTCATGATCAGGAGCGGCCTGCCCGAATGGGGAGAACCGTCCCTTGGAGCATCAACGGTACCTGTTTCTGCCGCTGGACGGTACGTCGTCGGTGTGACGTGGCGCGCACCAGCCGCACCCGCGACCAGGTCGTCCCAGGTCAGGGGAGGTTTTGCGGCTTTCTGCGCGCTGTCCGCAGGTGTCTCAGGTCCGTTGTTTCCGCACCGATTATCCCCCCAAGGGGGACGTTGGATCACCCGATCGGGTGCAGAAGTGAGAATCCGGTTCCACATTGTGATGCGCGGGGGACGGATGGGGACGCCCCCCGCGCACCATCGGTCGGTCACCGGCCGGTCACCGGGCCGGGTCCGCTCGCGGTCCGGCCGGGATCAGCCCCGGCGGGCGCCCGGCAGCAGCACCGAGCGCAGCGCGCTGATCTCGCGCATCCGCTTCTCGGCGAGCCGGTCGGCGGCGACGGCCGGCGGCACGCCGTCGGCGGCGGCCCGGGTGAAGATCTCCAGGGTGGTGTCGAAGATCTTCGTCGCCTTGTTCTTGGCGCGCTCGAAGTTGAAGCCGTCGATCTCGTCGGCGACCTGGATGACGCCGCCGGAGTTCACCAGGTAGTCCGGGGCGTAGAGGATGCCGCGGTCGGCGAGGTCCTTCTCGACGCCCGGGTGGGCCAGCTGGTTGTTGGCGGCGCCGCAGACGACGACGGTGCCGTGCTCGCCCAGCGCGGCCACGCTGTCGTCGGTGAGCGCGCCACCGAGCGCGCAGGGCGCGTAGACGTCCAGCTTGGCCTGGAGCAGCGCGGCCGTGTCGGCGACGACCTCCACCTCCGGATGGGCGGCGCGCACCCGGTTGACGGCGGCCTCGGAGACGTCGGTGACGACCACGGTGGCGCCGTCGGCGACCAGGTGACCGACCAGGTAGTGGCCGACCTTGCCGACGCCGGCCACGCCGACCCGCTTGCCGCGCAGGGTGGGCTGGCCCCAGCGGGCCTGGGCGGAGGCGCGCATGCCCTGGAAGACGCCGAAGGCGGTCAGGATGGAGGAGTCGCCGGCGCCGCCGTGCTCGGGCGAGCGGCCGGTGACGAACCCGGTCTCGCGCGCCACGACGTCCATGTCCTGGACGTAGGTGCCCACGTCGCAGGCGGTGATGTAGCGGCCGCGCAGCGACTCGACGAACCGGCCGTAGGCGCGGAGCATCGCCTCGTTCTTGTCCTTGTTCGGGTCGCCGATGATGACGGCCTTGCCGCCGCCGAGGTCGAGCCCGGCGAGCGCGTTCTTGTAGGACATGCCGCGGGAGAGGTTGAGCGCGTCCTCCAGCGCCGCCTCCTCGGAGGCGTACGGGAAGAAGCGGGTGCCGCCGAGGGCCGGGCCCAGCGCGGTGGAGTGGATGGCGATGATCGCCTTCAGCCCGGAGGAGCGGTCGTGGCAGAGCACGACCTGCTCGTGGCCGTCGCCGGTGGCGCCGTCCTGGGAGTTGCCGAAGATCCTGCCGAGCACGCCGGGTACGGAGTGCGAGGGGGCGGCGGTCTGTACGTCGGTCACTGTGGTGACTCCAGTATTCGAGGCCCGCTTGCTGTGGTGCGGGCGCCTAGGGCGAAGCGTAGCCCCGAGGGCGTCGCCGATCCGCACCCTTGACGAAGCTCGGGCCGCTTGTCCGAGGGGTGAGACGAAGAGGGCGCCAGCAGCCCGTTCGGGCCCCGGGGGCGCGTCCGCGAACGGCGCCGCCGCCCGGCGCCGGCCGGCCCGCGGTGACCGGACACTCCCGGGCGGCGGGGGGTGCGTGCGACGATGCAGGACGTGACCGTCGTGCGTACCTCCGTGCTGCCGCCCTACGCCGCGCACCTGCGGGTCTACGAGCCGCTGGCCGCCTACCCGGAGCCCGAGCGGGCGCACTGGCAGGTCTACGCGGCGGAGCACGGCCCGGACGCGCCGGAGGCGGGCCGCTCGGTGGCCGCGGCGGCGCTGGCGGAGCAGCGGACGGCGCTGGCCGAGCTGGTCGGCCGGACCCCGCGGGCGCTGCCGGAGCGGGAGAGCGAGCGGGCCTTCGTCCGGCTGGTGGACGGGGTGCTGTACATCTGCCCCTGGGCGACCAGGCTGCGCAACTGGCAGGCCCTGGAGGAGCTGCGGGCCGGGGCGCCGGTGGCGCTGCTGGACACCGCGCTGCCGCCGGCCACCCGGGCCGAGGCGGAGGCGGACCGGGAGCGCTGGCGGGCGGACCACCCGGACGCCCGGCCGTGGATCCTCACCAGCCGGTGGGAGGTGCCGGTGCGGTGGTTCCTGCCGTTCGGGGACGAGGATCGATGCTTCGTTCCCGCAGGGGCGGGGGAGAAGGAGGGGGAAGGGGTCCGGGGGGACCGGGCGTCGTTGTTCTACCTGACGCCGATGGCGCAGGCGCGCCGCCGGGTGGCCCGGGCGTACCGGGCGCTGCGCGAGGCGGTGCCGGAAGGGGAGCTGGTGCGGGGGGCGGAGCAGGTCGGGCGGTGGCTGGAGGAGTTCCATCCGCGGTCGCTGGTGGAGCTGGACTACGGGGGGCTGGTGCATCTGCTGGGGCCGGAGCGGCTGTTGGCGGACCGTTCGGCGGGGGAACTGGAGGACGGGCTGCGGGCGCTGCGGGCGGGGGACTCGGCGGAGGCGCTGCGGGCCTACGAGGCGCTGACGGTGCGCTGGCGGCAGGTGCTGGCGCTGCGCCACGCGAACTGAGCCGGGCGGGCCGCGTGCGGGCGGCCACGGGTGCGGGTGCGGGCGGGCGCGGGCCGGCTGAGGCGGCGTCACCGCTGGCCGGGGCGGGCGTCGGTGGTACTTGTAAGACTGTAAGAGTCCTACGGCCTGAGCCGTATGACCAAGGTCCCGGTTCGGGTCAATACCTGTCGAACGTGACACTACTCACTGTTGACGCGAACTCACCCCTATGTGCAAAAATGGGACAACCAGCCCAAGTTCACGTGAGCGTGCCCACTTTTGGGTGGTTCTGGAGTCGATGCGTGCTTTGCGGGGAAACGGCGGGTCTGGTCCCCTCGTAACCGAATGTCACTATAGGGTGACCGCCCGTTATGGGGTGGTCCATCGCCATCCGCCGGGCTTGAACCCGTGAGGGGTCAATTTTGGCGGTTTGGTCGATAGGGCTGGACGGATGGTGTAGTTGTAGACACCAGGACAAGCCGTTCGTCCTATAACCGACTCGGCCCGTCTATGCCATTTCGGGCATCGCGGGCCAAGGTGCAGAATTTGAAGGATAGAACCGCCCTGGTTCGGTTCTCCCGAGGAGGCCGCTCATGACCGCTCGTACCCCCGATGCCGAGCCCCTGCTGACTCCGGCAGAGGTCGCCACCATGTTCCGTGTGGATCCCAAGACCGTGACCCGCTGGGCCAAGGCCGGCAAGCTCACGTCGATCCGCACGCTGGGCGGCCATCGCCGTTACCGTGAGGCGGAGGTGCGCGCCCTGCTGGCCGGTATTCCGGCGCAGCGCACCGAGGCCTGACAGGTCGAACGCTCAAGGCTCTTTCGAAGGGGCTGCTTACCGGACTCCGCCGGGTCCGGTAAGCAGCCCCTTTGTTTGTCCCGGCGCACCCCCGCGGAGTGCCTTCTACAGGACTGTCGTACTGATGCGATCCACCCCGGAATGTTGAACTCCGGATAACGATTTGAGGGGGAAGGGGTGGGGGGGATTTACTGTGAATAGCAGTACAATTTTACATATTAAATTAGTGCCTTCTGGGAAGGGTGTCCGAACGGGCGGTTCCCGGGAAAGGCGGGTGACGACTATCACACGCACGGTCACTTGTGGTCTAGACCTAGTCCGGGTAAAAGGGCCGGAGCGGGAAACGCGAAAGGCCCGGAACCAAACGGTTCCGGGCCTTTCGCCTACGGCGATCCCGACGGGACTTGAACCCGCGACCTCCACCTTGACAGGGTGGCGAGCTAACCAACTGCTCCACGGGACCAGAGTGTTCCTGATCCGTCCGCTCCGCTCTCCCTTGCGGGCCGCGCTGCGAACAAGACAGATCGTAGCCCATGTGGGGGCCCCAGGTCGAACCGGCTCCGAACCGGCTCCCGGGGGCCCCCGGCGCAGCTCAGAGCGTGGCCCTGGCCGCCTCCATCGCCTTGGTGATCCGCTTCTCCGAGACCGGCGAGGGCGTGCCCAGCGACTGCGCGAAGAAGCTGACCCGCAGCTCCTCGATCATCCAGCGGATCGCCCGCACCTCCGGGGACGGCTGCCGCCCGGCCGGCACGGCCGCCAGCAGCTCCCCGTAGGCCCGCTGGACCTGCTGCACCTTCAGCAGCTGCTGGGCGTCGCGCTGCGGGTGATTGGGCAGCGCCTCCAGCCGGCGGTCCACCGCCAGCAGGTAGCGCTTGAGGTCCGGCAGCCGCTGCCAGCCGGTCTCGGCGACGAAGCCCGGGTGCACCAGCGAGGCCAGGTGCAGCCGGATGTCGTTCACCGCGTTCAGCAGCACCGGGCTGCTCACCGACTTCAGCCGGGTCGACGCCTTGTGGAAGGCGATCAGCGCGGTGGCCGTCTTCAGCGTGGTGTCCGCCGAGAGGTCGTACAGGTCGGCCCGGACCTTGTCGCGCAGCACGCCGAACGCCGCCTCGTCCCAGGCCGGACCGCCGGCCAGCGTCATCAGCCGGTCCGCGGCGCAGGCCACCACGTCCTCGAAGAGCGCCGGGACGGAGCCGTGCGGGTTGTACGACAGCGCCAGCTTGGCCTGGTTGCCCAGCCGGCCCTGGATCGACTTGGCGGGCGAGGTGGTGGAGAGCATCAGCAGCCGCCGGGTGCCCTCCCACATCGCCGCCTCCTGCGCCTCCGGGGTGTCGAACAGCCGGATGCCGACCGTCTCCCGCTCGTCCACCAGCGCCGGGTAGGCGCGCAGCGAGTGGCCGCGGGAGCGCTGCTCGAAGGTGCGCTGCAGCACCGGCAGGTCCTCCGGCCAGGCGGTCAGCCCGGACCGCTCGATGCCCCGGCCGGAGGCGGCCGAGGAGAGCGTCTCCTTCAGCTTCGGGTTGAGCCGCAGCCGGAGGTCCTCCAGGTCCTTGGATTCGGCGAGCTTCCTGCGGCCGTCCACCACCCGGAAGGTCACCTTGAGGTGCTCGGGGACGCGTTCCTCGTCCCAGGCCTCCGGGGGTACGGTCACCGCCGTCAGGCGCTTCAGGGCGTGCTCCAGGGCCGGCAGCAGCGGTTCCTGGCGCTCCTGGTGGCCCTTCAGCTCGCGCAGCGCGGCGCGGGCGTAGTCCGGGGCGGGCACGAAGTTGCGCCGCACCGCCTTCGGCAGCGCCTTGATCCAGGCGGTGACCAGCTCCTCGCGCAGACCGGGGATCTGCCAGTCGAAGCCCTCCGCGGTGACCTGGTTGAGCACCGGCAGCGGGATGTGCACGGTCACGCCGTCCGCGTCGCTGCCCGGCTCGAACTGGTAGGTGAGCTTGAAGCGGAGCGCACCCTGCTGCCAGTGGTCCGGGTAGTCGGCCTCGGCGACGCCGTCGGCGGCGTCGTTGATGAGCATCGACTTCTCGAAGTTGAGCAGGTCGGGCTGCTCCCGGCGGGCCTGCTTCCACCAGGAGTCGAAGTGCCGGGTGGAGACGACGTCGTCGGGCAGCCGGCCGTCGTAGAAGTCGAACAGGGTCTGGTCGTCGACCAGGATGTCCCGGCGGCGGGCCCGGTTCTCCAGCTCCTCGACCTCGCTGAGCAGCTTGCGGTTCTCGGCGAAGAAGCGGTGGTGGGTCTCCCAGTCGCCCTCGACCAGGGCGTTGCGGATGAACAGCTCGCGGCAGAGCTCCGGGTCGATCCGGCCGTAGTTGACCTTGCGCTGGGCGACCACCGGCACCCCGTAGAGGGTGACCTTCTCGAAGGCCATGACGGCCCCGGCCTTCTTCTCCCAGTGCGGCTCGCTGTAGCTGCGCTTCACCAGGTGCCCGGCCAGCGGCTCGACCCACTCCGGCTCGATCTTCGCGTTGATCCGGGCCCAGAGCCGGGAGGTCTCCACCAGCTCGGCGGACATCACCCAGCGCGGCGGCTTCTTGAACAGGCCGGAGCCGGGGAAGACCGCGAACCGGGCGCCGCGCGCGCCGCCGTACTCGCGCTTCTCCACGTCGTACAGGCCGAGGTGGGAGAGCAGGCCGGCCAGCAGCGACTGGTGGATCCGGTCGGCGTCCGGCTCGGCGTCGTCGTGCGCCTCCTCGATGGTGACGCCGAGCTGCTTGGCGACCGTGCGCAGCTGGGAGTAGATGTCCTGCCACTCCCGTATCCGCAGGTAGTTGAGGAACTCGGCCTTGCACATCCGGCGGAACGCGGAGGAGGACAGCTCGCGCTGCTGCTCGCGCACGTAGCGCCACATCGACAGGAAGGAGAGGAAGTCGGAGGTCTCCGAGGTGAACCGGCGGTGCCGTTCGTCGGCGGCCTGGCGCTTCTCGGCGGGGCGCTCGCGCGGGTCCTGGATGGAGAGCGCCGCGGCGATCACCATGACGTCGCGCACGCAGCCGTTCTTGTCCGCCTCCAGCACCATCCGGGCCATCCGCGGGTCCACCGGGAGCTGGGCCAGCTTGCGGCCGAGCGGGGTGAGCCGCTTGCGGACGTCCTTCTCCTCCGGGTCGAGCGCGCCCAGCTCGTGCAGCAGGCTGATGCCGTCCTTGATGTTGCGGGAGTCCGGCGGGTCCAGGAACGGGAAGGCGGCGATGTCGCCGAGTCCGGCGGCGGTCATCTGGAGGATGACCGAGGCCAGGTTGGTGCGCAGGATCTCGGCGTCGGTGAACTCGGGGCGGGAGAGGAAGTCCTCCTCCGAGTAGAGCCGGATGCAGATGCCGTCCGAGGTGCGGCCGCAGCGGCCCTTGCGCTGGTTGGCGCTGGCCTGGCTGATCGCCTCGATCGGCAGCCGCTGGACCTTGGTGCGGTGGCTGTAGCGGGAGATCCGGGCGGTGCCCGGGTCGATCACGTACTTGATGCCGGGGACGGTGAGGCTGGTCTCGGCGACGTTGGTGGCCAGCACGATCCGGCGGGAGGAGGAGCGCTGGAAGACCTTGTGCTGCTCGGCGGAGCTCAGCCGGGCGTAGAGCGGCAGGATCTCGGTGCTCTTCAGCTTCAGCCTGGTGAGCGCGTCGGCGGTGTCGCGGATCTCGCGCTCCCCGGAGAGGAAGACCAGGATGTCGCCCGGGCCCTCGGCCTGGAGCTCCTCGGCGGCCTCGCAGATCGCCTGGATCTGGTCGCGGTCGCGGTCCGCCTCGTCGGCGTCGCCGTCCTCGCCGGCCTCGTCCACGACCGGGCGGTAGCGGACCTCGACCGGGTAGGTGCGGCCGGAGACCTCGACGATCGGGGCGTCCTCGAAGTGCCGGGAGAACCGCTCGGGGTCGATGGTCGCCGAGGTGATGATCACCTTGAGGTCGGGGCGGCGGGGCAGCAGCTGTTTGAGGTAGCCGAGCAGGAAGTCGATGTTGAGGCTGCGCTCGTGCGCCTCGTCGATGATCAGGGTGTCGTACTGGCGCAGCTCGCGGTCGGTCTGGATCTCCGCGAGCAGGATGCCGTCGGTCATCAGCTTGACCAGGGTGTCCGGGCCGACCTGGTCGGTGAACCGGACCTTCCAGCCGACCGCCTCGCCGAGCGGGCTGCGCAGCTCCTCGGCGACCCGCTCGGCCACCGTGCGGGCGGCGATCCGGCGGGGCTGGGTGTGGCCGACCAGACCGCGCACGCCGCGGCCCAGCTCCAGGCAGATCTTCGGGATCTGGGTGGTCTTGCCGGAGCCGGTCTCGCCCGCCACGATCACCACCTGGTGGTCGCGGACGGCTTCGAGGATCTCGTCCTTCTTCTGGCTGACCGGCAGCTCGGCGGGGTAGTCGACGGCGGGCACGGCGGCGCGGCGGCGCTCGACCAGCAGCTCGGCCCTGGCGACGTCGGCGGCGATCTCGGCGGCGATCTTCGCGCGCGCCTCGGGCTTGCGGACCCGGCGCGCGCCGTCCAGCCGGCGGCCGATCCGCACCTGGTCGCGCAGGGTCAGCTCGGGCAGGCGCGCGGCCAGCTCGCCGATGCCGGGCCCGTCGCTCCGGGCGGACTCGGCGGCGGACTGGACTGCGGGAGAACTCACGGCGGGCATCCCTCTAGGTTCGCAAGGAGATGCGGCGGAGCGCACCTCGGTTTTCGAGCGACTCCAGTGTCACAGGGGACGCCCGTCCGCTGCCAACGGCGGCCCGGGGTGCCGCGGTCACCGTCCGGATCGGCGCGGACGCGGTGCGTGCGGGAGGGGGGCTCCTACCGGGGGAGGGGGGCTCCTACCACCGGTGGAGGACGACCACCGGGAGGACGAGACCGATGGCGAGCACGGCGACCAGGCCCACCAGCCGGGAGGTCGGGAGGTCGAGGAACTTCTTCGGCGGGCGGACCCGGCCGGCGGGGTCGGTGTTCAGGTGCCACCAGTTGCGGACGCGGTACACCTGCTCCTCGAAGTCGGGGGAGGGGTGCGAGTGGTTCTGGACGAGCCCGGGCAGGAAGCGGCTGCGCCCGTCGGCGAAGTGGATCTGCAGGGTCCGGTACGTCCCGAACCGGGTCTCCTGCCGGTACACCTCCATCCACCGGACCTCGTGCCAGGGGTAGGTGCGGCCGCGCCGGGTGAAGGCCCCGTGGAAGGTGATCCCGGCGGGCCCCACCGTGCTCCACGACGCGCGGGCCAGCAGCCGGGGGAGGAGCAGGACCGGGAGGGCGCCGATCGCCCAGGAGAGGGGTGTCGTGCCGAAGTCGTGCACGACCCGGACGCCGGCGACGGCCACGGCGATCCCGGCCACGACGGCGAAAGGCCAGGACCAGTGGTACCGGTCCTTCGCGCGGAAGGTCAGTTCGTCCACGGCCGGCAGCCTATGCCCCGGGTGACCGGCCGTCATCACCCGGGGCGCGCGGGACTGTTGGGGCGGGGGCCGGGGCGGTCCGCGGGAGGCGCGCTCAGGCCCGCAGCGCCCGGTCCACCAGGGCGCCGGCCGCGCCGGTGTACCCGGCCGGGTCGCACAGCGCGGCGATCTCCCGCGGGGTGAAGTGCCCGGCCAGCTCCGGCCGCTCGCCGAGCACCTCGGCCAGCGCCCGGCCCTCCCGGTCGGCGGTCAGCGAGACGTCGGTCAGCAGCCGTTTGGCCTCCGCCTTGCCCAGCTTCGGCGCCAGCCGCGCGGCGATCCGCTCGGAGACCAGCTGCCCGCCGGTGAGCTCCAGGTTGGCCCGCATCCGCTCCGGGCGGACCAGCAGGCCCTCGGCCAGCTCCGCCGAGGTGTGCGCGGCGCCGCCGGTCAGCCGCAGGCACTCGCGCAGCAGCAGCCACTCGGCGTGCCAGGCCCCGCCGGAGCGCTCGTCCTCGGTGACCAGGCACTGGGTCAGCCCGGCGGCCAGCACCGGCACCTGGAGGGCGGCGCTGCGCAGCAGGGTGGACAGCACCGGGTTGCGCTTGTGCGGCATCGCCGAGGAGGCGCCGCGCCCGGTCACGGCCGGTTCGGTCACCTCGCCGACCTCGGTGCGGGTCAGCGACTGCACGTCCACCGCGATCTTGCCGAGCGCCCCGGTGGTGAAGGCCAGCGCGGCGGCCAGGTCGGCCATCGGGGTGCGCAGCACGTGCCAGGGCAGCGCCGGGCGGGCCAGGCCGGTCTCCGCCGCGAAGGCCTCCGCCAGCCGGTCCAGGTAGTCGCCGGCCTCGACGTCCGGGTCCGGGCCGTCCAGCCGGGCGTACTCCAGGTAGCCCGCCAGGGTGCCGGCGGCGCCGCCGAGCGAGACCGGCAGTCCGTCCGCCAGGACGGCGGCGAGCCGGCGGTCGGCGTCCAGCACCAGCTGCCGCCAGCCGGCCGCCTTGAGGCCGAAGGTGGTGGGCACCGCCTGGAGCGCCAGGGTGCGGCCGGCCAGCAGGGTGTCACGGTGTTCGGCGGCCAGCGCGGCGAGCGCGCGGGCGGTGCGGTCCAGGTCGGCCCGGACCAGCCGCAGGGCCCGGGCGGCGACCAGCATCGCGCCGGTGTCCAGGACGTCCTGGCTGGTGGAACCGCGGTGCACGTACTCGGCGGCGGCCGGGTCCTCGGCGGCCACCACCCGGCTCAGCGCCTGCACCAGGCCGACCACCGGGTTGGCGGTCTCCCGGCAGGCCAGCGCGAGGGCGCGGACGTCGAAGTGCTCGGCCCGGGCGGCCCGGGTGATCGCGGCGGCCGCGGCGGGGGGCACGGTGCCCAGCCCGGCCTGGGCGCGGGCCAGCGCGGCCTCGGCGTCCAGCATGGCCTGGAGCCAGGCGCGGTCGGAGACGGCGGCCTCGACCGGGGTGCCGGCCCGGACCGGCGAGAGCAGTCCGGAGTCGGTGTCCGCCCCGGCCGGGTCGGGGTGCTGGTCGGTCATACGACGACGCCTCTCGGTTCGGTCTCGTCGGTCTCGTCGGTTCCGCCGGTCCGGGCGGGGCCGGGCCGGCCGGTGCCGCCGGTCCCGCCCGTGCCGCCGGTCCCGTGCAGCGGGAACGTCCCGGCGGCGCCGTCGGTGCCCTCGCCGCCGTCGCGCGGCGGCGGCACCGCGGGCCACTCGGGCGCGGGGGAGAGCGCCAGCACCGCGCGGGCGATGGCGTCGGAGTCGCCCAGGGTCACCGAGTCGACGCCGGGGCGGATGCCCGCGGCGGTGACCCAGTGCACGGACTCGGTCGGCACGCCGTACGCGAAGCGGCGCGGGTGCGCCCGGCCGCGCGCGTCCAGCAGCCGGTAGGGCCGCTCGGTGACGGCGAGTCCGCCGGTCTGGTAGCCGCCGTCGGACTCGCCGGGGATCCGGTAGGCGGCGCACTGCTCGGTGTCCAGCAGGTGGCGCAGCAGCGGGTCGTCGGTGCGGCGCAGGTCCGGTTCCGGCAGCCGGGCCTCGACCAGCACCGAGGCCCGGACCGGCGGGCCGGGGACGGTGGTGGAGTGCGCGGTGAACGCCGGGTCGACCGGGTCGATCCTGATCTCGGTGCCGGGGCCGAGCAGTTCCAGCACGCCGGCCTCGATCAGCGCGATCAGCTGCTCGATCCGTTCGGCCGGCGGGCCGATGGACAGGAACGCGTTCAGCGGGGTGTACCAGCCGTCCAGGTCGTCCCGGTAGGAGGCGCCCTCGATGCCGCTGTGGTCGACCGCCAGCCGGATCTCGTTGCGCAGGTCGCGCAGCACGTCCAGGGCGGCCTTCAGCGGGCCGCTGATGTTGCCCGCCCGGGCCTCGGCGACGTCCTGGCGCAGATGGCCGAGCAGCCAGTCGCGGAAGTCCGCGCGGTCGGCGAACTCCCGGCCTGCGTACGGGCGGGAGAGCCGCTCCCAGGACCACCGGCGGTCCGGCGGGACGTCGTACGCGTCCAGCACCGCGGCCGGGTCGGCGGCGGTCAGGAACCGGTCGGTGAACGCCTCGCGCTCGGCGTCGCGGCCCCCGGCGGTGAGCAGCGCGCCGTAGTAGACGGCCTCCACCTCGCGGGAGACCAGCGGCCAGAGGTCGGCGGAGAAGCGCACCGACTCGCCCTTGCGGGTGCGTTCGCGCAGTTCGGCGACCACCTCGGTGGTGAGCAGCCGGGGCAGGTGGCGCCCGTGGGCGCCCTTCTCGTTCTCGCCGCGCGCGTGGTACGGGATGCCGCGCCGGGAGGTGGCGTAGAGCTTCGGCTCGGCGCCGGAGGGCCGGTAGACCAGGGTGCCCTCCACCCGTTCGAAGCGGCCGCCGCGGCCGAGCGTCAACAGCGCCATGTGGTCGAAGAAGTTGAGGCCGAGGCCGCGCAGCAGGACGCTCTGGCCGGGGCGGGCGGCGACGTGGACGTCGGCGGGGTTGGCGGGGGTGACGTAGTCGAGGTGGTGGATCCGGGCCAGGCCGGCGGTGCGCTCCTCGCGCGCGGTGAGCCGGGCGGGGACGTGGCCCTGGGCGAGCACGACGGCGTCCAGCCGGTTCAGCCGGGTGCCGTCCTCCAGCCGGACGCCCTGCGGGCCGCCGGGGAAGCCGTGCGCGTCGGCCATCGCGACCGCCCGGGAGCGGTGCACCCGGACGGTGACGGTGGGCGGTGCGGCGGCGACCACGGCCCGGAAGGCGTCGCGCAGGTAGTGCCCGTAGAAGGCGCGGGTCGGGTAGGTGTCCGGGCCGAGCGCGGCGGCCTCGGCGAGCGTCACGTCGTCGTGGCGGGCCGGGTGGTCCGGAGAACGGCCCTCCCGGGCAAGCGATCGGGCCCATTCGTACAGGCTCGGACCGGGTTCGACCGGGCCCTCGATGCGTACGCTGTCGTCGGTGTACACGGTGATCTGCGAGGCCACCGTGTTCATCAGGAGGTGCCGGGACTGGTCGGTGCGCCAGACCCGGCCGGGGCCGGGGAGCGCCGGATCCACCAGGTGCACCGTGACGGTGGCCCCGCCGGGCCCGGTTCGTTCGTTGGCGCAGAGTCTCTCCAGTACCGAGAGGCCGCGCGGACCGGCGCCGATGACGCAGATCTGGAGATGACGATCGATCATGCCCACAGGACGTCATCGTAGTTGTGTCGATCTGATGATGAAAAGGTACTAAGAGCAGCCGACCGCCCCCGCGCGACGCGGTACGTCCCGCCGCGCGGCTCATGGCCCGGCTCGGGCGCGCTTGATGTGAAGCGGACTTGAAGTCCTACGCTCGGCAGACGTCCGCCGGCCCAGGAGGGAAACGTTCCATGGCTGTTCAGCTCGATCACACGATCGTCCCGGCGCGGGACGAGGAGGAGACCGCCCGCTTCCTCGCCGAGGTCCTCGGCCTCCCCGCCCTGGTGCGCAGCGAGCCGTTCCTGGTCGTGCGGCTCGCCAACGACGTCGCCCTGGACGTGATGCGGGTCGACGGCCCGGTCCCCACCGGGCACTACGCCTTCCTGGTCGGCGAGGAGGAGTTCGACGCCGTCCTCGGCCGGGTCCGGGAGCGCGGGCTCACCTACTGGGCCGACCCCTTCCACCGCCGCCCCGGCCGGGTGAACGCCTGGTCCGGCGGCCGCGGCGCCTACTTCGAGGACCCGAGCGGCCACAATCTGGAGATCATGACCAGGGCCTCCGGCGACAGCCGCTGATCCGGTCCGCGGAGGCCCTGACCTCCCGTTCTGCCCGTTCGGCCGGTCCTCCCGGGCCGGCCGTCGGCGTTCCCGGCAACGGTCCGGGGCCGTCGTGGGCTCTGGTGGGGTGAGGAGGTGCTCATGGGAGCCAAGAAGGCCGAGCGGGACGCGGAGTTCAACGCGTTCGTGACCGGGGCCTGGCCACGTCTGATCCGGACGGCGTTCCTGCTGACCGGGGACCGCTACCTGGCGGAGGACGTGGTCCAGACCGCGCTGGAACGGACCTACGCCGCCTGGGGGAGGGTCACCCGGGCTGACGAGCCGTACGCCTACGTGCGCCGGATCGTGGTCAACGAGCACGCCCGCCGCTTCCGGCGCCGGGTGCCGGAGCAGTTGGTCACCGCCGTGCCGGAGCGCACCGGTCCGGACGGTTTCGCGCGGCTGGACGACCGGGCCGCCCTGCTGGCGGCCCTCGGCACGCTGCCGCCCGGACAGCGCCAGGCGGTGGTGCTGCGGTACTGGGAGGACCTGAGCGAGTCCCAGGCCGCCGCCGCGATGGGCTGCTCGGTCGGCACGGTCAAGAGCCAGGCGTCGAAGGGCATCGCCAAGCTGCGCGAGCTCTCCTCACTCATCAGCACGACGAGCATCGGAGGTGCGGCATGAACCACGACGGGACGCCCGCGGACGCGGCGGCCGAGGGCGGCGAGGAGGTGGCCCGGGCGCTGTCCGGGCTGGCGGGGACGGTCGAGAGCGGCCCGGCGCCGTACGAGGCCGTGCTGGCCGGCGGCCGGCGGAGGGTGGCCCGGCGGCGGACGTCGCTGGGCGCGGCGCTGGCGCTGGCCCTGGTCGCGGTGGCGGGGGGCGTCGCGGCGGTGCAGGGCGGGGTGGGCGGCGGAGCGGGCGGTCCGGCCGGCACCGCGGCGGTCACGGTCTCGACCGCCGGCGTCTCGGCGGTCCTGGTGCCGGGCGCCGCCCCGGGCGCCGCGGCCGCCCCGCAGCACGATCCCCGCGACCCCTTGGACCCGGCCCGGATCCAGGTGCTCTCCGGCACCGTGGACGGCAAGCCGTGGAGCGTCGTCGCGGCCCTGTGGCCGGCCCCGGGCGCGGAGCGGATCCACGAGCAGGCCCGGCTGATCTGGGCCGAGGACGCCTCGGCCGGCTACACCGGGGCGGCGCCGACCGCGGACTACGTCGACCAGTACGGGCGCCCGGACGCGGACCGCGTGGTCTTCTACTACGTCCTGGACGGCCGGCGGCTGGCGACTCCCGCCGACGCCCTGATCGCGCCGCCGGGCGGCCCGGCGGGCTTCGTGCACGCCCCCGGCGAGCAGTTCCCGAAGGTCTGGCTGGGCGCCCAGTCCAAGAACGGCGAGGCCGACCCGCTGTTCCACGTCCCCCGGGCCCAGGCCGGACTGATCGGCCCGGGTGTCGCCCGCGCCGAGATCCGGTGGCGCGACGGCGTCACCGCCGAGCCGGCCATCCTCGCGCTCGGCGACTCCGAGGCCCGCTGGATCGCCGTCGCCAAGCGCGGCATCCCGGCCGAACTCCGCCTCTACGCGGCCGACGGCTCGCTGATCGCCGCCGACGGGGGGTGGCTGGACAGCTGACCGCCCGGGACCGGGGCACGCCCGACCCGCCCGACCCGTCCGGCAGCCCGGGCGGAGGCCGGGCGGAGGCCGGGCGTGCCCCGGACACGCGGAAGGCCCCGGAGAGGATCTCTCCGGGGCCTTCCCGCCTTCTCAGGCACCTGTGGCCAGGGCCGGGGTCGAACCGGCGACCTTCCGCTTTTCAGGCGGACGCTCGTACCAACTGAGCTACCTGGCCGTACTGCACCGTCTCTTGCGAGACGAGCGATCCCGACGGGACTTGAACCCGCGACCTCCACCTTGACAGGGTGGCGAGCTAACCAACTGCTCCACGGGACCTTGGAGTGGCGAACCACTCAGGTCTTGCGGCACAACACTTTACTACGGTACTGCGTGCCCCCAACGGGATTCGAACCCGTGCTACCGCCTTGAAAGGGCGGCGTCCTGGGCCACTAGACGATGAGGGCTTGCGGCCTGTCCGGCTGTTTCCAGCGTTCGGGGACGTCGAGAAGCATATGGGATGCGGGGCCGAACGCCAAAACGGGTTTCGGCCGGGTGGGCGGCGGGGTCAGGACCAGCCGAGTTCGTCGAGCTCGTGGTCGTCGAAACCGAAGTGGTGGGCGACCTCGTGGATGACCGTGGTGCGGACCTCCTCGACGACCTGCTCGCGGTCCTCGCACAGGCGCAGGGTCGGGCCGCGGTAGACGATGATCCGGTCGGGCAGGACGCCCGCGTACCACTCGCCGCGCTCGGTGAGCGGGGTGCCCTCGTAGAGGCCGAGCAGCTCCGGGTCGGCGGGGTCGGGCTCGTCCTCGACGAAGACGGCGACGTTGTCCATCATCGCGGCGAGTTGCGGCGGGATCCGGTCGAGCGCGTCGGCGACCAGTACCTCGAACTCTTCCCGGGTCATCTCCACCGGTTCATTGTCGGGTCTGCGGTGACGGTGTGCCAGGCGGTCGGGGCCGGTGTTTCATGGGTCTGTGGCGACCTCGGAGGACTTGGTGGCGGACGGTGCGGCGGCCGGGACGGCCCGGCGGCGTCCGCCGGTGCTGCGCGGGCAGGGGCCGGCGGTGGCGGTGGTGGCCGTCGGCGGAGCGCTGGGGGCGACGGCCCGGTACGGGGCGGGGCTGCTGTGGACGACCGGACCCTCGGTGTTCCCGTGGACGACGCTGCTGGTGAACGTGGTCGGGTGCGCCGTGATCGGGGTCTTCCTGGTGGTGGTCACCGAGGGCCGGCCGGCCCATCCGCTGCTGCGGCCGTTCTTCGGCACGGGCGTGCTCGGCGGGTTCACGACCTTCTCGACGTACGCGGTGGACGTCCGCCGGCTGCTGGAGGAGGGGCGGCCCGGACCGGCCGTGGCGTACCTGGGGCTGACCCTGGTGGCGGCGCTGACGGCGGTCTGGGCGGCGGCCGCGGTGACGCGCCGTCTGCTGCTGCGCGGGCCCGGGCGGCCGGTGTGACGGGCGCGGGGCGGCCCCGGCTGGGCGGACCGGCGCTGCGGCTGACGGTGCTGGTCGGCGAGAACGACCGGTGCCGGCACCGCCCGCTGTACAGCGAGATCGTGCACCGGGCGCGGGCGGCCGGGCTGGCGGGGGCGAGCGTGTTCCGGGGGGTCGAGGGGTTCGGCGCGTCCTCGATGGTGCACACGGCGCGGCTGCTGTCGCTGAGCGAGGACCTGCCGGTGGCGGTGGTGATCGTGGACACGGAGGAGCGGGTGCGGGCGTTCCTGCCCGAGCTGGAGGGACTGGCGGTGGAGGGGCTGGTGACCCTGGAGCGGTGCGAGGTGCTCCGGTACGCCGGACGCCCCGGCGGACCGGGGCCGGCCGGGGCGGCGGAGGAGGGCGGGGCGGCGTGAACTGGCTGCTGGTGGTGGCCGGGGCGCTGGTCGGCGCGCCGGTGCGGTACCTGACCGACCGGGCCGTGCAGTCCCGGCACGACTCGGTGTTCCCGTGGGGGACCTTCGTGGTGAACGTGTCCGGCTGCCTGGTCCTCGGGCTGGTGACCGGGGCGGTGGCGGCCGGCGCGGCGTCCTCGCACGTCCAGCTGCTGCTCGGGACCGGGCTGTGCGGGGCGCTGACCACGTACTCGACGTTCTCGTACGAGACGCTGCGGCTGGCCGTCGGCGGGGCCGGGCGGTACGCGCTGGCGAACGTGGCGGGCAGCGTCGCGGCGGGCCTGGCGGCGGTGTACGCGGGTGCGGAGCTGGCCGCGGCGCTCTGGGGCTGAACGCGGGCGGCCCGGGCTCCTGCGGGCGCTCGTCCGGCGCTCCTGCGGTGCCCGTCCGGGTGCTTCCGGCCGTGCCACCCGTGTCCGCGCGCCCCGGGCGGGCGTTGGACACCCGCAAGGGTGGCCGTGCGCGTGGGTGGGCGGCCGGGGCGGGGCGGGTGCAGGAGAGGGACTCGGTGGCGGCGATGCGTGCGGTGCGGGTGGTGCGTGCGGTGACGGAGCGGGACACGGCGGTGGTCCGGAGTGCCGTGGTGCGCGGCGCGGCGGTCCTGGCGGTGGCCGGGCTGGGGCTGACCGGCTGCATGTCGGTCGGGCCGGGCGCGGACGAGCGGCACGGTGTGGTGCCGGTCGGCCAGGCGGGGACGCCGACCAGGCCCGGGACGACCGCCTCGGCCTCGCCGAGCGGCGCCGGCCACCCGGGGGTCGCGGCCGGGCGCTCGGAGCGGGCGGCGGGCGCGCAGGCGCAGAGCGCGCCGGCCGGGGGGACGAACGCGGCCCCCGGTGAGGCGGGCGGAGGCGTGAACGGTGCGGCGGGCGCGGGCGGCGGCAACGGTGGGGGCGGCGTGAACGGCGCGCCCGCCGGCATCGAGCCGGTCCCGGCGGCGGCCACCGGCGAGTCCGCGCCCGGCGTGACCGGCGGCGCCGGTGGCGCGAACACCAGCCCCGCGCCCCGCCCGGGAGCCGCCGGCGCCGCCACCGGCGGGCCGTCCGGGGGCGCGGCGGGCAGCGGCGGCGGCGCGGGCGGCAGCGGCCACCCGTCCGGCGGCGCCGGGGCCGCCACGGGCGGCACCGGGGGAGGCTCCGGCGGCACGACGGCGTCCGCCCCGGCGGCCAGCCCGACCGGGCGCCCGTCCTCCCCGGAACCCGGCCACACCACCCCCGCCCCGACCGCCACCACGGCTCCGGAGCCCACCCCCGCCCCGAGCACCACCGCGCCCCCCAGCTCGGGTGCGTCGGGCGGCCACTGAGCGCCGATCCGCAGCCTGGCCAGGGCATTTGCCTCCGATCCCCAGGCTCGTCTATGGTGGTAGATCGTTCGTTTGATCCATTTGACTGGCGCCCTACTCCCATCTGGCGCCCTTGGCGCGTTCCGGCGATCCGTGGCTGACCGCATAGAGGCGGTTGTGAAACAGAACCCCGGACTTTGGCGCGTGCCACTTCCGGAAGGTTTTGCATGTCTCTCGTTGACGACGCCCGCTTCGCCATGCCCGCGAGCGAGTCCGCCGCCGATGCCACCACCACCGTTCCCGCCGAGGCCGACGCCGAGCTGATCGCCGCCGTCGACGCCGTCGAGGACACCGACACCGCCGCCGAGGCCACCGACGCCGAGGCCGCCGAGGACGCGGCCGACGAGGCCGCCGAGGCCGACGCCGAGCCGACCATCACCTTCGGCGACCTGGGCCTGCCGGACGAGGTCGTCCGTGCCCTCGCCAAGCGCGGCGTCACCACCCCGTTCCCGATCCAGGCTGCGACCATCCCGGACGCCCTGGCCGGCAAGGACGTGCTCGGCCGCGGCCGCACCGGCTCCGGCAAGACCCTCAGCTTCGGCCTGCCGCTGCTGACCCGCCTCGCCGACGGCGAGCGCACCCGCGCCAAGCACCCGCGCGGCCTGATCCTGGTCCCGACCCGCGAGCTGGCCATGCAGGTCGCCGACGCCCTGGAGCCGTTCGGCTCGGTGCTCGGCCAGCGCCTCAAGGTCGTCTGCGGCGGTACCTCGATGTCGAACCAGATCTACGCGCTGGAGCGCGGCGTCGACGTCCTGGTCGCCACCCCGGGCCGCCTGCGCGACCTGATCAACCGCGGCTCGGCCAAGCTCGACGACGTCCAGGTCGCCGTCCTCGACGAGGCCGACCAGATGGCCGACATGGGCTTCCTGCCCGAGGTCACCGAGATCCTCGACCAGGTGCCGGCCGGCGGCCAGCGCCTGCTGTTCTCCGCCACCCTGGAGAACGAGATCGACACCCTGGTGAAGCGCTACCTGAACAGCCCGGTCACCCACGAGGTCGACCCGTCGGCCGGTGCCGTCACCACCATGACCCACCACATCCTCGTGGTGAAGCCCAAGGACAAGGCGCCGATCACCAACGCGATCGCCGCCCGCAAGGGCCGCACGATCATCTTCGTCCGCACCCAGATGGGCGCCGACCGCGTCGCCGAGCAGCTCGTCGAGGCCGGCGTGAAGGCCGACGCGCTGCACGGCGGCATGACCCAGGGCGCCCGCACCCGGGTGCTCGGCGACTTCAAGGACGGCTACGTCAACGTCGTCGTCGCCACCGACGTCGCCGCCCGCGGCATCCACGTCGACGGCATCGACCTGGTGCTCAACGTCGACCCGGCCGGCGACCACAAGGACTACCTGCACCGCTCCGGCCGCACCGCCCGGGCCGGCCGCTCCGGCACCGTCGTCACCCTGGTGCTGCCGCACCAGCGCCGCGGCGTCTTCCGCCTGATGGAGGACGCGGGCGTGGAGGCCAGCCGCCACATCCTCGACCACGCCTTCGACGCCGAGGTGGCCCGGATCACCGGCGCCCGCTCGCTGGTCGAGGTCCAGGCGGAGAGCGCGGCCAACATCGCCGGCGCCGCCGAGCGCGAGGTCGCCGACATGACCCGCCAGCTGGAGCGCGCCCAGCGCCGCGCCGGCGAGCTGCGCGACGAGGCCGACCGCCTGGCCGCGCGGGCCGCGCGCGAGCGCGCCGAGCTGGGCATCGAGGACGAGGCCCCGGCCGCCGAGGCCGGGACGGCCGAGGGTGCCGCCGCCGACGAGACCGCCGCCCCGGCGGCCGCCGCCGAGCCGGCCGCGGTGACCGAGGAGCGCACCCCGTCGTACCGCGAGGCGCGCACCGAGCGTCCGTCGTTCAACCGTGACCGCGGCGACCGCGGCGACCGCCCGTTCAACCGTGACCGTGACGAGCGCGGCGGCCGTTCCTTCGGCCGTGACCGTGACGACCGCGGTGGTCGTTCGTTCGGTGACCGTGACCGTGGCGGCTTCAACCGTGACCGTGACGACCGTGGCGGTCGTTCGTTCGGTGACCGTGACCGTGGCGGCTTCAACCGTGACCGTGACGACCGCGGTGGCCGTTCGTTCGGTGACCGTGACCGTGGCGGCTTCAACCGCGACCGTGACGACCGTGGCGGCCGTTCCTTCGGTGACCGTGACCGTGGCGGCTTCAACCGCGACCGTGACGACCGCGGTGGCCGTTCCTTCGGTGACCGTGACCGTGGCGGCTTCAACCGCGACCGTGACGACCGCGGTGGCCGTTCCTTCGGTGACCGCCCGGCCCGTTCCTTCGGCGACCGCGACCGCTCCTTCGGCCGTGACCGCGACGAGCGCGGCGGCAGCAACAACCGTCCGTTCGCCCGCCGCGACGACCACCGCTCCGGCGGCCGTCCGCAGTCCGGTGGCTTCAACCGTGACCGCGACGACCGCGGCGGCCGCTCCGGTGGCTTCAACTCCGGCTTCAACCGCGACGACCGCAAGCCGCGTTGGAAGAACTGACGCCGCGTGGCACTGACGCCGCGTAGCACCTGACGCACCCGCGACGGGCCCGTTCCACTCCGGTGGGGCGGGCCCGTCGCCGTCCGCGCCGGCACTGTTGTTCTGCAACCGAGAATAACCAGTGGCGCGGTGCCTCCCCCGTCCCCTACGGTCGGCGGCATGAGCAGCAGACTGCGTGAGGTGGCGACGGTGAACGAGGGCATCGTCGAACGGGGGGACTTCCGCGCGGCCGGGGGTGAACTCGTCGAGGTGGCGGAGCGGTTGACGGCGGCGCGGGCCGGCACGGTGTCCTACGACCCGGCCGCGCTGGACGCGCTGCTCGCGGCCGGCGGCCCTGGTCCGGTGGCGGACCCGGCCACCGTCGAGGTGACGGCCGAGGGCAGCATCGAGGCGGCCCGCCGACTGGCCGGGGCGGGCGCCGGAACGGTCGGGGTGCTCAACTTCGCCTCCGCGCGCAACCCCGGCGGCGGCTACCTGCGCGGCGCCCGCGCCCAGGAGGAGGACCTCTGCCGCAGCGCCCTGCTGTACACCTGCCTGCTGGAGGCGCCGGACTACTACGAGGCGCACCGGGCCTCCACCGACCTCCGGTACAGCCACCGGGTGATCGTCTCGCCCGATGTGCCGGTGGTGCGGGGCGAGGACGGCGGGCTGCTGGCGCGCCCCTACCCGGTCACCTTCCTGACCTCGCCGGCGCCGAACGCCGGCCAGCTCGCCCTGCGCACGCCCGGGGGCGTCGACGTGCGGGGCGTGCTCGCCGAGCGGGCCGAGCGGGTGCTCGCGGTGGCCGCCCGGCACGGGGTGCGCGCGCTGGTGCTCGGGGCGTGGGGCTGCGGAGTGTTCCGCAACGACCCGGCCGAGGTCGCGGAGGCCTTCGCGTACGCGCTCGCCCGGTACGGCGCGGCCTTCGACCGGGTGGTCTTCGCGGTCTGGGACCGGACGCCGGTCTCGCCCAACCGGGCCGCCTTCGAGGCCAGGTTCGGCGGGTAGGCGCCCCGCCCTCAGTCCTTGCGGGTCACCAGCGCCGAGGTGAGCGCCGAGGCGGCGGTCACCACCCCGGTGACGGCGAGGACCGAGGGCCAGGCGCCGATCTTCTTCGCCAGCGGGTGCGAGCCGCCGAAGGCCGCCACGTAGAGCCCGGTCAGCGCGGCCGCGGCGGGCGCTCCCGAGCGCCGGTGCCACTGCGCGGCGGCGCCCGCGCCGGCCACCGCCAGCACCGCCCCGCCGAGCTGCCGCTTCCCGGTCCACCGGGCGACGCCGTAGCCGCCGACCAGGCCGCTCGCGGCGGTCAGCGCGGCCGGTGCGGTGCTCGCGAGCGCGTTCGGGATCCTCGCCATCGTCGACTCCACTCCTCGGCGGGTCCGGTGCGGATCCGCGGCGGGTTCCCGGGGTTCCCCCGGGGCTTTCGACCATAACCCGCCGCCTCCGCCGGCCCGCCCGGGCCCCCGCCCGCCGCCGTCGGGCCGGCCACCGCGCCGCCTGCTCGGCCACCGCGCCGCCCGCTCGGCTACCGCGCCGCCTGCTCGAAGGACAGCGCGGGCGCCGCGGCCGCCAGCCGGGCCGCGGCCTCCTCCGGGGCCAGGACCCGCTCCAGCCGCAGGTCGCCGGGCACCTGCTCGACGAACCGCCCGGCCGCCCAGCTCCGCTCGTACGGCTGCGGGTCCAGGACGAGGGTCCGTACGCCGTCCACCACCGGGATGGACTCCGGCATGCCCTCGTTCCAGATCCAACCGCCGTCCGGCGCGACCAGGTTGAACGCCCCCGTCGCGATGAACCGGCGCCCGTCCAGCCACGCGGTGCGGCTGAGCGCGACCACCTCCGGGTCGGGGCGGGGCCCGGGCAGGTGGCCGCCGCCGATCAGGACCTCGGCGAGCAGGGTGTGCAGCTGGAAGTTGTCGGTCAGGCCGTCCATCCGGAGCAGGTAGCCGGTGCCGCTCGGCCGGTGCAGGACGAGCAGCGGCTCGTCGTCGAGGGCCGCGGCCAGGTACCGCAGGCCCTTGAGGTCGTGCTGCTCGGACCGCTCGCGGTAGCGGTCGATCAGCTCGCCGAGCACCTCCGCCACCCCCTCGGCGCGGGCCGAGCGGCGCACGGCGGCGTGCGTGCAGAGCGCGAACGCGGCCCGCTGCCACAGGTCGAGCGTCCACCAGCCGGCCACCGCCCGGTGGGCGTGCCGGGAGCCCGCGCGCCCGTCCCCGGCGAGCCGGGCGTGGACCGGGCCGGGATCGTCCCGGTCGGGGTCCGGCAGGGCGTCCCCGGCGTCCTCGGCCCACCGGTCGAGCAGCAGCAGCGCCCCGGTCAGCGCCTCGCGCAGCCCGGCGAGCACCGGGCCGGCGCAGGCCACCGGGTCGGCGCCGCGCTCCACACAGGCGCCGACCATCATCGCCAGGTGCGCCCGGGGGAACGGCGGGGTGTCGGTGAGCAGGGCCGCCAGCCGGGGGCCGACGGCCGCCGACTCCGCCTCCCCGGCGGGCCCGAGCGTCCCGCCGACCAGGCGCAGCGCCGCCTCGAACCGCTCACCCCCGTCCGGTCCGTCCGCCGGAGCGGCCACGGCGGCCTCCAGGGCACCCACTGCCCGGGCGAGCGGGGACTGCTGACTGTCCGACGGCCCGCCGGGGCGGCCGTCCTGCGCGGAATGAGGGTCGAACACCATTCGCCGCAGCATAGGGCCCGGGGCTGTCGGTGGCGGGTGGGAGACTCACCCGGTGACCGACCACGAGATCACCGACGGCCTCTACCGGATCCGCAACGTCGCCACCGGCCTGCTGCTGGAGGTCCCCGGCGGCAGCCGCCGCAGCGGCGTGAAGGTGCAACTCGGCGCCGAG
Organism: Kitasatospora sp. NPDC058115; assembly: GCF_042884635.1. Lineage (NCBI taxonomy): Bacteria > Bacillati > Actinomycetota > Actinomycetes > Kitasatosporales > Streptomycetaceae > Kitasatospora > Kitasatospora sp. NPDC058115. Next base: position 88,437 of record NZ_JBHVTL010000023.1, read on the forward strand.
GACGGCTCGGACGCCCAGCTCTGGCGGCTGACCGCCGTCCACCGGGGCGGGGCGCTGTTCCACGTCGAGAACGTCGCCGGCGGCAAGCGCCTGGACGTCACCGGCGCCTCGACCGAGGACGGCGTGCCCGTCCAGCAGTGGTCCGCCAACGCCTTCGGCGCGCAGGAGTGGCTGGTCGAGCACCACGTCGACGCGCCCGGCACCTTCACCCTCACCAGCTTCGTCAGCGGCAAGCCCCTCACCGCCCCGGCCGAGGACCAGGACCCGACGGCCCCCGTCCACCAGTGGGAGGACACCGACTCCCCGGCCCAGTGGTGGCACCTGGAACGCCGGTAGTCCCCCCCGCGTGCCCTGCCGCCCCGCCGCCCGGCCTACGCCGACAGCTGGGAGCGCAGGGCGTCGAGCTCGGCCTCGGTGGCGCCGTGGGCGCGGAGGTAGGCGGGGACGGTGCCGTGGTGGTCGTGGATCCAGGTGAAGGACGAGGTGAGGAGCTCCGCCGAGACCGGGCGGGAGATCCGCTCGGCACCGGTCTCGTCGATGTAGGGGGTGGGGCCGTCCAGCAGGCCGAGGCCGGTGTTGGAGAGCAGGAAGTCGGCGGTGATGTCGGCCTCGGAGGCGCCCAGCAGGGACTGGACGACGGCGATGGTGAGGCCGGTGCGGTCCTTGCCGACGGCGCAGTGGACGACGGCCGACAGGGCGCCGGGGGCGCCGAGGCGGCGGATCGCGGCGACCAGGGACGGGCCGGCGGTGGCGGCCATGAACGGGTACAGCTCGGCCTGGTCCTCCGGCCAGGGGCGCTCGGTGTCCTCCCGGTTGGCGGGCAGGGTGGGGAGGCTGAGCGTCTCGTGGTCGAGATCGTGCCGCAGGTCGGGGAAGGCGGTGATCTCGGTGCTGCTGCGCAGGTCTATGACGGTGCGCAGGCCGAGGGCCTTGAGCCGCAGGGCGCCCTCGGGCGTGAGGGTGTGGAGGGAGCCGGAGCGGAACAGCACACCGCGGCGGAGCGCACCGACGCCCCCGGCGTCACGGAAGTTGCGCACGCCGGGGATGTCGATGAAGGCGGACTGCACGTCGTCGGTCATGGCCACCACCGTACGGTCGCCCACCGGGTCAGGGGAAGGAAACTCCGGTTGTCCGGTCAGCGACCGCCGGAGACGTCCAGGAAGGCGCCGGTGCTGTAGGAGGAGGCCGGGGACAGCAGGAAGAGGATCGCCTCCGCGACCTCCTCGGGCCGGCCGCCGCGGCGCATCGGCAGGTTCGGGGCGACCCGGTCGACCCGGCCGGGCTCGCCTCCCAGGGCGTGGATGTCGGTGTGGATCAGGCCGGGCCGCACGGCGTTGACCCGGATGCCCTCGGCGGCGACCTCCAGGGCCAGCCCGCGCGTCATCGAGTCGACGGCCCCCTTCGCCGCCGCGTAGTCCACGTACTCGTTGGGCGAGCCGAGCCGGGAGGCCGCCGAGGAGACGTTGACGATCGCGCCGCCGCGTCCGCCGTGCCGGGTGGACATCCGGCGCACGGCCTGCGCGGCGCACAGGAACGGACCGGTGATGTTGGCGGCCCAGATCCGGTTCAGCCGCGCCTCGTCGATGTCCTCCAGCCGGCACTGCCGCTCCAGCGTGCCCGCGTTGTTCACCAGGGCGGTGAGCGGCCCGAGCTCGGCGTCGACGGTGTCGAACAGCCGGGCCACCTCGGCGCTGCGGGTGACGTCCGCGCGGACGGCGAGCGCGGTGCCGCCCTCGGCCCGGACCGCCTCCACCACCGAGGCGGCGGCGGCCTCGTCCGCCCGGTAGTTGACGCACACCCGGTATCCGCGCCGCCCGGCGAGCAGCGCGGTGGCGGCGCCGATGCCGCGTCCGGCACCGGTGATCAGGACGACGTCGGGCTGCTCGGAACCGTGTGCGGTGGCCATGCTCCGTACCCTACTCGCCGCGCTCCGCCGTGCCCCGGCCCCGGGAATTCGCTGGCCCGCGGCCGCCCCGACCGGCAGACTCCCGGTACCGGCGGACCCCCGCTCCCGGGGGATCCCGTGACCGGCCGACGGGAGGAGCCCGATCCGTGTCCACCCCGCCCGGCACCGTCCTGCTCTCCGGCATCGTCGGCTCGACCGCCTACGGGCTGGCCCACGCCGGCTCCGACGTCGACCGGCTCGGCCTGTTCGCGGCCCCGACCGAGGACTTCCACGGTCTGCACCGCCCCGCCGAATCGCACGTCACCACCGCCCCCGACCGCACCCTGCACGAGGCCGCCAAGTGGTGCCGGCTGGCGCTCGCCGGCAACCCCACCGCCTCCGAGCTGGTCTGGTTGCCCGACGAGCTCTACGAGGTCCGCACCCCGCTGGGCGAGGAGCTGATCGCGATCCGCCGCTCCCTCCTCGGCGCCCGGGCCGTTCGCACCGCCTACCTCGGCTACGCCACCCAGCAGTTGCGCAAGCTGCGGACCCGTGACACCTCCGACCCGGTCACCCGCGCCCGGGCCGCCAAGCACGCCCGCCACCTGGTCCGCCTCCTCGACCAGGCCGTCCACCTGCACGAGACCGGCCGCAACCTGGTGCGGCTGCCCGACCCCGAGCGGGTCCGCGACCTCGGCGAGCGCGTCGCCGAGGACCCGGCCCGCGCCGACCGCCTCCTCGCGGCGGCCGCCGAGCGCCTCGACCGCCCCGGCGTCCTCCCCGACCGCCCCGACGAGCGCCCCGCCGACGCCTGGCTGCGCCGGGTGCGCGCCGCCCACTGGACCCACCGCCCACCGGACGCGTGACTCCGGGCCCACCGGGTAGGATCACGGCGGCCCGCCGCGACCCGGCGGGGCCACGGGCCGCTAGCTCAATTGGCAGAGCTGCGGACTTTTAATCCGTAGGTTCAGGGTTCGAGCCCCTGGCGGCCCACCGCGAAGCCCCCGGTCGACGGTTCGACCGGGGGCTTCTCCCGTTCTCCTCCTGCCGCGGGCCGGCCGACGGTCCGTGCCCGCGACAGGGGCGGCGCGTCGGGGCGTCAGTCGGCGAGGGTCTCCAGGTGCATCTCGCCGTTGGGCATGGCCGCGGTGACGACCTGGGACACGTCCGCGCCGGATCCGACGACCGCGGCGCCCTGCCAGGTGCCTTTGGTGTAGCGGACGTTGTCGTACACGACACCGTCGGTCAGGGTGACGAGGTGCATGTCGCCGTGGGGCAGCGCGGCGACCACGGCCTGGGTGACCGCGCGCCGGAGGCGGCGGCGGTGGAAGGGCTTCCGTCGGGACGGAAGTGGCCCTGGGCCGTTCTCAGGCCAGGCCTGGCCCGGCCCGGGCCGCAGGATCAGCGGGCGGGCCCCGGGCGGCCCCCCGCCCGGGAGGCCCGGTCGGACACCGCCGACCGCCTCACCCTCGCTCCGGGGCCGGCCCCGGAGTGAGGGTCAGGACGGCGTCGACGGCGGCGAGGGCGGCGTGGTCGTGGGTGACCAGCAGGGTGGTGCGGCCGCGGGTGGCGTCGAGGACGTCGGCGAGGACGGCCGCGGCGGTGTCCGGGTCGAGGCCCTCGGTGGGCTCGTCGAGGACGAGGACCGGCGGGTCGGCGAGCAGGGCGCGGGCCAGCAGCAGGCGTCGGCGCTGGCCGCCGGAGACGGTCGCGCCGTCCCCGCCGAGCACGGTCTCCCAGCCGTCGGGCAGGGACTCGATCCAGTCGAGCAGCCGGGCCCGGCGGGCGGCCTCGCGCAGGTCCTCGTCGGTGGCCCCGGGGCGGGCCAGGAGCAGGTTGGCCCGGATCGTGGTGTGGAAGACGTGGGCGTCCTGGGTCATGCCGGTGATCACCCGGCGGACGTCGTCGCCCGCGCAGTCGCGCAGCTCGCGGCCGCCGACCCGGATGCTGCCGGCCTCGTAGGGGACGAACCGCATCAGCGCGGCGACCAGCGTGGACTTCCCGGAGCCGCTGGCACCGAGCAGGGCCACCCGGTGGCCGGGCGGCAGGTGGAGGCTGACGCCGTCGAGGACGGCCGGACCGCCGGGGCGGTGACGGACCCGCAGGCCGGTGATCTCGACGCCGAGCGGGCCGTCGGCGGGGAGCGGGGCCGGGTCGGCCGGGTCGGTGACCGGGGGCGGGGTGTCCAGCAGGTCGGCGAGCCGGCGGGCGGAGGCCCGGACGCCGGAGAGCCGGCGGGCGGCGGCGGGCAGCGCGGTCAGGGCGTCGAAGGAGACCAGGGCGAGCACCGCGAGGACGGTGAGCCGGACGGCGGGCAGCCGGCCGTCGGCGTGGGCGTCCAGGCCGAGCCAGGTGGCGCCGACCACGGCGGCGGCCTGGAGCAGCAGGATCACGGCGGAGGCGAGCGAGGTGGTGAGCGCCGCGCGGCGTTCCAGGGCGGCGATCCGGTCGACGGCGGCCACGGCCCGCCGGTGGGCGCGGCCGCGGGCGCCGTACGCCGCGAGGTCGGCCGCGCCCTCGGTCAGGTCGACGGTGAGCGCGGCGAGTTCGGCGCGGGCGGCCTTCTCGGCGTGCCCGGCCCGGCGGGACAGCGCGAGCACCAGGGCGGGCACCAGCAGGCCCGCCACGGCGAGCAGCACCCCGAGCAGGAGTCCGGCGGAGGGCAGCAGCACCACGGCAGCGCCGGTGGCGGCCGCCGCGACCGCGACGGCGGCGGTGACCGGCACGAGGACGCGCAGCAGCAGGTCCTGGGCGGCGTCGACGTCGGCGACCAGACGGGTCAGCAGGTCGCCGCCGCGGAACGCCGGGGTGCCGGCCGGGGCGAGCGGGACGAGCGCCTCGTACACCCGGGCGCGGAAGCCGGCGACGGCGCGCAGTACGCCGTCGTGGCCGAGCAGGCGGTCGGCGTAGCGCAGGGTGCCGCGGCCGAGGGCGAGGGCGCGCACGGCGACGACGGCGACGGCGACGGCGGACAGCGGCGGCTGTTCGGCGGCGCGGGTGATCAGCCAGGCGGCGGTGGCCGTCAGGGCGGCGCCGCTGAGCTCGCTGCCGGCGGCGGCGAGCACGGCGGGCAGCAGCCGGCGCCAGTGCGGCAGGAGGTGCCGCAGCAGCCGCACGGTGGGGCGGGACGCGGCGCGGGCGGCCGTGCGGGAGCCGGCGCGGGCGGCGGGCGCGGTCACGAGAGGACCAGCCCCTCGGCGGCCGGGGCGGGGTGCAGGACGCCCGCCCGGACGGTGACGATCCGGTCGGCGTGCGGCAGCAGGCCGCGGCGGTGGGCGACCACGATCGCGGTGCGCCCGCGCATGAGCGCGGCGGTGGCCCGGGTCACGGCGGCCTCGCTCTCCGGGTCCAGGTGGGCGGTCGGTTCGTCGAGCAGCAGGATCGGCGCGTCCTTGAGGAACGCCCGGGCGAGGGCGAGGCGTTGGCGCTGCCCGGCGGAGAGCCCGGCGCCGTGTTCGCCGAGCACCGTGTCGTAGCCCTGCGGGAGCGCCTCGGCGAAGCCGTCGGCGCAGGCGGCCCGGGCGGCGGCGCGGACCTCGACGTCGGTCGCGTCGGGGCGGCCGAGGCGGATGTTGTCGGCGACGCTGGCGGCGAACAGGTGCGGGCGCTGCGGCACCCAGGCGACCTGGGTGAGCCAGCCGTCGGGGTCGAGCCCGGCGAGGTCGGCGCCGTCGACCAGCACCCGGCCGGCGCCGGGGGCGGTGAAGCCGAGGAACAGCGCGAGCAGGGTGGACTTCCCGGCGCCGCTCGGGCCCACCAGGGCGAGGTGCTCGCCGGGGCGGACGGTGAGCGAGACCGCGTCGAGCGCGGGCGCGGCGCGGCCGGGGTGGTGGACGGTGACCGCGTCGAGGCACAGCCGCGCCGTCCGGCCGTCGGGGACGGCGGAGGCGACGGGGCCCGCCGCCGCGGGCTCCTCCTCGTCGAGGAGGGCGAAGACCCGTTCGGCCACCGCGATGCCCTCGGCGCTGTCGTGGAACGCCGCGCCCGCCGCGCGCAGCGGCAGGTAGGCCTCGGGCGCGAGGAGGAGGACGACCAGGCCGGTGCGCAGGTCGAGATCGCCGGCCAGCAGCCGCAGGCCGACCGGGACGGCGACCAGGGCCACCGACAGGGTGGCGACGGTCTCCAGGACGAGGGAGGAGAGGAAGGCCACCCGCAGGGTCCGCATGGTGGCCCGCCGGTGGGCGTCGGCCATCTCCCGCACCACGCCCGTCTGGTGGTGCTCGCGGCCGAACGCGCGCAGCGTCGGCAGTCCGGCGACCACGTCCAGGAAGTGGCCGCCGAGCCGGGCGAGCAGCCGCCACTGCCGGGCGGTGCGGCGGGCGGTGTGCAGGCCGACGAGCGCGCCGAACACCGGGATCAGCGGGAGCGTGACCACGATGATCAGCGCGGAGGCCCAGTCGGTCCACCAGAGCCAGCCGATCACCGCGGGCGGGACGACGGCGGTGGCGGCCAGGGTGGGCAGGTAGCCGGTGAGGTACGGGTCGAGGGCGTCCAGGCCGCGGGTGAGCAGGGTGGCCGTCTCGCCGTGCCGCCGGGCGGCCAGCCGGCGCGGGCCGGTGCGCCGCAGCCGTCCGACGAGGCGCTCGCGCAGGGCGCGTCCGGTCTCGGCGGCGGCGCGCTGGGCGAGCGCGCCGCGGGCCCAGGCGAGCAGGGCGCGCAGGGTGAGGACGGCGCCGAGGGCGGCCAGGGCGGGGAGCTGCGGGCCGTGTCCGGCGAAGCCGTCCGCGAGCAGGCCGGCCAGCAGGACGGCCTGGCCGACGACCAGGGCGGCGCCCAGCAGCGCCAGTCCGGCCGAGGTGGTGAGGTGGCGCCGCACCACCGGGAGTTCGCGCCGCAGACGGCGTTCGGCCGGCTTCATCCCGTTGCTCCCTCCCGGGGCCTGCCCGGTGTGCGGTGCGGATGGATCGCGCGGGCCGGCGGCGGTGGACCGCCGGCCCGCGGGGGGACGGTCAGAAGTAGCCGGTGTGGCGCAGGCCGGTCCGGCCGCGGAACGCCCACCAGCTCCAGGCCTGGTACACCAGGATCAGCGGGATCACCACCGCGCCGAACCCGATCAGCAGCTTCAGCGTGGCCCCGTCGGCGGCGGCCTCGCCGACGGTCATCCCGGCCCCGGAGGAGGCGGTCAGCAGGTACGGGTACTGGCCGGCCCCGACCAGCAGCACGGGCAGCGCGGTCGCGGCGCAGGTGGCGCTGAACGCCAGGCCGTCGCGGCCGCGGCCGAGGAACCACCAGCCGGCCGCGAGGGCGGCGGCGAGGAGCGCGAACAGGACCACCGAGGTGGCCGTCCTGGTCATCGAGGCGCCCGCCCCGAACAGCGAGAGCACCAGCGCGAGGGTGCTCGCGGCGCCGGCCGCGGCGAGCAGCGTCGAGCCCGTCCGCCGGGCGGCGGCGGCGAGCGCGGGCTCGGAGCGGAGCGCGACGAAGGCCGCGCCGTGCCCGGCGAAGAGCAGCGCCGCGGCCGCCCCGCAGAGCAGCGTGAACGGTGCGAACACCTCGCCGGGGCCGATGTGGAAGGAGCCGTCGGCCCGGCGGGGCACACCGTGCAGCAGCAGGCCGACCACGAGGCCCCAGCACACCGCGGGCAGCGCGCCGCCGAACACCACCAGGGCGTTCCACAGGCGCAGCGCCCGGGCGCCGCGGGAGCGGCCGCGCAGCTGGACCGCGGCGTTGCCGAGCACCAGGCCCGCCAGGATCGCCACGACCAGCGGGTACAGGCCGGACAGCAGGCTGCCCTCCAGGTGCGGGAAGGCGCCGAACAGCACACCGGCGAAGGCGACCAGCCACACCTCGTTGCCGAGGAAGAACGGGGCGATCGCGTCGAGCGCGGCGTTGCGCGTGCCGGGCTCCGGTACCCGTTCCGGTTCCCGTTCCCCGGCGGGCGGGCCGCCGAGGAACGGGGACAGCATCTGCACGCCGTAGTCGTAGCCGCCGAGCACGAAGTAGCCGGCGAGCAGCAGCCCGAGCAGGGCCAGCCAGAGGGTCTCCAGGCTCATGCGGCCCAACCTTCCGTCACGTCAGGGGAGTTCATCTCGGTGCGGGACCCTTCGCCGGCTCAGAAGGCCGGGACCGGCAGCGTCTCGCCGCTGCCGTCCGCCTCGGGCAGGTCGTCGTCGGCCGGATCGCCGGCGCCGAGCTGGGCGCCGTCCGGGCCGCGCCGGGCGAAGCGGGTGATCAGCGTCCAGTTGACCGCCGCGAGGGCGGCGAAGACGGCGATGAACACCGTGCACGACACGACCAGGGAGCCCCGGCCGACGTCGGAGAGCGCGTCGTCGACGGTCAGCTCGCCGTAGACGAGCCACGGCTGCCGGCCGATCTCGCGCACCACCCAGCCGCCGACGGAGGCGATGAACGGCAGCGGGATGAGCGCGGTCATCAGGTAGCAGAGCCAGCGCTTGCGCACCAGCAGGTCCTTCAGCAGCAGGAAGACGGCGACGAACGTGATGGTCGAGACGAGGTTGCCGAGGCCCGACATCAGGTCCATCGAGCCCTTCACCCAGCCCTGCCAGGGCACGTAGTCCCCGGGGCCGTACTGGGCGACCAGCCGTGCCTGCTCCTCGGCGACGCCGCTGCCCTCCAGGACGGCGGCCTTCATCGGCTGGGTCCGCTCGATCACCGGGACCTGGAGGTTGCCGACGACGACCACGAAGAACGAGGACAGCATGGCCACCCAGACGCCCAGCCGCAGCGAGCTGCGGAACAGCGCGGTCTCGCGGGTGCCCTTGGCGAAGTGCCAGGTGCTGACGCCGGCGACGAAGACGCCGCCGGTGGTGAGCGCGGCGAGCGCGACGTGACCGAGCGCGACCAGCGCGTTGGAGTTGGTCAGCAGGGCGCCGAAGTCGGTCAGGTAGGCGACGCCGGAGCGCACCTCGTGGCCGACCGGGTGCTGGAGGAAGCCGTTGGCGACCATGATCCAGAACGCCGAGGCGTACGCGGTGAGCGCGACCAGCCAGATCAGCGCGACGTGCACACCGCGGTGCAGCCGGCCCCAGCCGAAGATCCACATTCCGAGGAAGGTGGACTCGGCGAAGAAGGCGACCAGGGTCTCCAGGGCCAGCGGGGCGCCGAAGACGTTCCCGGCGTACTTGCTCAGCCCGCTCCAGCTGAGTCCGAACTGGAACTCCATGACGAGGCCGGTCACGATGCCGACCGCGTAGTTGATGACGTACAGCTGGCCCCAGAACCGGGTCATGCGTTCGCGCACCGCGCGGGTGGCGGGATCCCGGGTGAAGGCGGCCCGGGTGTGCATGAACGCCACCAGGGGCACCAGCCCCATGGTGAGGATGACGAAGAGCCAGTGCACGCTGGTGGTGGCCGCGAACTGGAGTCGGGCCAGGTCCGCAGCGCTCATGAGGCGACCTTCCGGGTCGGCGGACGGGCAGGGTGAGGGGGATCGGGTTCCTCGCCACGGACGTGCGAGGTGGCGGGCATCGCTGCCCGCCACCGGTGCGACGAACCCCGCCGACGACGGTAGGTGATGATTGCTTATACGTTCCAAGACCGGTTTTGCTATGTGCCGATAACCCGCCAGGCATCAGCAGAGGTGAACCGTGGATTTGCTGCAGTTGCGCCACTTCCAGGCCGTCGCGCGTTTCGAGCACATCAGCCGCGCCGCCGAGGAGCTGAACATCGCCCAGCCCTCGCTCAGCCGCACCATCGCCCGGCTGGAGGCCGACCTGGGCACCCCGCTGTTCGACCGGCAGGGGCGGCGGATCCGGCTCAACCAGTACGGCGCGGTGTTCCTGCGCCACGTCGACCGCGCGCTGAGCGAGCTCGACGCCGGGTGCCGGGCGCTGCGCGAGGCCCGGGAGAGCGGGCTCGGCCGGGTCGGCGTCGCCTCCGAGACCCTGCTGACCGTGACCCATCTGATGGGCTCCTTCCGGGCCGCCCACCCGGGGGCCGAGGTGCGGCTCTCGCAGGCCAACGCGGTCGAGATGGACCGCCAACTGCGCGGCGGGGAGGTCGACTTCTGCGTGGCCTCGCAGCCGCTCACGGGCCCGGACCTGGCGTCCGTCGAACTGCTCCGGGAGGAGGTGCTGCTGGCCGTGCCGCGCGGGCACCGGCTGGACGGCCGGGGCAGCGTGACGATCGCCGAGCTCGCCGACGAGCCGTTCGTCACCACCCGCCGAGGGCACTGGCAACGCGCGCTGCTGGACCGGCTGTTCGCGGCCGAAGGGCTCATCCCCCGGCTGTCCTGCGAGGGGGACGAGCCGGGGGCCAGCCAGGACATGATCAGCTGCGGCCTCGGCGTCGGCCTCATCCCGGCGATGTCCCGGCTGTCCGGCACGGACACCCACGTCCCGGTCGCCTGGGTGCACGTGGAGGCCCCGGGCTGTCACCGGGTGCTCACGCTGGTCTGGAACCGGACCGCCTACCACTCCGAAGCGGCCCGCCGGTTCCGGGAGTTCGCCGTCAGCCGGCCGCTCATGACGCACCGGCGCCCCGGCGCCCCGGGGGTCCGCCTGCGCGGCTGACCCGTCCGGCCGGGGGCCGGCCGGGAGGTGACCCCGGTCACGCCCGGGCCCGGCATCCCCGCAGCCGGGCCCGCAGCCCTGCCCGCCGCCCCGTCCGCCGGGCCGTCCGCCGGGCCGCATTCGGCCGCACGCGTCGGCCCGGTCTGGCATGATGTCCACGGTGTCGGGGTGCTAGCTCAATGGGTAGAGCAGCGGACTTTTAATCCGTAGGTTCAGGGTTCGAGCCCCTGGCGCCCCACCGACACGAAGGCCCGGGCCGGACACCTCCGCCCGGGCCTTCGCCGTTGCGGGCGAGTGCGCCGCGTCGACGGATCGTCTTGATCTGACGAACAGTTTGTATGATCCAAAGCGGGTCTGTTGGGGGACGACGGATCCGCTGTGGGGGCTGCGCGGGGCGCAACCCCGGGGGCGTTCATCGGTTATTGCGACCGTCGTACGTGCAACCCCGGGGCGACCCCGTCCGTCTCTCTGTGTGCAACGCGTCCGGATGTAGGGGGGCGCGCTGTCCGGCGGTGAAAGGTACACGCATGTCAGGTCAGTGGGGCGAGGGCCCGGCTCGCGGTGACGACGCGCCCGGTGCGCTCACGGCCGACGGCGCGAACGCCGGCGCGGTGCCCCCGCCGCGGCCGGGCGGCCGTGCCGAGGCCCGCCGGGCCGCCCAGGGCAGGCCGCCGGTGGCACCGCCCGGCGGCCGGGCCGCGGCCAGGGCGGCGGCCCGCAAGCCCAAGTGGGGCGCCAAGAAGATCGTCGCCTGGTCCGCCGCCGGGGTGCTCGTGCTGATGGCGGGGACCGGCGGGCTGATCTACTACAAGCTGAACGGCAACATCAAGTCCTTCGACCAGGACGCGGTGGCCAAGGACCGCCCGCCGGAGGCACAGGCCGACGCGGCCGGCAACAAGCCGGTCAACGTCCTGCTGATCGGCTCCGACAGCCGGGGCAAGAACAACTCCGACCTCGGTGGCGGCGAGGAGGGCGGCGCCCGCTCGGACACCACGATCCTGCTGCACGTCTACGCCGACCACAAGCACGCCGTGGGCATATCCGTGCCGCGCAACGCGATGGTGGCCATCCCGCCCTGCAAGCTGCCCAACGGCACGTGGACCAAGGGCGAGAAGAGCCAGCGGTTCAACGCGGCCTTCTCCACCGGCGGTTCCGAGGACGGCAACCCCGCGTGCACCCAGAACACCGTGGAGAAGCTCACCGGGATCCGGGTCGACCACACCATGGTGGTCGACTTCTCGGGCTTCTCGGCGATGACCAAGGCGGTCGACGGGGTCGACGTCTGCCTGCCGCAGGACATCCACGAGGGCGACGTCAACCCGAACCTCGGCAAGAAGGGCGCGGTGGTCCTGAAGCAGGGCCTGCAGAAGGTGGAGGGCCAGCAGGCACTCGACTACGTCCGGCTGCGCCACGGCATCGGCGACGGCTCCGACATCGGCCGGATGAAGCGCCAGCAGGCCTTCATCAGTTCGCTGGCCTCCAAGATCAAGAGCCAGGGCCTCAATCCGGCGAACCTGCTGCCGCTGGCCGACGCCGCCACCAAGTCGCTGACCGTCGACCCCGGTCTCGACAGCGCCGACAAGCTGATGTCCTTCGGCCTGTCGTTGCGCAACATCGACCTGCACGACCTCAAGTTCGTCACCCTGCCCTGGCGCTTCCGCAAGGTCGACAAGGAACTCGACATCGTCCAGCCGGACGCCGACAAGCTCTTCGACACCCTCAAGGCCGACCGGACCATCGACGGCCAGAACGCCACCGGCGAGCAGCCCCCGGAGGCCGCCGCGCCGACTGCCCCGGCCGCTCCGGACACCGGGGCCACCACGGCCACCACGGCCGCCGTGTCCGCCGCCTCCCCGCTCGCGACCGGGACCGCCAACAAGGACGTCAAGGTGTCCGTCTACTCCGGCACCACGGCCCCCGGCATGGCCGCCAAGGCGACCGAGCAGCTCAAGGCCGCCAAGTTCACCGCCACCGCGGTCGGCCCGGCGAAGAACCTCAAGTACACGACCACGATGGTCCAGTACGGCTCGGGCCAGAAGGCGAACGCCGAGAAGGTCGCCGAGCTGTTCCCCGGCGCGGTCGTCGAGCCCGGCACCTCGGCGGGCGTCACGGTGATCGTCGGCAAGGACTTCGCGGCGGCCAACGGCGCGGCGGCCACCCCAGGTGCCACCGGCGGTTCCGCCGCGGCCCCCTCCGCCCCGGCCGTGCCCACCCCGCTGCCCACCAGCGTCACCGAGGACGCCCGCTCGGCCGACGACAACATCTGCGACCGGACGACGTACGGTTCCGGCGGCTGAGGCCCGGGGCGCGCGGCCCCCGGCCGCGTGCCATGGTGGGCCTGTCGGACACGCCGGGGGGAGCAGCAGGCCCGAAAGGCGGAACCCATGGCCGAGATCGCCCTGGAGCTCGACATCGCCGCTCCGCGCGCCGTCGTCCTGGCCGCGCTGACCACCCACGACGGCCTCACCTCCTGGTGGACCACCGACGTGGAGAGGGAGGACGACCTGCTGCTGCTCGGCGTGCCCGGCGACCCCGAGCCCTACCGGCTGCGGCGCGAGCGCACCGGCCCGGATCGGGTGGTCTGGACGAACGCCGGGGCCTTCCCGCCGCACTGGGCCGGCACCTGGATCAGCTGGGACCTCGCCGAGCGGTCCGACGAGCAGGGCGGGCCCGGCCACCGCACCCGGCTGCTGCTGCGGCACGGCGGCTGGCAGCCCGGCAGCGAGGAGGGCGTGCCGATGGTGGCCGGCACCTGGGCGCAGCTGCTCGTCCGGCTCAAGGACTACGCGCAGAGCGGCAAGGCGCAGCCGTTCCACACCGCGGGCGGCCACCACCACGCGCCGTGACCGCCCGCGCCCCGCCGGTGAACGCCCGGCGGGCGGCGACCCGCCGGGACCCCGTCCGGTGGCGGGATCGCGGAGGCGCGGCGATCGTGGGCGGTGTACGGCCGTCGGCCGCGCGGCCGGGCAGGCCGCGTCCCCGGCGGTCCGCGCGGCGGACGACCATCGCTTGGAGGCCCAGGAATGCCCGTAGTCACCGCACCGTACAAGCCCGGCACCCCCTGCTGGGTGGACCTGACGACGAGCGACCAGCAGGCCGCGCTCGACTTCTACCGCGACCTGCTGGGCTGGCAGGGCGAGGTCGGCCCGGCCGAGTTCGGCGGCTACGCCGTGTGCTCGCTGAACGGCAAGCCGGTCGCCGGGATCATGGCCCGCTCCGCCCCGGAGGGCCAGCCGCTGCCCCCGGTCGGCTGGACCACCTACCTCGCCACGGACGACGCCGACGCCGCCGCGCAGGCCGTCGCCGGCGCCGGCGGCACGATCGTCCACCCGGTGGCCGAGGTCGGCGCCACCGGCCGGATGCTGGTCGCCGCGGACCCGACCGGCGCGGTGTTCGGCGTCTGGCAGCAGCTGGACTTCATCGGCGCGGGCATCGTCAACGAGCCCGGCGCGCTGGTCTGGAACGAGCTCAACACCACCGACACCGCCGCGGCCGGCCGGTTCTACCAGCAGGCGTTCGGCCTGCGCCCGGGGACCATCCAGGGCATGGACGGGTTCTACTCGCTCAACGTCGGCGACCACACGGTGGGCGGCATGCAGCCGGTCGCCGAGTACCTGGCGCCGGGCACGCCCTCGCACTGGATGACCTACTTCTCGGTGGACGACACCGACTCCACGGTGGACGCCCTGGTCAAGGCGGGCGGCTCGGTGATCCAGCCGCCGTTCGACATGCAGGCCGGGCGGATGGCCGTGGTGCGCGACCCGCAGGGCGCGGCCTTCGCGGTCACCTCCACCCCGGACTCGCCCTGAGCGCCCGCCGCCCCCGGCGGACCGCCCGTTCCCGCGACGCGCCGCCGGGAATGGGCGGTACGGCGCGCGCGGACGGGTAAGACTGCACCCATGCTGGGGCTACCGGACGACATCCGCGCTTTCCTCTTCGACCTCGACGGGGTGCTCACCCAGACCGCCACGGTGCACGCCGCGGCCTGGAAGGACACCTTCGACGCCTTCCTGCGGGCCGAAGCCGCCCGCACCGGGGGGCCGTTCATCCCGTTCGACGCCGTCGCCGACTACGACGCCCACGTGGACGGGCGGCCGAGACTCGACGGCACCCGCGCCTTCCTGCACAGCCGGGGCGTCGACCTGCCCGAGGGCACCGACGCCGACCCGCCGGGCGCCCGCACCGTGCACGGCGTCAGCCGGGCCAAGAACGACACCGTGCTGCGGATGATCCGCGAGCAGGGCGTCGCCCCGTACGACGGCTCGGTCCGCTACGTGCGCCGGCTGCGCGCGCTCGCCCTGCCCACCGCCGTCGTCTCGTCCAGTGCCAACTGCCGGGACGTGCTGCGCGCGGCGGGCATCGAGGGCTTCTTCGACGTGATCGTGGACGGCGTCGTCGCCAAGCGCGAGGGCCTGCCGGGCAAGCCCGCGCCGGACACCTACCTGGCCGCGGCCCGGGCGCTGGGCGTCGAGCCCGCGCACGCCGCCGTGTTCGAGGACGCGCTGGCCGGGGTGGCCTCCGGGCGGGCGGGCGGCTTCGGCGCGGTGGTCGGTGTGGACCGCACCGGCCAGGCCGCCGAACTGCGCCGCGACGGCGCCACGGTGGTCGTCCGCGACCTCGCCGAGCTGATCCCCGACGACCCGGGCCGGTCCGACGACCCCGACCACCCCGACCACTCCGGTGACTCCGGTGACTCCGGTGACGACGGCCGGCCCGCGGAGGCGTCGGCATGACCGGCCAGGAGCGCAAGGACCGTCAGGAGCAGCCCTTCGCCGTCGACCCGTGGCAGGTCGCCGAACACGGCCTCGACCTCACCGCCCTGGCCCGCGCCGAGTCCGTCTTCGCGCTCTCCAACGGCCACATCGGCCTGCGCGCCAACCTCGACGAGGGCGAGCCGCACGGCCTGCCCGGCACCTACCTCAACGGCGTCTTCGAGCTGCGCCCGCTGCCCTACGGCGAGGGCGGCTACGGCTACCCGGAGTCCAGCCAGAGCGTCATCAACGTCACCAACGGCAAGATCATCCGGCTGCTGGTGGACGACGAGCCCTTCGACCTGCGCTACGGCGAACTGGTCAGCCACCGCCGCTGGCTGGACTTCCGCGAGGGCCTGCTGCGGCGCTCCGCCGAGTGGACCTCGCCCGCCGGGCGGACCATCAAGGTCGACTCCACCCGGCTGGTCTCGCTCACCCAACGGGCCGTCGCCGCCGTCGAGTACACCGTGGAGGCGGTGGACGGCCCGGTGCGGGTCGTGCTGCAGAGCGAGCTGGTCGCCAACGAGCAGCTGCCGGGCGGCCCCGAGGGCGACCCGCGGGCCGCCGCCGTGCTGGAGGCCCCGCTGCTCGCCGAGGCGCACCACGCGGGCGGGACGAAGGGCGTGCTCGTCCACCGCACCCGGTACAGCGGCATCCGGGTCGCGGCCGGCATGGACCACGTGATCGAGGGCCCGGAGCGGCTGGACACCGTGGCCGAGTCGGAGGCCGACCACTGCCGGATCACGGTCACCACCGTGCTGCACCCCGGCGAGCGGCTGCGGCTGGTGAAGTTCATGGCCTACGGCTGGTCGGCGACCCGCTCGCTGCCGGCCGTCCGGGACCAGGTGGAGGCCGCGCTGACCGCCGCCCGGTACACCGGCTGGGACGGGCTGATCGCCGAACAGGAGGATTTCCTCAAGGAGTTCTGGGAGACCAGCGACATCGAGATCGAGGGTGACGTCGAACTCCAGCAGGCCGTCCGGTTCGCCGTCTTCCACGTGCTCCAGGCCGGCGCCCGCAGCGAGGAACGCGCCATCCCCGCCAAGGGGTTGACCGGGCCCGGCTACGACGGCCACAGCTTCTGGGACACCGAGGCCTTCGTGCTGCCGGTGCTCACCTACTGCCTGCCCGCCGCCGTCAACCAGGCACTGCGCTGGCGGCACACCACGCTCCCGCTGGCCCGCGACCGCGCGGCCCAGCTCGGCCTGGCCGGAGCGGTCTTCCCGTGGCGCACGATCCGCGGGGAGGAGTGCTCCGGCTACTGGCCGGCCGGCACCGCCGCCTTCCACATCGGCGCGGACATCGCGTCCGCCGCCGCCCGCTACGCCCGGGCCACCGGGGACGACGAGTTCGAGCGCGAGTACGGGCTGGAACTGCTCGTCGAGACCGCCCGGATGTGGCGCTCGCTGGGGCACCACGACGCCGTCGGCCGGTTCCGCATCGAGGGCGTCACCGGCCCCGACGAGTACAGCGCCATCGCGGACAACAACGTCTACACCAACCTCATGGCGCAGACGAACCTGCGCGCCGCCGCGGAGGCCGCCGCCCGGCACCCGCGCGAGGCCGCCGCGCTCGGCGTCAACACCGAGGAGACCGCCGCCTGGCGGGACGCGGCCGCCGCGATGTTCATCCCGTACGACGAGAACCTCGGCGTCCATCCGCAGGCCGACGGCTTCACCGACCACCAGGTCTGGGACTTCGAGAACACCCCGCCGGAGAACTTCCCGCTGCTGCTGCACTACCCGTACTTCGACCTCTACCGCAAACAGGTGGTCAAGCAGGCCGACCTGGTGCTCGCCATGCAGGTCCGCGGCGACGCCTTCACCGACGAGCAGAAGGCCCGCAACTTCGCGTACTACGAACGGCTGACCGTCCGCGACTCCTCGCTCTCCGCCTGCACCCAGGCGGTGATCGCCGCCGAGGTGGGGCAGCTCGACCTCGCGTACGACTACACCGCCGAGGCCGCCCTGATGGACCTGCACGACCTCGGCGGCAACACCCGCGACGGCCTGCACATGGCCTCGCTCGCCGGGGCCTGCATCGCCCTGGTGGCCGGCTTCGGCGGGCTGCGCGACCACGGCGAGGTGCTCTGGTTCCGGCCCCGGCTGCCCAGCGGGATCATGCGGCTCAGCTTCTCGCTGCTCGTCCGCGGACAGCTGCTGGGGGTGCGGATCGACCACGACGAGACCACGTACACGCTGCGCCGGGGCGAGGTGATCCACCTGCGGCACGACGGCGAGACGGTCCAGGTGAAGGCGGGCCGGCCGGTCTCGGTGCCCACCACCACCCCGCCCGCCCAGGAGCGCTGCAGCCAGCCCCCCGGCCGCGAACCGGCCCGCCGCCAGGCCCAGGCCGGCCTCTCCACCGGCCGCATCACCTCCGGCCCCGACCACCTGGCCGCCGAGTAGCCCGCCCACCGGCTCCACCGGCTCCACCGGTCCACCGGTCCACCGGTCCACCGGTCCAGCCGAGGGGCGCCCCGACCGCCGGGGCGCCCCTCGGCCCGGTCCGGGGCCGGGTCCGCCCTCACCCGTCCGGCCCACTCCGGGTGCGGGGCGCCCGCCGGCGGTGGAAGGTGCTGGTGTCGCGCGTCCCCGGCGTCAGGAGATCTCCCGTGGTGAGTGTGGCCGAGCAGATGGTGGAGGTGCTCCGGCAGGCCGGGGTGGAACGGGTCCACGGCGTGGTCGGCGACAGCCTCAACCCCGTGGTGGACGCGATCCGCCGGGCCGAGGGCATCAGCTGGGTGCACGTCCGCAACGAGGAGGCCGGGGCCTTCGCGGCGGCCGCCGAGGCCGAGCTGACCGGCCGCCTCGCGGTCTGCGCCGGCTCCTGCGGCCCCGGCAACACCCACCTCGTCCAGGGTCTCTACGACGCCCAGCGCAGCGGCGTCCCCGTCCTCGCCCTCGCCTCGCACATCCCCTCCACCCAGATCGGCACCGGCTTCTTCCAGGAGACCCACCCCGAGCGGGTGTTCACCGACTGCAGCAGCTGGTGCGAGATGCTCTCCACGCCCGGTCAGCTGCCCCGGCTGCTGCGCGTCGCGATCCAGCACGCCCTCGGCGCGCGCGGCGTCTCCGTGCTGGCCTTCCCCGGTGACGTCGCCGCGCTCTCCGCCGCCCACCCGACCGGCACCAGCCACTTCCTCACCGAGCAGGCCGTCGCCGCCCCGCCCTGGTCCCAGGTGCAGGAGCTCGCCCGGGCGCTCAACGCCGCGCGCCGGGTCGCGTTGTTCTGCGGCGCGGGCGTGCGTGCGGCGCACGCCGAGGTGATGGAGCTCGCGGCGGTGCTGCACGCGCCGGTCGGCCACTCCCTGCGCGGCAAGGAGTGGATCCAGTACGACAATCCGTACGACGTCGGGATGAGCGGTCTGCTCGGCTACGGAGCCTGCCACGAGGCGCTGCACTCCGCCGACCTCGTCGTGCTGCTCGGCACCGACTTCCCGTACGACTCCTTCCTGCCGCAGGCCCGCACCGTCCAGGTCGACCACGACGCCACCCGGCTCGGCCGCCGCACCGCCCTGGACCTCGCGGTGCACGGCGACGTCTCCGCCACCCTGCGCGCCGTGCTGCCGCTGCTGGAGCAGAAGACCGACCGCTCCTTCCTCGACGACATGCTGCGCCGCCACTACCGCGCCCTGGAGGGGGTGGTCGGCGCGTACACCAAGGACATCGAGAAGCACCTGCCGATTCACCCCGAGTACGTGGCCTCGGTGCTGGACGAGGTGGCCGCCGACGACGCGGTGTTCACCGTCGACACCGGCATGAACAACGTCTGGGCCGCCCGCTACCTGCAGCCCAACGGCCGCCGCCGGGTGATCGGCTCCTTCCTGCACGGCTCGATGGCCAACGCGCTGCCGCACGCGATCGGCGCCCAGCTCGCCTTCCCCGGGCGGCAGGTGGTGGCGATGGCGGGCGACGGCGGCCTGTCGATGCTGCTCGGCGAGCTGCTGACGGTGGTCAAGCACCGCCTGCCGGTGAAGACGGTGGTCTTCAACAACGGCGCGCTCGGCATGATCAAGCTGGAGATGCTGGTCTCCGGCTACCCGGAGTCGGAGATCGACAACGGCGACGTCGACTACGCCGGGATCGCCCGCGCGATGGGCATCCCGGCCAAGCGGGTCACCGAGCCGGCCCGGGTGCGGGAGGTGCTGGCGGAGGCGCTGGAACGGCCAGGCCCGGCGCTGGTGGACGTGGTCACCGACCCGAACGCGCTGTCCATCCCGCCGCACATCACCGCCGCCCAGCTGAAGGGGTTCGCGCTGGCCGCCGGCCGCACGGTGCTGTCCGGCGGCGTCGGGCGGATGATCGACCTGGCCCGGTCCAACCTCAGGAACATCCCCCGCCCGTAGCGGCCCGACACCGGTCCTTGCCTGTGGGGCAAAAAAATTGCCCGGGCGGCACGCGAGGTGTCCACTGGACACATGACCACCAGCCCAGCCGGTCCGCCCGAGGCTCCCGCCGACGCCGTCCCCGCCGCCCCCGTGGGCGACCACGAGACGCAGGAGGTGGCCGGCCTCGCCGCCAGGCTGCGCGACCACCGGCTCAGCAGCCGCCTCACCCTGGAGGTCGCCGCCGCCCGGATCGGTCTGTCCCCAGCCTACTTGTCCCGGCTGGAGACCGGACGCCGGCAGCCCTCGCTGCCCGTCCTGCTCGGACTCGCCCGTGCCTACGGCACCTCCGTCTCCGGCCTGCTCGGCGAGACCTTCACCGAGCCGGACCCGGTGGTGCGCGGCGGCGCGATCGAGCCCGGCCGCGCCGGGGGCTGGGGCTACCGGCGCACCGGTGCGCCCGGCCGGGCGATGCAGGCGCTGCGCGTGCACGTCCCCCCGGGCGTGCAGGACGCCGTGGTCCGCGTCCACCCCGGCGAGGAGTGGCTGTACGTCCTCCAGGGCCGGCTGAAGCTGACCCTCGGCGAACGCGTCCACCTGCTGGAGGTGGGCGACTCCGCCCACTTCGACTCGCTCACCCCGCACTGCATCGCCGCCGACTCCTCGTCCGGGGTCGAACTGCTCTTCATGCACACCCTGCTGCAGAGCCCCGGCGGCGAACTCTGCCTCGGTGGCGGCCCCGCCGCCCCGCACCACTGACCCGACGTCAGGACAACCGGAGGAGAACCCCGATGGCCGAGACCGCCGCCACTCCCGCCCCGACCGCCGTGCCCGTCCCGGACACCAGGGCCGAGGACGCCCCGAAGACCATGGACGCGGGCAAGTGGGCCAACCGCCGCGTCTACCACCGCCTGGTGATCTACACCGCGGGCATCCACCTCTTCGCCGGCTTCATCATGCTGCTGTTCGAACTGGGCAGCCGCAACAAGTAGTCCCCGCTCCGCCCGCCCCCGGCCGCCGAGGCACCCGCCCGGCGGCCCCGGCCCGTCCCGGGCTCCTCACGCCGTGCGCAGCACCGCGCAGAGCGCGTCGAGGGCGGCGGGGAAGGCGTGCTCCGGCGGGGTGGCGTAGCCGACGACCAGGGCCGGGGCGGCGTCCGGGGCCGGGGTGTCACCGGCGAGGTACCAGCCGAGGCCGGTGAGGACCAGGCCGGCGGCGCGGGCCCGCTCCACCGACTCCGCCTCCGGGCGGGAGCCGGGCGGCAGTTCCAGCACGGCGTGCAGTCCGGCGGCGATCCCGGTGACCCGCACCCGCGGGGCGCGCTCGGCGAGCGCCGCGACCAGCCGGTCCCGGCGGCGCCGGTAGTGCAGCCGGCAGCGCCGCACGTGCCGGTCGTAGCGGCCGGAGGTGATCAGTTCGGCGAAGGTGAGCTGCTCGATCACCGGGCTCATGGTGTCCGCCCGGGCCTTGAGCCGGGCGACCGGTTCCACCAGTTCGTCGGGCAGCGCCAGCCAGGCCAGCCGCAGGCCGGGCGCCAGGCTCTTGGCGGCGGTGCCGCCGTACACCACCCGGTCCGGGTCGAGCGCCTGCATCGCGCCGAGCGGCTGCCGGTCGTAGCGGAACTCGCCGTCGTAGTCGTCCTCGATCACGTAGCCGTCGTGCTCGCGGGCCCACCGGACGGCGGCCGCCCGGCGGTCGGCGGCCAGCGCCGCGCCGGTCGGGAACTGGTGCGCCGGGGTGAGCAGCACCGCCCCCAGCCGGTCCGTCCCCAGGCGGTCCGTCCCCGGCCGGTCCGTCCGCCGCCGGCCCTCCCGTGCGCCCGTTCCCGCGCCCGACAGCTCCGCCAGCAGCTCCGTCCGCGCCCCGGAGCAGTCCAGCGGCAACGGTGCGAGAGCGAGCCCGGACGCCCGCAGGGTCTCCCGCTGCGGCGGCAGCCCGTACGCCTCGACGGCGACCCGCCCCGCCCCGCGCTCGCGCAGCGCGGCGGCCAGCAGGCCGAGGCCCTGACCGAAGCCCGCGCAGACCAGCAGCCGCTCCGGGTCGGTGCGCACGCCCCGCACCCGGGCCAGGTAGTCGGCGAGCGCCTGACGCAGCTCGATCCGCCCCAGCGGCGAGCCGTAGTCGAGGGCCTCGTGCGGGGCCACCGCCAGTGCCCGGCGGGCACTGGCCAGCCAGGCGCTGCGCGGGAACAGCGAGAGGTCCGGCCGCCCGGCGAGCAGGTCGTGCCGCCCGGTGGGGCGCCCGCCCGCCCGGACCTCCACGGCCCGCCCGGCGGGCCGGGGCGCGGCGCGTCCGGCGACCGTCGTCCCGGAGCCCTGCCGGGAGCTGAGCCAGCCCTCGGCGGTCAGCTGCCCGTACGCCTCGACGACGGTGTTCCGGGCGATCCCGAGGTCCTCGCCGAGCGCCCGGGAGGACGGCAGCCGGGTACCGGGCGCGAGCCGTCCGTCCTGGACGGCCGCGCGCAGCGCGTCCTCCAGCGCCGCACGCAGCCCGGACCCGGCGGCGCGCCGTTCGCCGAGGTCGAGGTGCAGGTCGCCGCCGAACGCGGTCCACGAAGCGGCGTCACGGGTGGTTCGGGGGCGGCTCATGGCGGGATTATCGCCGCAACCCCCGCGGACCCCGGATCTCCGATACATTGCGCCGGACGCACGATCGCGCTGGGGGTGGCGAACATGGCGTACCAGTACGGGAGTTCAGCGGTTCCGCCGCGAAGACGACGGCCCGGCCGGGGCGGCTGCCCGGCGGTTCTCCTGGTGCCGCTGTTCTGCGTGCTGCTGGGGTATCCGCTCGCCGTGCCGGTCGTGGTCCCCGCCCTGATGCGGGCGCAGACCCCGCCGCTGCACGCCACGCCCGGGCAGGTGGCGATCCTGGTCGGCATCGCGTACGCGGTCGCCCTGCTGGTGGACCGGTCGGCGGGCCGGCACCGGCGGCCCGTCGCCCGGTGGGTGGTGCCGGCGCGGGCGGCCGTGCTGACCGCCGCGTGCTCACTGGTCGCCCACCTGGTCGGCGCGTACCTCGTGCCGAAGGTCCTCGGCACCGGCCACGATCCGGCGGCGGCGAACGGCTACGCCCTGCAGTGCCTCCTGGTGGGCGTGTTCGCCTGGATCTGGCGGCTGGGCGTCCGGTCCTGGTCCGGTGACCCGGTGGAGCCGGTCCGGGCCCGCCGGACGGCCCCGGCCACGGACCGGGCCTCCTCCCGCACCGCCACCGTCGGCCGCCCGGCGGCGGGGGAGGTGTGGGTGGCGATGGTGCCGTTCCGGGACCGCGCGGAGGCGGCCCGGCACTACTGCGTGGTCGTCGGCGCCCGGGCCGGGTACGCGGAGGTCCTGCAGATCACCAGCAAGGACAAGGACCACCGCGACGACTACATCCGGATGGAGAACGAGGGCTGGGACCGCACCGGCAAGCCGTCCTGGGTGGAGATCGGGATGACGCCGCGCCGGGTGCCGTACGAGAGCTTCCTCTCCGACCACCCCCAGGGCCCGTGCCCGCCGCGGATCTGGCGGGAGATCCAGCGCCGCCAGGCCGCCCCGGGCGCGGCCCGCCCGCCGCGTCCGCCGCGCCCGCGTCCCTCCGGCGGCCCGTCCGCGCCCGCCCGCGGTCCGCGCCGCCCCTGAGGGCCCCGCTGCCGCGTCCTGGCCCGGGGGGCGGGCAGGATCCGTCCGTATCCGCGTCCGTGTCCGTGTCACGCCGAGCGGCTGGCGTCCGTCAAGGTACTGACGGATCCCGACGCGAAGGTGTGACGGATGAACGGGGAAGACTTCCTGGCCGAGCGCTTCGAGGAGCACCGGCCCCATCTGCGGGCGGTCGCCTACCGGATGCTCGGCTCGCTCAGCGAGGCCGAGGACGCCGTCCAGGAGACGTGGTTCAAACTGAGCCGCTCGGACGTCGGCGAGGTCGCCAACCTGGGCGGCTGGCTGACCACCGTGGCCGGCCGGGTCTGCCTGGACCTGCTGCGCTCCCGGGTCGCCCGGCGCGAGGACCCGCTGCAGGACCAGGACGGGCAGGTGGTCCGGCTGCCCGACCCGGTCATCGGGGGAACCCGGGGACCCGATCCGGAGCAGGAGATCCTGACGGCCGACTCGGTCGGCATCGCGCTGATGATCGTGCTGGAGACCCTGGCCCCGCCGGAACGGCTGGCATTCGTGCTGCACGACCTGTTCTCGGTGCCGTTCGACGAGATCGCCCCGATCCTCGGCCGCACCTCCGCCTCCACCCGCCAGCTCGCCAGCCGGGCCCGCCGCCGCGTCCAGGGCGCCGCCCCCGCGCCGGACGCCGACCTGGCGCTGCGCCGCGAGGTGGTGGAGGCGTTCCTGGCCGCCTCCCGCGGCGGGGACTTCGACGCCCTGCTCACCGTCCTCGACCCGGACGTGGTGGCCCGCTCCGACGGCGGCGCCCTGCGGCCGGCCACCTTCCGGCGCGGCGCGGCCGAGGTGGCGGCCGGGGCGAGCGCGTTCGGCACGCAGTTCGCCGGGGAGTCCCGCCCGGTGCTGGTCAACGGCGAACCGGCGGTGGCCGCCTTCGTGGACGGCCGCCCGGTCTCGCTCGCGGCGTTCACCGTGCGCGGCGGCAGGATCGTCGAGCTGACCATCTTCACCGACCCGGAGCGCCTGGAGCGCCTCGGCCTGTCGGCGGCCTGACGTCCTCCCGCCGCGCCTCCACCGGCCGCAGGGCCGCACCCCGCGGCCGGTGGAGCAGCCACCACAGCACCGTCCAGCAGACCGCGACGCCCAGGCAGGCCCCGGCCGTCATGGTCAGGTACAGCGGGTCGGTGGAGTGCCGGGCCGCGCTCAACGGCCCGCCCACGGCGATCACGGCGCCGAAGTACACGACGTTGAGGGTGAACGCGACGAGTCCGTGCCCGGTCTGCTCCAGCAGGGTCAGCGCGGTCAGCGCCAGCGCCGTGCAGCCGAACGACGGCCCGGCCAGCTGGAGGAAGCGCGCGGCCTGCCCGGCGGTGGCCGGGTCGTCGGAGAGCCGGGCGGCCAGCGGCGCGCCCGCCGTCCACAGCAGCGCCGTCACGGGGAGGTAGCAGCCGGCCGTCAGCAGCCCCCCGGTGCGCACGGCCCGCCGGGCGGCGGCCCGGTCGCCGGCCGCGCCCGCCTGGTTGACCAGGATCGCGACGGCGGAGCCGAAGCCCACGGCCGGGACGATCACCGCGCTCTGCAGCGTCGAGCCGAGGGTGAACCCGGCCACGGCGCCCGGGCCGAACGGGGTCACCACCCGCAGCAGCGCCAGGTTGACGGCGCAGAGCAGCAGGAACGAGGCGCCGACCGGCACGCCGACGGACACCACCGCCGCCCGCACCTCGCCCCGTCCGCCGCCGGTCGCGGGCCGGTCCGTCGGCGCCGTCCGGCGCAGCAGCCCCGCCCGTCGTAGCAGCCCTGCCCGTTGCAGCAGCCCCGCCCGTCGCAGCAGCAGCGCGCCGAGCAGCACCTCCACCACCCCGGCCCCCAGGGCCGAGACCGGCAGCGCCCGCAGCCCCCAGCCCGCCCCGAGCCCCAGTCCGCCGACCCCGGCCAGCAGCAGGCCCGCCGAGGTGAGCGTCAGCAGCAGCCCCCGCCCGGTGGCGCCGGAGCCGCGCAGCACGGCCGCGCACAGCTCGCCCAGCGCGCCGACCGCGTTCACCGCCACCATCGCGGCCAGGAAGACGCGGAACGGCGCCCGGTCGGCGGCCGGCACGTCGAGCAGCGCCCCCAGCGGCCCGGCGGCGGCCGCCACCACGGCGCCGCACACCAGGTAGCAGCACACGCCGATGCGGGCCGCGGCGGCGAGGTGACCGGGCAGCTCGGCACGCCGCCCGCTGCCGGCGGCGCGCGCGGCCACCACCTGGAGCGCGATCGAGAGCCCCGAGTTCAGCGCCACCAGCAGGAAGCCGACGGGCGTGTAGAGCGAGCGCAGGTAGAGCGCGTGCCCGCCGGCGGCCCCCAGCATCGCGGCCACCGCGAACTGCGCGCCGAGGGCGACGGCCTCGCTGAGCACGACGGGCGCGGCGAAGCCCGCGATCCGGCGCACGGTGGGCGGTGGTGCGGCCGTCCGTGTCATGGCTGTCCGCGTCATGGCCCCCCGCCCGTTCGCACGCTGTCCGCCGACGATGCCAAATTTCCGCCCCCGAACGGAAGACCGGACGCGCCCTTCCACCCTCCGCGGCGCGGTGCGGAAGGATGGCGAAGAAATTCTGCCGACGGATGTCGAGGCCTCGCGGCCCGCTCCGACCACGGGGTGGAGCGCGCCGCACGGGGCACGCGGGACGGGAGGACACCCGGGATGAAGTACGTCGCCATGATCTACGGCAACCAGGCCAAGTGGGACTCGTTCCCGGCCGAGGAGTGGCCGGCCGCGATCGCCAAGCAGGAGGCGTTCAACACCAAGTACCGCGAGAGCGGCGAACTGTTCGGCGCCTACGGCCTGGCCGACGCCGCCGCCGCCCAGCTGGTGCGGCGCGCGGACGGGCTCCCGGCGGTCACCGACGGGCCGTACCTGGAGACCAAGGAGTACCTGGCCAGCTTCTACCTGCTGGACTGCGAGAGTCTGGAGCGCGCCCAGGAGATCGCCGCCGACATGCCGTTCGCGGACGTCGAGCCGGTGGAGCTGTGGCCGATCCTGCACGAGTCCCCGGCCCCCTCGGCGGACGTGTGAGCGGCGTCGTACCGTCCGGCCCGGGCGGTCTGGAGGGTCTGCTGCGCGAACTCGCGCCGCAGGCCCTCGGGGCGTTGGTGCGCCGCTACGGGCGCGGGCAGTTCGACGCCTGCGAGGACGCCGTGCAGGAGGCGCTGCTCGCCGCCGCCACCCAGTGGCCGGCCGAGGGGGTGCCGGAGAACCCGCGCGGCTGGCTGGTGACGGTCGCCGGGCGGCGGCTGGCCGACGCGGTGCGCAGCGAGGTGGCCCGGCGGCGTCGCGAGGACGCGCTGGCCCTCGCCACCCCGCAGTCGGCGCTGCTCAGCCCGCCGCCGGACACGGCGTCCGCGTCCGGCCGGGACGACTCGCTGCACCTGCTGTTCCTCTGCTGCCACCCGGACCTGTCGGCGCCCAGCCGGATCGCGTTGACCCTGCGCTCCGTCGGCGGTCTGACGACGGCACAGATCGCGGCGGCGTTCCTGGTGCCGGAGGCGACGATGGCGCAGCGGATCAGCCGGGCGAAGCAGACCGTCCGGGCCGCCGGGCTGCCCGACCGGCGGCTCCCGGAACGGCTCTCCGACGTCCGCCAGGTGATCTACCTGATCTTCAACGAGGGCTACACGGCGAGCAACGGCGACGACCTCACCGCGCCCGCGCTGTCCGGCGAGGCGATCCGCCTGGCCCGTCTGCTCCTCCGGCTCGTCCCGGAGGACGCCGAGACGGCCGGGCTGCTCGCCCTGATGCTGCTCACCGATGCACGCCGACCGGCACGAACGGGGGCGGGCGGGGAGCTGGTGACGCTGGCGGAGCAGGACCGCTCGCTGTGGGACCCGGCCCTCGTCGAGGAGGGTGTCGAGCTGATCAGCCGTACGCTGCCGCGCGGCCAGGTGGGGCCGTACCAGGTCCAGGCGGCGATCGCGGCGGTGCACGACGAGGCGCCGGACGCCGAGTCGACGGACTGGCCGCAGATCCTGGCGCTCTACGACCTGCTGGTCCGGTTCGGCGACAACCCCTTCATCGCCCTCAACCGGGCGGTGGCGCTGGCGATGGTCCGGGGTCCGCAGGCCGGGCTGGCGGCCCTCGCCCCGCTGGAGGCGGACCAGCGGTTCGCCCGCCACCACCGCCTCTTCGCCACCCGTGCCCACTTCCTGGAACTCCTCGGCGACCCCACGGCGCCGACCGTCTACCGCGAAGCCGCCCGCCGCGCGACCAGCGCCCCGGAACGCCGGCACCTCACCGAACACGCCCGCCGTCTGGAGGCGGGCGCCGCACACCGGAGGAACGCATGACCCAACTCCTGCGGGTCCAGAACTTCAACGTCTCGGCCGACGGCATCGCCGCCGGCGCCAGTGAGGACCAGAGCCTGGAGCGCCCGTTCGGCCTCGACGGCCCCGAGCGGCTGTTCTCCTGGGCCGGCGCCACGGCGAGCTGGCCGATGCGCACCGACCCGGGCGGCAGCCGCGGCCTCGACGACTACCTCACCCGCGACTACCCGCGGAACATCGGCGCCGAGATCATGGGCCGCAACAAGTTCGGCCCCCAGCGCGGCCCCTGGCAGGACCACGAGTGGCAGGGCTGGTGGGGGGACCGGCCCCCGTTCCGCACCCCGGTCTTCGTCCTGACCCACCACGCGAGGCCGTCGATCACCCTGTCGGACACCACCTTCCACTTCGTCGAGGGCGACCCGGCCGAGGTGCTCGCACAGGCGAAGGAGGCCGCCCAGGGCAAGGACGTCCGTCTGGGCGGAGGGGTGAGCACCATCCGGCAGTTCCTCGACGCCGACCTCGTGGACACCCTGCACATCGCCGTCTCCCCCCTGGAACTCGGCTCGGGCCGGCGCCTGTGGGACTCCCCGGACGACCTGCGCGACCGCTTCCACGTCGACGTCGTCCCCAGCCCGAGCGGCGTGACCCACCACCTCTTCTGGCGGAAGTAGCGGGAGAGGAGCGGCGCCCCCGGGAGGACCGCGTACCTCCCGGGGGCGCCTACAACCCCGATGTCGGCAACCCGTCGTGGAGGTAGCGGACCCGCCCATCGTCGAGCGCGCGGAGGGCCGCGCCGAAGCGCTTGCGCAGGCGCGGCCGGAGCAGCGCCGGTATCTCGCCGACCGGAAGGAACACGGCCTCCGCGAGTTCACCGTCGAGGGGTTCGATGCCTGCCTCGTCGGTGTCACCGACGAGGCAAGCGGAAAAGATGAAGGCGAGCTGGTCATCCCAAGGCCCGTGCGGCGGAACCCAGTCGACCACGAGCAGACCGCCGATCGCGATCTCAACGCCTAGCTCCTCGCGCAGCTCCCGGACCGCCGCTTCATGCGGAGGCTCGTTGGCTTCCACCATCCCGCCAGGAAGGTCCCACCCCTCCTTGTAGGTGGGGTCGACAACGAGCACCCGCCCAGCGGCATCCCGGAGAATCACATCCGCCGCCACCCGCTTCCGAGCCTGCCTCGCGTTCCCCTCCGCGAGGTAGGCGTTCCAGGCGACCGGGTCGGTGGGTGATGGATTCATGAGGTGCCTCCCCGAGTTTGCGGGATCATGACGTCGGCGAGCAGAAGCATCCTTGCCCTGTGCGTCTCATCGAATCGTGCCAGGAAATCCTCCACTGGACGGTAGTCGCGGTGGCCCGCGAGAAGTTGCCGATCGTCCACGACCGCCGGACCCACCGCACCGGCGTCTACATGGACACCATCGGTGGACGCCTCTACCTCCGCCCGGTCGGCGGCGGCATCGAGTGGACGACCCGCCCCGAATACGTCTCCCTCACCCCGCCCCGCAGTCAGGCCACCACCCCGTGAGCCGCCCCCGACCCCCGAGGGCACTCCTCCTCGCCACCTCGGCCGCCTCCGTGGCGGCCGGCGCGGCGATGGCCGCCCTCGCCACCCGCCCGCTCCGCCCCCACACCCCGGGTGCGGCGAACCTCCTCTTCCTCCTGCTCCTCTGCGCGGCGACCCTCCTCACCAACTCCGCCCTCGCCCGCGCCCTCCACCACTACTGGCACACCCACCCCAACTGACCGCTCGCCCGGCGCAGGAAGTCGGCCCGTCCGACTTCCTGCGCCGAGATTAGCCAGGCAGGCTTCGTCTTTGTCCGCGTACTTCATCGCTGCTGGCGCGCTTGCCGCAACTGATGCTCGCCCGGCGTAGGAAGTCGGCCCGTCCGACTTCCTGCGCTGCTCGGGCTCCGCCCTTGCTCATGGTCTCCGCCGTAGCCGGCAGCTTGTCTGGCGTGGGAAGTCGGCCCGTCCGACTTCCCAGGCCGTCCACCGACC
This sequence comes from Kitasatospora sp. NPDC058115, assembly GCF_042884635.1. Taxonomy (NCBI): domain Bacteria; kingdom Bacillati; phylum Actinomycetota; class Actinomycetes; order Kitasatosporales; family Streptomycetaceae; genus Kitasatospora; species Kitasatospora sp. NPDC058115. Next base: position 117,753 of record NZ_JBHVTL010000023.1, read on the forward strand.
GGTGGACGGCAGGTTCCACCGGGCGGGCGTGCCGCGAGCCGGCTCCGGTTGCGGAGGATCGGCGGTATGAATCAACTCCCCGTGCGGATGGCCCGTTGGAGCGCCCGGCATGCCCGGACCGCCATCGTCGGCTGGTTCGTCTTCGTCGTCCTCTGCCTCGGCGCCGGGATCGCCGTCGGCACCAACGAGGCCACCAGCGAGGACTACCGGGTCGGCGAGGCCGGGCGTGCCGAGGCGATCGCCGCCCAGGGAGGACTGGAACGAAAGCCCGTCGAACACATCCTCATCCGCCCCGCCTCCGGGAAGCTGGACGCGACCGCCGCCACCGCCGCGGCCCAGGACATCACCACCCGCATGCGCGCACTGCCCGAGGTGGCCGAGGTCGCCGACCCCGTGCGGTCACCGGACGGCGAGGCCGTCCGGGTCTCCGTGGTCCTGAAGGGGCCCGAGCTCGAAGGAAAGAAGAACGTCGTCCCGCTCCTCGACCAGACCGCGAAGGCGCAGGCCGCCCACCCCGGGCTGATCATCGAGGAGACCGGCTCGCCCTCCATCAGCAAGGGCGTCAACGAGCAGCGCGGGAAGGACCTCGCGCTCTCCGAGCGCCTCACGCTCCCGGTGACGCTCGTGACCCTGCTGCTGGTCTTCGGCTCGGTGGTGATGGCCTGTGTGCCGCTGCTGCTCGCGCTCTCCTCCATCGCCGCCGCCCTGGGCCTGTCGATGCTGGCCTCGCACCTGGTCCCCGACGCCGGGGTCGGGACCAACATGATCCTGCTCATCGGACTGGCCGTGGGCGTCGACTACACCCTCTTCCACCTGGAGCGCGAACGCGAGGAGCGGGCCCGCAGCGGCGGGCGGCTCGCGCCGGAGGCGCTGGTGGAGTTGGCGGCCGCCACCGCGGGGCGGGCCGTCGTCGTCTCCGGTCTGGCCGTGATCGTCTCCACCGCCACCCTCTACCTGGCCTCCGACGTCATCTTCTCCTCCCTCGCGACGGGCACGATCCTGGTCGTGGCGGTCGCCGTGGCGAGTTCGCTCACCGTGCTGCCCGCCCTGCTGGTGACGATCGGCCGCCGCGCCGAACGCCGCGCCGAACGCCGCGCCGAACGCAGGACCAAGGGCCGGGCGAAGCGCACGGCGGACGGCCCGGGCCGCCTGGCCGGCGCCCTGCTCCGCCCCGCGCAGCGGCACCCCGCGCTCACCCTCTGCCTCTCGACCCTCCTCATGCTCGGCCTGGCCGCGCCCGCCCTCGGCCTGCGGCTCGTCGACCCCGGCAGGGACACCTTCTCCCGCGACATCCACGCGATGCGGGTCCACGACCGCCTCACCCACGCCTTCCCCGAGCTCCTGACCAGGCACGAGGTCGTCACCCGCGCCGCCCCCGAGCGGGCCGCCGAGGTGAAGCGGGCGCTGGCGGACCTCGGCCGGCGCGCCCAGGCCGACCCGCTCTTCGCCGGAGCCACCACCGCCGAACCGGTGCTGCGCCACTCCGCCGACGGCCGGGTCACCGTGCTGGAACTGGCCGTCCCGTTCCCCGCCTCCTCCTCCCAGGCGATCGCCTCCCTCGACCACCTCCGCCGGACCCACCTGCCCGCCACCGTCGGCTCGTTGGCCGGTGCGGAGAGCGCGGTGAGCGGGGACGTGGCCCGGGGCCGCGACTACGTGGCCCACGAGCGCGGGACACTGCCCCTGGTCATCGGCCTCCTGCTGCTGGCCACCTTCCTGATGACCCTCCGGGCGTTCCGCTCGCCGGTCCTCGGCCTGCTCGGCGTCGTTCTCAACCTGCTGTCCGCCGCGGCCTCGTTGGGCCTGCTGGTCGTGGTCTTCCAGGGGACCTGGGCCGAGGGCCTGCTCGCCTTCGACTCGCTCGGCGCGATCGCCTCCCGGGTGCCGCTGTTCCTCTTCGTGATCCTGTTCGGCCTGTCGATGGACTACCAGGTGTTCGTGGTCAGCCGGATCCAGGAGTTCGTGCGCGCCGGGATGCCGGCCCGCGAGGCGGTCCTCGCCGGGATCGGCCGGTCGGCCAGGGTGGTCACCAGCGCGGCGGCCGTGATGGTGACGGTGTTCGGGGCCTTCGTCGCCCTGCACCTCACCGAGATGAAGCAGATGGGCTTCTGCCTGGCCGTGGCCGTGCTGCTGGACGCCGTGGTGGTCCGGCTCATGGTGCTGCCCTCGGCCCTGCTGCTGCTCCGCGACACGGCCTGGTGGCCGCCGCGGCGCCCCCGCCCGCGTCCTCGCCCCCGTCCCCGCCCGCGCTCCCGGCAGGCGCTCGTAGGCTGATCGTCATGACTCGACCTCCGCAGTCCGAGGACCGGTTCCGGTTACGGTCGCTCCGGCGCTGGTACGTGGTGGTGTGGGTGGTCCTGGGGGTCCTCCCCCCGGTCGTCTCCGTGCTCGGTGACGACGGCGCCACCACCTCCTGGTCGATCGGGCTGTCGGCGGCGCTGGCCCTCTGCTACGCGGGCGTCGTGGTCCGACCCGGCCGTCCGGTGCTGCGGCCGCGGGCCTTCCTGGGCGCGCTCGTCGTCGGCATGGGGGCCCTCGCGCTCGTCCGGGGCGACGGCGCGGCGCTGTTCATCGTCTCCCTCCCGCAGTTCTGGCTGTTCGCCGGGAGCCCGCGCCGGGCGATCGCCCTCAGCGCGGCCGGCGCGGCGGCCACCGTGACCGGCATCGTCCGCCACCAGGCCTGGGACGCCCAGGAGTTCGCGGCGGGCAACGTCGTCTTCACGCTGATCGGCTGGCTGGCGGGCGTGCTCGTCGGGCTCGGGGTGGTCCGGATCGTCGAGCAGGGCGACGAGCGCGCCGGCCGGCTGGGCGCGGAACTGGAGGCCGCCCGGCTGCGCCTGGCGGAGGCGCACCGGCTCCAGGGCGCCACCGAGGAGCGGGAGCGGCTGGCCCGGGAGATCCACGACACCCTCGCGCAGGGCTTCGCCTCGATCATCGTGCTGGCGGAGGCGGCCGGATCGAGTCTCGCCGCCGATCCCGGCCGGGCCGCCCAGCAGTTGCTCTCGATCGAGCGGACCGCCAGGGAGAACCTCGCCGAGGCGCGGGTGCTGGTGGGTTCGGCCCCGCCGTCGGGGCTCGCCCCCGGCTCGGTCGCCGCGGCCCTGCGCCGGACCCTGGAGCGGTTCACCGAGGACACCGGGCTCCCCGTGGCGGCGGAGCTGGCGGAGGTCGCGTGCGACGGGCCGACCCGGATCGCGCTGCTGCGCTGCACCCAGGAGTCGCTGGCCAACATCCGCAAGCACGCGGCCGCCTCCCAGGTGTCGGTCGTGCTCGGGCCGGTCCCGTACGGCATCGAGTTGGAGATCACCGACGACGGGCAGGGGTTCGTGGTGCGGGACTCGCGCGGTTTCGGGCTCAACGGCATGCGCCGGCGGCTCGCCGAACTCGGTGGCGAGCTCACCGTGACCAGTTCGCCCGGCGACGGCACCCGGGTGCTCGCGGCCGTCCCGGCCCACGGGCAGGGGTGACGCCATGGGCTCAGGAACACGCAAGGTCCGCGTCGTCGTGGTCGACGACCACACCGTGATGCGCGCCGGGCTGGTCGCCCTGCTGGCCTCGGAGCCGACCGTGGAGGTCGTGGGCGAGGGCGGCGACGGCCGGGCGGCCGTCGACCTCGTCGCGGGCCTGCGGCCCGACGTGGCACTGCTGGACCTGCGGATGCCGGTGCTCGACGGGGCGAGCGCCACCGCGGAGATCACCGCCGCCCGCTCGGCCACCCGCGTGCTGATCCTGACCACGTACGACACCGATGAGGAGATCGAACGCGCGGTCGAGGCCGGGGCCATCGGCTACCTGCTCAAGGACACCACGCGCGAGCGGCTCGTCGACGCCATCCACTCCGCGGCCAGGGGCGAGACCGTGCTGGCGCCCCGGGTCGCCGAACGCCTGGTCGCCCGCCTGCGCCGCCCCGCCCCCGTGGCGCTGACCGCCCGCGAGACGGAGGTGCTGACCGCCGTCGCCGACGGCCTGTCCAACGTGGAGATCGGACGCCGCCTGGTCATCACGGAGGCCACCGTGAAGACCCATCTGCTGCGGATCTTCGCCAAGCTCGACGTCAACGACCGCACCCACGCGGTCGTCACCGCCCTCGACCGCGGCCTGCTGGAGCGCCGCTAGGGCCGGCCCTTCACGCGCCCCCGGTGCTCAGGCCTTCCACTCCTCGGCGAGGAGGCCGAGGACCACCTGGTCCACGAACGCGCCCAGGACCCAGGCCGAGGAGCGCAGCACGCCCTCGCGGACGAAGCCGTTGTGCTCGGCGGCGCGCAGCATCGGGGTGTTGTCGGCGAGCGTCTCGATCTGCAGGCGTTGCAGGCCGCGCACCACGAAGCCGTAGTGGCAGAGCACCGCGACCACGTCGGTGCCGTAGCCCCTGCCCCGGGTGGACGGCAGCAGGCCGAGTCCGATGTGCGCCGTCCGGTTGTGGGTGTCGATGCCCCACAGGGTCGCCGTGCCGACCAGCGTGCCGCCCTCCAACTCCACCACGGAGAACGGGACGTGTGCCTGCTGCGTGTCGTCGACCACGAGGCGGGAGTCCTTCGAGCCGGGCGTGATCGGCCGCCACGGCCGGCCCTCGGAGCGCGCGGAGTTGACCACGTCGTCGTAGAGCTCGGTCAGCAGGACCGGGATGTCTTCCTCGTACCGGGCCCGCAGCCCGACCTTGTCGCCTCGAAGCATGGCGACTTCCTATCCGACGGGCCGTCCGCCGGCAAACGGATGAGCCCGACCGCGCCTTGTCCGCAGCGCCGGCCCGGGGGATCCCGTCGACCGCGACGCAGATCGGCGGACGGTGCCACCGTGGAGTTCCGGCCGAGCGGTTCGTCGACGGTCCCGCTGATCCGCAGCCGACAGGCGGTGACCGGGAGGACCGGCCCCGGGCGTCGGCTACGGCTCCACCCGCCGCCAGTCCGCGCGGCCGCCCGGTTCCACGGGGGCGGCGGCGAAGTCGTAGCGGACGCCCCCGCCGCCGAGGGCGAGCAGGGAGATCGAGGACGACCCCCAGAGCCGTCCGTCGCCGAACTCGCGCCGCTGGACCAGGGCGGCCGAGTCGTCGAGCGCCAGGCCGTCGCCGGTGACGATCGGCAGCCAGCCGCCCCAGGCCTGCTCGGCCGTCGCGGCGCCGGGGCGGGGCTCGGGCCGGGGTTCGGCGGCGAAGCGGGCGCGGAAGTGGGCGGCGCGGGCGGCCATCAGGGTGCGGATCCGCTCGGAGGTGGTGCGGCTCTCGGCCAGCCCCTCCGGCCCGTCGTTGAGGATCACGCTCAGGCCGGCCGGCAGCTCCGTCCCGACGAGCCGGCCGCCGCTCCCGCCCCAGCTCAGCACGTGGGCGCCGGCCGGCCGGAGGACCACCAGGTGGAAGGGGTCGTACCGGTCGAGGTCCCGTTCGTCGATCCGGCCGCCCCGGACGGCGAGCAGCGGCAGTTCACCGCGCGAGAGCCGGCCCTCCGCCGGTGCCGGGGTGCCGAAGCCGTTCAGCAGGCACGCGGCGACGGGCCCCGGGGTGCCCGCGCCGCCCGGCTCCACGGCGAGCCACGTCCCGCCCGCGACCAGGTCCAGCCCGCCGACGGCCGACGGCTGCGCGGGCCAGTGGCGCCCGGGCGGCGCCCACCGCCGTCCGGCGTACTCGTCCCGCACCGACAGCAGCAGCACCGGCACCGCCGACGCCGGCTCGATGCTCACGAACGCCGTGCACACGTCCTGTCCCCCTGACCTCGGCCGCACCGCCCTCCCCGCGATCCTCGCACGCCCGTTCGTGGACCGGGAGTGGTCCGGGCCCTTCCGCCCGACCGTCCGGTCGTGCCAGAATCGCCGCCCGCACCCGGCCGCCGGGCCCGAAGTGGCCCACGATTCCGATGGCCGAACGTACCGGGACAGCGGGCCGCCGTGTTCCTAGGCTGGCGGTCATGACGACCACGAACGGGACGATCACCCCGACCACCACCGACGCCGCCGTACCCGCCCCGAGCCAGCGGATCTCGCTGCCCGACCTGGCGCCGGAGTACTACAAGGCGATGTTCGCCGTGGAGCGCGCCGCCCGTCAGGGCGTGGACCCGGTGCTCGCGGAGCTGGTCAAGGTGCACGCCTCGATGATCAACGGCTGCTCGTTCTGCATCGACATGCACTCCACCGACGCGGTCGAGCACGGCGAGCAGCACCGCCGGCTGCTCTCCCTCCCCGCCTGGCGCGAGACCTCCTGGTTCACCGCCAAGGAGCGCGCCGCCCTGGCGCTGACCGAGTCGATCACCCTGCTGACCCGGGGGCACGTGCCGGACGCCGTCTACGACGAGGCCGCCGCCCACTTCGAGCCGGCCGAGCTGGCGCAGCTGATCGCGCTGATCATCACCATCAACTCCTGGAACCGGATCGGCGTGACCTCCCGCCTCAGCCCGGCCGCGAAGTAGGGGGGCGGACGCGATGACGACGTCGACGGAGCAGCGGGACAAGGCCCGCCGTCTGCACGAACTCCACCGCCCGGGGAAGCCGTTGGTGCTCGCCAACGTCTGGGATGCGGTCGGCGCCCGGCTGGTCGCGGCCGCCGGGGCACCGGCCGTCGCCACCGCCAGCGCCAGTGTCAGCTGGACGCTCGGCAGCGCCGACGGCGACGCCGCCGACCGGGACGCGGTGCTGGCGCAGACCGCGCTGGTGGTCCGCGCGGCCGGGCCGCTGCCGGTCACCGCGGACCTGGAGAGCGGGTTCGCCGACACCGCCGCCGGGGTCGGCGAGACGGTCGCCGCCCTGCTCGCCACCGGCGCGGTGGGCGTCAACCTGGAGGACGGCGTCCGGCCCGCCGCCGAGGCGGCCGAGCGGATCGCGGCGGCCCGCGCGGCGGCGGACGCGGCCGGCGTGCCGCTGTTCGTCAACGGCCGCACCGATGTGTTCCTGCGGCAGCTCGGCGCGCCGGAAGGACGGTTGGACGAGGCGGTGGCCCGGCTGCGGGCCTATGCCGAGGCCGGCGCGGACGGCGTCTTCGTGCCGGGGGTGGCCGACCCCGCGGTGATCGCCGCGCTGGTGGAGGCCGTCCCGGCGCCGCTGAACGTGCTGGCCGGGCCGGGCGCGCCGGCCGTGCCGGAGCTGGCGGCGCTCGGCGTGGCCCGGGTCAGCCTGGGGCCCGGTCTGGCGCGGGCGGCGTACGCGGCGGTGCGCCGCGCCGCCGAGGAGGTGTACGCGGACGGCACGTACACCGCGCTCGACGGCGGGCTGGACTACCGGGAGCTGCAGGGGCTGTACGTCACCGGGTGAGCGAGCCCAGCGTGCCCACGGCGTGATCGAGCACGCTGCCGTTGGCGCAGTGGGCCGGCCCGGCGGCGTGGCTGCCGAGCGCCGGGACGACCGCCACCTCCTGAAGGCAGGACGCGGCGGCCCCGAAGTCCCCGGCGGACGGGGGAGCCGCCGGGGGCTTGGCCGCGAAGGCGGGCGCCGGCGCGACGGACAGCGCCAGCGCGGCCAGGGCGAGCGCGGCGGGCCGCCGCGCGCCGGTCACAGGCCCTGCCCGATCTGGCCGCTGAGGCCCGGGTGGGTCAGCTGGCCGGTGCCGATGGCCTCGATCTCGGTGGCGGCCTTGCCGACCAGCGGCAGGTCCTTCGCCTTGTGGATGACGAGGTCGGCGGGGGAGACGGTGAGTCCGTTGGACAGCCCGCCGAGCGCGTCCGGGGAGGACGCGGTGGAGGTGGCGGCGGACGCGGCGGGCGCGGCGGCGGCGAGACCGGCCAGGGTGAGGGCGGCCAGGGTGGCGAGTTTCTTCATGAACCCCCCAACGACCCGGGCCGCCCTCGGTCACCGCGCGGCCCGGGCGGTCACCCGCAGCGTGCGCACGCTGTTGCTGACGAACGACCCGATCGGCTCCGGCGCCGGCCCGTCCGCGAGCGCCAGCGCCGGGTAGCGCTCGAACAGCAGCCGCAGCGCCGTCTCCGCCTCCAGCCGGGCGAGCCCGGAGCCGAGGCAGAAGTGCGGGCCGTGCCCGAAGGACAGGTGCCGGTTCGGCTGCCGGGTGACGTCGAAGCGGTCGGCGTCCGGGTGGTGGGCGCCGTCGCGCCCGGCGGCCGCGTAGGAGGCGAGCAGCGCCTCGCCGCGCCGGATCACCACGTCCCCGACCGGGATGTCCTCGGTCGCGTAGCGCAGCGGGAACTGGCCGACCGGCGAGTCGTGGCGCAGCGTCTCCTCGACGACCGCCGACCACGGCACGGTGCCGTCCAGCACCAGCCGCAGCTGCCCGGGGTGAGCGAGCAGGGCGCGGACCGCGTTGGTGATGAGGTTGAGCGTGGTCTCGTGGCCCGCCACCAGCATCAGCAGCAGGGTGCCGACCAGCTCGCTCTCGCTGAGCCGGTCGTCGTCCTCGCGGGCGGCGATGAGGGCGGTGGTGAGGTCGTCGCCGGGCTCGGCCCGCTTGGCGGCGACCACCGAGGAGAGCAGCGCGAACAGCGACCGCTGCGCGGCGACGGCGGCCTCGGGCGTCGCGGAGCTGGAGACCAGGGTGTCGGAGAGCTCGTGCAGCTCGTCCTGCTGCCGGGGCGGCAGGCCGAGCAGCTCGCCTATCACCTGCATCGGCAGCGGGTAGGCGAAGTGCTCGCGCAGGTCGAAGGCGCCCTCCAGCCCGGCGGTCCGGTCGAGCAGCGCGGTCGCCCGGGCCTCGATCGCGGGCTGCAGGGCGGCGATCCGGCGCGGTGTGAACGCCTGGGTGACCAGGCCGCGCAGCCGCCGGTGGTCCTCGCCGTCGGCGGTGATCATGCCGGGGACGGTGACGAAGGTGATCAGCGGCCAGCCCTCGGGCAGCCGCCCCTCCCGGAAGGTCGTCCACAGCTGCGGGTTCTTGCCGACGCGCGGGTCGGCGAGCAGGCCTTGCAGGGTGTCGTGGTGGGTCACTGCCCAGACCACCACCCCGCCAGGGAGCTCCACCAGGACCGCCGGGCCGGCTTCCCGGAGGCGGGCGTTCTCCCCGTGCTGGTCGCGTCCGAGGGCGTCGAGCCGGACGGGTCCGGGCCGCCCGCCCCGAAGGCCGGCGCCGCCGGTGTCCCCTCCGGCGTCCGCGCCCCCTGCGCCGGGTCCGGCGTGACGGTCGGTTCCTGGTCTGCCGGTATCGGCGGCGGTGTCCATGCGGAGGGCCTCTCGGGGGCGGGCGGGCGGGGCGGGGTGAAGGCGCTGTAGAGCACCGGAAGGCTGATCAGGGCGCGCGACCAGGGGGACGGACGCCAGGCCAGCTCATGGGCCGGCACGGCCAGCTGGAGGTCCGGCAGCCGGTGCAGCAGGGTCTCGACGGCGGTCTCGACGATGATCCGGGCCGGGTGCTGGGCCGGGCAGACGTGCTTGCCCGCGCCCCACGCCAGGTGCGCCCGGTTGCCGCCGAGCGCGCCGTGGCCGAGCGCGCCGGGCCCCTGGGCGGCCGGGTCGGCGTTGGCCGCGGCCAGACCGAGCACCAGCATGTCGCCCTCGCTGATGTACTGGCCGCCGAGGACGGTGTCGCCGGTGGCCCAGCGGCCGGGGAAGTTCTGCGTCGGCGGGTCGCGCCAGAGCACCTCCTCCAGCGCGTCGGCGACGGTCAGCCGGCCGCCGGTGAGGGTGGCCCGGAAACGGCGGTCGGTGAGCAGCAGCCGCAGCGTGTTGCCGGTCCAGCAGATGGTGGTCTCGTTCCCCGCGACCATCATCACCACCAGGTGGTGCACCGCCTCCTCGTCGGTCAGCGCGGCCGGGTGGGCCAGCAGCCAGGAGGTGAGGTCGGCACTGGGGGTGGCCCGGCGGCGCTGCACCAGGTCGACCAGGACGGCCTGGAACTCCTGGTTGGCGCGCACCGATTCGGCGCCGCTGTCGGCGATGTGGCTGATCAGCCGGATGAGGTGCGGGCCGGCCTCGGGGGGCAGGCCGAGCAGCTGGGTGAAGACCAGCAGCGGCAGCCGGCGCGCGTACTGGGCGACCAGGTCGGCGGTGCCGTCCGGGCCCCAGCTGTCGATCAGCGCGTCGGCGGCGGTCTCGGTGGTCCCGCGCAGCTGCCGGTGGTCGATCTGGGCGAGGGTGTCGGCGACGGCCGCGCGCAGCCGCTGGTGCTCGGCACCGTCCAGGTTGAGCAGGGTCGGGCGCCAGGAGGTCATCGGCTGGAGCCGCGAGTCCGCGGCCAGCCGGCCCTCGGCGGGCACCCGCCAGCGGCGCGAGTCCTTGGAGAACAGCGCCTCGTTGCGGGTGAGTTCGAGCAGTTCGGGGTAGCCGAGGACGAGCCAGGCCTCCACCCCCGGCTCCAGCTCGATCGGCGCCACCGGGCCGTACTGGGCGCGCAGCCGGGCGTACAGGCCGTGCGGGTCGTCGGCGACGGCGGCGCCGTACAGCGGGGTGAGCGGCACCCCGACGGGCAGCCCGCCGGGCAGCGTCCCGCGGTGGGTCGCGGCGCCGGGCGTCCCGCCCGCGTGCGCGGGGCACCCCGGGGGCGGGACGGCGGCCGTGCCGGCGGGCTCGGGAAGGGTCATCGCTCCAGCTCCAGGACGGCGGTGCGGTGCAGGTGGTCGACGAAGTCGATCAGCAGGTCGTACGCCGCCCGGCGGTCCCGGGCGTCGCAGTACAGCACCGGCGCCCCGGGCAGCAGGTCCAGCGCGGCCCGGATCTCCTCCTCCGGGTAACTCGGGGAGTCCGGGAAGGTGTTGACCGCGACGGCGAACGGGATCTGCTGCTCCTCCAGCCGGCCGAGCACGTCGAAGCTCTCGTCCGGGCGGCGCAGGTCGACCATGGCGATCGCGCCCAGCGCGCCGCGCGACAGGTCGTCCCAGAGCGGCCAGAACCGCTGCTGGCCGGGCGTGCCGAACAGGTACAGCGCGAGCCGCCGGTTGAGGGTGATCCGGCCGAAGTCCAGCGCCACCGTGGTGGTGCTCTTGTCGCCGCGCCCGGTGAGGTCGTCCACGCCGGCGCTCGCCGCCGTCATGGTCTCCTCGGTGCGCAGCGGGGTGATCTCGCTGAGCGAGCCGACCAGGGTGGTCTTGCCGACCCCGAACGGGCCGGTGACGAGGATCTTCACCGCGCCCTGGACGGACGGCGGCAGGTACTGGGGCTCGGCGGGCGGGCCGAAGGACGCGTCGGCCACCGGGCCGGCGAGCGGGTCAGCGGAGTTGGCGGAGGCCAACGAGCACCTCTTCCAGGAGAGTGGTGGGCAGACGCTCGGCCTGCGGGACGGGCGGGAGCACCTGGACGGCGCCGAGGTCCCAGAGGTCGCCGACCAGCACCTTGACGACGCCGAGCGGCAGCCCCAGGTGGGCCGCCACCTCGGCGATCGACAGCAGGCTGCGGCAGAGGTCGACAATGCGCTGGTGCTCACGGTTGAGCAGCGCGTCCTCGGGCAGTTCGGGCCGCTCCGGTAAGGCGCTGACCAGGCTCTCGACCGCCAGCTCTGGGCGGGTGGAGCGGCTGCGGCCGCCGGTGATGACGTAGGGGCGGACCGGGCCGCCGCTCACCGGTGGCCCCCCGCCGCGAGGTCGGCGCGCGGCGGGCTGGTGAGGTGGGTGCCGATCCGCTCGACGAGGACCTGCATCTGGTAGGCGACCAGGCCGGCGTCGACGGCCTCGCCGGTCACCACGGCCAGGTGGGCGCCGGCCCCGGCGGCGACGATGAAGAGGTAGCCGCCGCCGTACTCGATGATGATCTGCCGGGTGGAGCTGTGGTGACCGCCGAAGCCCTGGGCGACGCCGCGGGCCAGCGACTGCAGGCCGGAGCAGGCGGCGGCGAGCCGCTCGGCGTCCTCGCGGACGATGCCCTCGCTGCGCCCGATCTCCAGGCCGTCGTTGGACACCACGACGGCGTGCTGGACCTCGGGGACGTTGATGATGTCGGCGAGCAGCCAGCCGAGGTCAGGGGTGGTGGTCATGGAACTCTCCGGAGCGCTGGGGAAGCTGGGGGGAAGCGGGAAGGGAAGGGTCGTGCGGGGCGGGGGCCGGGGAGTGGCCCGAGGGGAGGGGACCGCCCTGGTCCTGGCCGAACGGGCCGCGGGGGCGGGCCCGGTCCTGCTGACCGGCCTCGGCCCCGGCCCTGGCCTGGTACGCCGTCTGGGCCTGGGAGTTGGCCCGGGCGGCCGAACGGCCGCTGGCGGTTCCGGCCTGGAACATCGACATGAACGCCTGGGCCTGCTGCGCCGAGCGGTACGGCGGAGGCGGCGGGGTGGCGGCGGAGCCGGCCGCGTGCCGGGAGGCGGCACGGCCGCGCCGGTGGCTCCGGCGGGGCAGCGGCGGCGGGGTGGCGCCGTACGCCGGGGCGGCGTCCCCCGGGGCGCCGGCCCCGGGAGCGTCGCCGGTCCGGGGCGCGGCGGGCGGGGTGACGGCCGGCGGGTAGCCGCTGACCGGCGGGTACGCGGGCGGGTGGCCGGTCGCCCGGGCCGGGTCGTACGGGGCGGCCGCGCCCTGGCCGGGCCGGGCCGGCGCCGCTCCGTACCCGGTGCCCCGGTCGGTCGCGGCCGGCGGCGGGCCGGGGCGGCGCGGTCCGCCGCCGAACACCGCGTCGCCCGCGCCGAGGCCCGGCACGGTCGGCGGCAGCGGCTCGGTGAGCAGCGCGTTCGGCAGCAGCACCACGACCCGCACCCCGCCGTAGGGCGAGGGCGCGGAGCTGAGGGTGACCCGGAACCCGTACTGCTCGGCGAGCCGGCCGACGGCGGCCAGGCCGAGCTGCGGCACCTCGCCGAGCCGGGAGATCTCCACCGTGGAGCCGCCCGCCAGGGCGGCGGAGGCCTTGGCCACGGCCTGCTCGGGCATGCCGACGCCGCCGTCGTCGATCTCGATGACGGCGCCGTTGTGCACGGGCATCAGGGTGACGAACACCTGGGTGCTGGGCGGGGAGTAGCGGGTGGCGTTGTCGAGCAGCTCGGCCACCGCGTGGATCAGCGCCTCGGCGGCCGCGCCGACCACGGCGGTCTCGATCCGGCTGCGGATCATCACCCGCTGGAAGGGCAGGATGCGCGACTGGGCGCCGCGCACGACGTCCTCCAGCGAGACCGGCTCGGGCCAGTGCCGGCCGGCCCGGGCGCCGCAGAGCACGGCCAGCGTCTGGGCGAGGCGGGCCTGTTGGGCGGCGGCGTGGTCGGCCTTGAGCAGGCCCTCCAGCAGGGCCGGGTCGTCGTGGGTGCGCTCCATCTCGTCCAGCAGGGCCTGCTGGTCGTGGGCCATCACCAGGATCCGGCGGGCGACGCTGAGGAAGGCCCGCTGGGTGGAGGCGGTGAGCTCCTGTTCGTGCTGGACGGCGGCCAGTTCGGCGCTGCGGCGGGAGAGTTCGCTGGTCAGCCGGTCGCGCAGGGCGGCGATCTCGCGCTGCTGGTCGCCGGCCCGGCGGCGCTGGGTGGCGGCGACCGCGCGGTAGCGGGCGGCGGCCACTAGGGCGAGGACGGCGAGCACGCCTGTTGCCGTTGCGCACCACTGAGTCATCGTCACGCGGCGAATTCTAGGGCGATGATCCTACGAAGGTGTGAACGGATCTCGCCAAGTGACCGGATCTCGTCGATATCCTGTCAATACCGCGCCAATCCGTACTGCTTCGGGCCCGATCGGGCGCCCCGTGGGCCGTCCGTGGACCGTCGACCGGTGTCCCACCCGCCCCGCTAGTGCACAGCCGACAACCGGTGCAACAGCAGCAACGCGACGTCGTCCGGGCGCGAACGCCGTTCGGTGACGTTCAGGGTGAGCAGATCGGCCAATCTCTCCAGCGCCGGACCGGGCTCCACCCGTACCGGACCGGCGTTGCGCGCCCACAGCTCCAGTCCGCCGAGCATCCGCTGCACCGACTCGTCGTAGTCCTCCTCGCGGTCCTCCACCAGGCCGTCGGTGTAGACGAGCAGCGTCTCGCCGGGCGTCAGGTGCTCCACCGTCAGCGGGTACGGCCGGTCCGGGGCGACGCCCAGCGGCGGGCCGCCGGGCAGCTCCAGCTCCACCGCCTTGGCGTCCTCGGTGATCCGGACCGGGGCCGGGTGCCCGGCGCGGGCGGCCCGCAGCGTGCCGTCGGCCGGGTCCAGGGTCAGGTAGAGGCAGGTGGCGAACAGCTCGGTGTCCAGCTCGGCGAGCAGCCGGCTGGTCCGGGCCAGCGTGGCGGCCGGATCGTGCCCGTCGGTCGCGTACGCGCGCAGACCGCTGCGCAGCTGGCCCATCACCGCGGTGGCCTCGGCGTTGTGGCCCTGGACGTCCCCGATCACCAGGCCGATCCGGCCGTCCGGCAGCCGCAGCAGGTCGTACCAGTCGCCGCCGATCTGCATGCCCTCGGTGCTCGGCAGGTAGCGGGCGGCGCTGGCGATCCCGGGCAGCCGGGGCAGGGTGCGCGGCAGCATCGCGCGCTGCAGCTCGGTGGCCCGGTGGTGGTGGGTGTCGTAGAGGCGGGCGCGCTCCAGGGACTGCGCGAGGATGCCGGCGAAGGCGGAGTAGAGGGTGCGGTCCTCGCGGCTGAAGATCCGCTCGGTGGCGAAGGTGATCAGACAGGAGCCGACCTGCCGGCCGGAGGCGACCAGCGGCAGCACCGCCCAGGCGCCCGGGGCGAGCGGACCGCCGCCCCCGGTGCTGCCCGCCCCCGGCGGGCGCTCGCGGTCCCGGCCCCGGCCGCGCCGGGCCGGCTCGCTGAACAGCGGGGCCGACCGGGCCAGCGCGCGCTGCATCACGCCCTCGGACAGGTCGGCCAGCCGGGTCAGCTCGGTGCGCAGGGGACCGCCGTAGACGGTGTGCGCGACGGGCAGCAGCCGGCCCTCGTCGACCAGGTCGAGCACGATGCTGGCCGCCCCGAAGGCGGGCCGGGCGATGTCGGTCACGGCCGTGGTGACGTCCCGGACGGTGACCGCCCGGGACAGCGCCCGGGTGAGCGCCAGCAGCAGCGCCGAGCGGGCCCCGGCGGCGGACGTCCCGACGACGGCCGCCCGCTCGGCGGCCCCGGCCGACCGCCCGGACCGTCCGCCCGCGGGGCGCTCACCGGGGGCGCGGCCGTGGTCGAGGTCGGCGATCAGCCCGGAGATCCGCACCGGCCGGCGGTGCACGTCCAGCATGACCTCGCCGGTCTCCTCGATCCGGATCACCCCGCCGCCCCGGCGCGGCACCCGGTAGCGGATCCGGTACGGCCCGCCGGTGGCGAGCGCCTCGGCGAGCGCGGCCTGGACGTCCGGCAGGTCCTCGGGGTGGACGACGAGGTCGAGGTCGGGCGCGGGGGCCGGGCCGCCGTCCTGCGGCGCGGGCCGGCCGACCAGCCGGAGCGCCTGGGCGTCCCAGTGGGTCTCGCCGGTGACCAGGTCGCGTTCGAAGGCGCCGTGCCCGGCGGCCCGGACGGCGAGCGAGAGCAGCGGGTGGGCCGTCCCGGCGGCCGGGTCGCCGCAGCTCGCGGGACCGGGGCGGACCCCGTTCGGCGCGGCCCCGCCGGTGCGCGGCGCTCCGGGCGCTCCGGGCGCCCCGGCGTGGTCCAGCAGGTACGCCAGCCGGTGCGCGCAGGCGTCGGCGAGGGTCTCCAGCACGTCCAGGTCGCGGCGCGGGACGATCCCCCGGTGGGCGAGGGCGAGGGCGAGCACGCCGATCGGCCGCTCGTCGACGACCATCGGCAGCGTGACGATGGCGACCATCCCGGTGCCCATCCCGGCGTTCCGGTTGGGGTAGTCGACGCTGGTGCGTTCGGGGCTCAGCAGATAGGGGCGGCGCAGCTTCAGGGCCATCGCGGCGGGCAGCTCACTGGCCGGGTCGACCACGCTGTAGCGCTCGTGGGCCCAGTCGGGCAGGCCGTGGGAGGCGGACAGCCGGAGCATCCCGGCGGGGTCCAGCAGGTAGAGCGCCGAGCCCTCGCCGGTGATCCAGCCCGGGCCCTCGGCCAGCACGGTGCCGAGCAGTTCGGCGGCGCTGGTGCAGCCGAGCAATAAGCGGACGCAGCGCATGGCACTGCGCGCGGTGGGGCTGCTGCGCGGGTCCACGGGACGGCCGGCCTCTCCGGTTCCTTATGGGGCAGTTAATTCTTAATACCTTATTTCTTAAGTGGGTGAGGCGTGGGGCGAACGGCAGGTCCCGGGGCACCGGGTTTCCCCGGTGTGCGAGCACCCCCGCCGGGTCCGGTACCCTTCTCCGTACGACGTCCCGCCGTGCAGGCGGGGCCGAGGGTACGGGGCTATAGCTCAGACGGTTAGAGCGCTTCCCTGATAAGGAAGAGGCCACAGGTTCAAGTCCTGTTAGCCCCACACCACGCCGAAGGGCCCGGAGCGATCCCGCTCCGGGCCCTTCGGCGTGCTCGGCCCCGCCGCTCAGGGGCGGGGCCAGCCGCGCAGACCGGCGGTCAGCACGGTGATCATCCGCTGCTGGGTCTCCCCGAGGTCCTCGGCGAGCTGGAAGGCGCCGCCGGTGGACAGGGCGGCGAAGCCGTGGGCCAGCGAGCGGAAGGTGCGGGCGGCGTGGATCGCCTCGGAGCCCTCCAGCCCGTACTCGCGCAGCACCGCGACGATCACCCCGACCAGCCGGCCGGCCGCCGCGGTGAGGTCCGGGTCCGGCTGCGGGGCCTGCGGCAGGGCGCCGTAGCGGTGCGGGTGCTCGGTGGCGTAGGCGTGGTACGCCCGCAGGACGGCGGCGACCGCAGCGTCCCCGCTGCGGCCGAGTGCCGCCTCGGCGAGCCGGTCGGCCAGCTCCCCGGTCACCCGGACGGCCACCAGCCGGCGCAGTTCGGCCAGGCCGCCGCTGACGTGCTTGTACAGCGAGGGGGTGGCGACCCCGGCGCGGGCGGCCACGGCGGCCAGGGTGAGGGCCTCGGGGCCCTGCTCGTCGATGAGGGCGAGGGCGTGGCCGACGACCTGCTCGGGGGTCAGTCCGACTCGGGGCACTGCGGTTCTCCTGGGAACGGGGGGCGGGGGCGGGGGACGGGCTCGGGACGCTTCGGGACGGCGGCGGCGCTCAGGCCAGGTCGGCGAGGAAGGACAGCAGGGCGTCGGCGGTGGCCCGCGGGTGGTCGGCCATCGGGTAGTGGCCCGCGCCCTCGATCATCACCTTGCGGGCGTTCAGCGCGGCGGCCTGCCGGTCGGCGACCAGCTCCGGCTTCGCGAAGTCGGGGTCCTTCGAGCCCATCACCACCAGCGCCGGGCAGCGTACGGCGGCCGTCCAGCCGACGGGCGCGGAGTCGCCGCGCACGTAGCCGCGGGTGGCGGTCCTGCGGCCCGGGGTGCGCATCGCGGCGACCAGCCCGGCCACGTACTCCTCGTGGTCGGCCGGCTTGGGGCCGGGGAAGGCCATCGTGCGGTGGTAGAGGCCCCAGAACCCGGGCGAGCGCACCAGCATCGCGCCCATCGCACCGACCACCAGGCGCTGCAGCGCGTTCGGCGGCACGTTCTCGACGAAGGCGTCCAGCAGGACGATGCCGGCGACCCGGCCGGGGGCGTCCCCGGCGGCCTTCACGACGCTGGCGCCGGTGTAGGAGTTGCCGGCCAGCACGGCCCGCTCGATGCCCAGGTGGTCCAGCAGGGCGAGGACGTCACCGGCGATCGCGGCGGGGGAGTAGTCGTCCCAGAGGATCGAGGACTCGCCGAAGCCGCGCAGGTCCATGGTGATCACCCGGCGGCCGGCGGCGGCCAGCAGCGGGCGCAGGTGCCGGTAGGCGGCCCGGCTGTCGAGCATCCCGGGGAGCAGCACGACCGGGACGCCCTCGCCGTGCGCGGTGTCGTCGAAGGCGATCCGGCCGCCGGGCAGGTCGAGGTGGCGGGTGACGGGGGCGAGGGTGCCGTTCATGGGGAGCCTCCTGGGGCGGGACCGTCGGCGGAGTGCCGATAGCCATAAAGCTAAGGCTAATAGCCTTAGCCGTCAAGCTATCGACTCTCGCCCGCCCGTCCGGCTCCGGCCCGCCGTCGGCGTCCGGTCAGACGCCCTCCACCCGGAACGGGTCGTGCTCGGCCAGCAGCTTGTCCAGCCGCGCCTGGTCGACCCGGGTCACCAGCTCGGAGGTCTCCTGCTTGTCCCGGACCACCTTGGCGAGGGTGAAGGTGGAGGTGATCGTGTAGAGCAGGCCGAGGGCGAGGAACGCCCGGGTCCACGGCTCCACCGGGAGGAAGGCGATCCCGATGCCGAGGGCGGCGGCGGAGAGGGCGAAGGACAGCACGGCCTGGATGTGGTACGCGGCCGTGGTGCGGGACTGCATCGGTGCGCTCATGGCGTCAGGATGGCCGCGCCCGGCCCGGTCGCACATGAGTAGGCGTACTCAAGTGAGGGGTCGTTCGTTGACGTCCCGACACGTTCGGTAGTGTCAGTTGTCATCAAACGTCCCAAATCGCCCATCGGGTCGCGTGGTACCCGGTCCGTATCCCGCCGCCGGCAACGGACGGCTTGGAATCGGGGGGCTCTCGGATTAACGTTTGATAACGCAGCGCGGTCCGCAACGCCGTACCCAGACGGCACCGTGCGCCGTCGCCTAATCCCGCCGGCCGGCCTCCGGGCAGGCCAGGGAGCCGGGGAACCACGTTCCTTGGGGTGAATCGGCCAGGCCCAGGCCCGGCCGTAGGAGACCTTCCTGCTCCGAACCCGTCAGCTAACCCGGTAGGCGCGAAGGAAGGAAAGGAGCGCGCCTCCGTGGCGTCGACGCACACCCCGGCACACCCGTCCGGCACCCAGCTGCTCGACCACCCCGGCCCGTTCACCGGGCACGGCCCCTTCGGCGGCCCCGCCGACGAGACCGCCCCGCCGGCCGACGGGACCAGCCGGCACCGGATGCCCCGTCAGGGCCGCGGCACCGCTCCGCTGCTCGGCGTCACCGCCGTCGCCGCCACCCTGGGCGCCACCGGCTTCGCCTCCGCCACCCCGGCCGCCGCGCCCGCCGTCGAGGCGCCCGACGAGCTGCCGGCCACCCTCTCCGCCGACCCCGGCCTCGCCCTCGCCGCCCGCATCCAGCAGCAGGCCGACAGCCAGCGCACCGCGGCCGAGGAGAACGCCCGCGTCCAGGCCGCCCAGGAGGCCGAGGCCAAGCGCGCCGCCCAGGTCGCCCAGCAGGAGCAGGCCAAGCGCGCCGCCGAGGAGGCCGAGAAGGCCAAGCTCGCCGCCATCAAGCTGCCGGTGCGCGACTACCGGCTCTCCGCCCACTACGGCCAGAGCGCCCGCTACTGGGCCCACCTGCACACCGGCCTGGACTTCGCCGCCGACCAGGGCGAGCCGGTCTACGCGGTCGGCCAGGGCACCATCACCTCGGCCGGCTGGGCCGGCGCCTACGGCTACCGGATCGTCGAGACCCTGCCCGACGGCACCGAGATCTGGTACTGCCACCTCTCCTCGATCATCAAGGGCTCCGGCAAGGTCGTCCCCGGCCAGCAGATCGGCAAGGTCGGCGCGACCGGCAACGTCACCGGCGCCCACCTGCACGTCGAGGTCCGCCCCGGCGGCGGCGCGCCCGTCGACCCGGAGGCCTGGTTCGAGCAGCGCGGCGTCACTCCCTGACGCCTCCCCGCCCGCGCCCAGGGGCCCCGGCCGTCCGGCCGGGGCCCCTCGCGCGCTCCTACGCCCCGGCCGCGAGCCCGGCCCCGGTCCCGTGGTCGGCCCCGTCCGGGGCCTCGTCGCCGGCCTCGTCCCCGGTCGGCTCCAGCCCGGCCAGGTACGCGTCGATCTCCGCCTGACCCGGCTCCGGCGCCAGCTCCGGGAACTCCTCGACCAGCAGCCGCGGCAGCCCCGGCACCGTCCACGCGCCGGCCAGCTCCAGCGCCACCCCGACCGCGGCCTCCTCGAACGCCCCGAAGTCCCCGGCCAGCTCCTCCGGCATCGGCCGGCCCAGCGCCGTCAGCTCCGCCAGGTTCCGGTAGCTGCGCTCCATCAGCCCCTGCTCCAGCAGCCGCCGGGCGCCGTCGGTGGCCATGCCGACCGCCAGCGTCCGCGCCCCGCCGTCCCAGCCCCCGTCGTCCACGGGGTCCAGCACGCCGTCCGCCTCCAGCGCCGTGAACGCCGCCGTCCGCTCCTGCGCCGGGAGCTCCCGGAACCCCTCCAGCCAGGCCCGCACCGCCGCCCCGTCGCCGGTGTCCACCCCGGCCGCGCGCAGCAGCAGCGCGTACAGCCGGGGCCAGGTCACCAGGTCCGCCCGGCGCAGCAGCCCGGCCGCCACCTCGCCCTGCCACTCGGCCTCCGCGTGCAGCCGTTCCTGGCGCTTGGCGTTCAGCCGCTTCGCCGCCCGCTGGTGGTCGACCAGCAGCCGCACCGCCGCGCCGTACGCCAGCGGATCCTGCCCCGGCTCCGGCTGGACGTACAGGTACAGGCGCTCGTACAGCAGGTGCTCCACCGCGGCGGAGGTCAGTTCCGGCCAGCCGTCGTGCATCCTGCCGCCGCCCAGCTCCAGCAGCGCCAGCACCGCCCGCAGCGGGGCCTCGGCGACCGGCTCGCGGCCCTCCGCCTCCGCCCAGGCGAGCAGTTCGGCGGCCTTGGTGCGCGGGGCGAGCCGCAGGTCTTCGTCTTCCATAACCACGAACCGTAACCGCTGGTCGGGGGTAGGGTCGGGAGCCATGGTCCCCGTCCGACTCACCGGCCGCCAGCTGGCCGTCCGCGAGTTCCACCACACCCCCGAGGACGTGGCGGCGCTGCACGCGGTGTTCGGCGACCCGGAGGCCACCCGCTACCTGCCGTTCGCGCCGCGCGACCACGAGACCTGCGCCGACCAGGTCGCCCAGTACCTGGAGGAGGCGGAGCGGGAGCCCCGGGAGGTCTACCGGCTGGCCGTCGTCCGCCTCGCGGACGCCGACGACCCGGCCCGCGCCGTCCCGATCGGCAATGCCGCGCTCGGTCTGCGCCCGCACGGGGCCGCCCACCTCGGCTACGCGCTGCGCCGCGACGTCTGGGGGCTCGGCTACGCGGGCGAGGTCGTCGGGCTGCTGCGGGACCTCGCCTTCGGCCCGCTCGGCCTGCACCGGCTGGAGGCCCGGGCCGATGTCGACAACGCCGCCTCGGTCCGGGTGCTGACCAGGGCGGGCTTCCGGCTGGAGGGCCGGGTCCGGCACGACTACCGGCGCCACGACGGCTGGCGCGACGCCTACCAGTACGCGCTGCTCGCCGACGACGAACCGGCCGGGGGCGCCGTTCAGGGGGGATAACCCCACCCCCGGTTCGCCGGGGAGCCGGATGTCCGGCCCGGGCGCGTTTTGACAGGCTGAGGGGGTCAGCAGGACAGACCCCACGAGCCCGACCCGCGACCGACCCGAGGGACCGAGACCGGCCATGAGCACCCACAGCATGCAGCGCGACGAGTACGACCACCCCGCGTACGACGGCGGCGAGCGCCACGCCGTGGCCCGCCGCATCGAGGAGCCGCCGTACGCCTGGCGGGCCCCGTTCACCTCCTACTTCTACCGCGAGGTCGGCTTCACGCTGACCGGCCTGCCGCCGGCGGTCGCCGGCTTCGCCGTCGCGGTCGCGCTGTTCTCCTTCGGCGTCGGCACCGTGGTCACCGTGCTCGGCCTGCCGGTGCTGGCCGCGCTGACCGCCGCCGCCCGCGGCTTCGGCGGCCTGGAGCGCGCCCGGGTGCGCGGCCTGCTCGCCCTGGACGTGCCCGCCCCGGCGCCGGTCCGCGCCGTGCGCCCGGGCGCCTGGGGCGGGATCACCGCCCGGATCGCGGACGCGGCTGGCTGGAAGGCCGTGCTGTACCAGGTGGTGATGTTCCCCTGGGCGATCCTCAGCATGGCGGTGTCGCTGGTCTTCCTCTGCGTCGGCTGGGCGCTCGCGCTCTACCCCGTCTACCACTGGGTGTTCCCGCGCTACGTGGACTGGCCCGGCTACCGGGTCTTCGACTTCACCGGCAGCGACGGCGTCCGGCACGAGTACTACATCGAGTCGCCGCTGCAGATCGCCGGGGTCTGCCTGCTCGGGATGCTGTTCGTGTTCCTGACCCCGCAGCTGGTGCGCGGCCTGACCAACGTCAACCGGCTCGCCGCCCGCGGCCTGCTCGGCCGCTGACCCCCGGCCCCGCCGACCGGCGGGCCCCGCCCGGACGCCTCCGGGTGCGGCCCGCCGGGGCCCGTGGTCGGATGGCCGCGATGGCCGACCGAACCACCCGCGCCCGGGCCGCGGCCCCGCCCGCGCCCCTGGTCACCTCCCGTCCGCTGGACGAGTACTGCGGCCTGTTCGGCCTGACCCGGGCCGGGATCGCCGCCCTGCCGGGCCCGCTGCTCGACTGTCCCGGCGGGGCCGCCGGGCTCGCCGCCGAGGCCCGCCCGCTCGGCTGCCTGGTCATCGCGGCCGACCCGGTGTACGCCCGCCCGGCCGGTGAGATCGCCGCCCGGGCCCTGGCCGCCCGGGCCGCCATCGCCGCCGCGATGGAGGCCCGCCCCGACCTCTACCCGGCCCGTCGGCACCGCCGGCCCGAGCACTACCTGCGCGGCTGGGACCGGGCCCGCCGGCTCTTCGCCGCCGACCGCGCCGCCCACCCCGGGCAGTACGTCGCCGCCGCGCTGCCCCGGCTCCCCTTCGCGGACGGCACCTTCGCCCTCACCCTGAGCGGCTACCTGCTCTTCGCCTACCCCGAGCTGTTCGGGCCGCAGCGGCAGCTGGCGGCGCTGGCCGAACTGGTCCGGGTCACCGCGCCCGGCGGCGAGGTCCGGGTCCATCCGCTGCACGACGGCGAGGGCCGCCGCACCGCCCGCCTGGACGCCGTCCGCCGCGCGCTCGGCGAGCGCCGGATCGCCAGCGAGGTCCGCGTACTGCCGCCCGCCGACCGGGGCGGCCGTGCTCAGCGGGTGCTCGTCCTGCGCCGGGCCGGGCCCCGCACGTAATGGTCACAGATGCGGTTCACCCCTATACTCGTCGACCATGACCGAGATGTTGATCAAGTCGGCCGCGGCCTCGGACGCCGACCGGCTCACCGCGCTGATCCAGGACTGCTCCGCCTACCGCGGCGACTACGCGCCGATGATCGCCGGCTACCGGGTGACGCCCGAGTACCTGGCCGGGCACGAGGTCCACCTCGCGGTGCGCGCCGACGACGACCACCTGCTCGGCTTCTACGCGCTGATCACCGACCCCGCCGAGCTCGACCTGATGTTCGTCGCCGACGAGGCGCAGGGCCTCGGCGTCGGCCGCCGGCTGATCACCCACCTGCTCGACCGCGCCCGCGCCATCGGCATCACCGGCGGCGTCCGGGTCGTCTCCCACCCGCCCGCCGAGGCCTTCTACCTGCGGATGGGCGCCGAGCGGACCGGCACCTTCCCGGCCCGGCCGCCGATCGGCTGGGACCGGCCCGAGCTCCGCTTCCCGCTCTGAGGACCCGCCCTCGAACCCCCGGCCGCCGGGCGACGCGCCCCCGGCCCGGCGGCCGGGAGGTGCCCGCGGGCAGATGCACGCACCCGGACGCAGGCCGGCCTACCCTCCGGGGGGGGGCTCGAAGGCGGGCGGCCGCCGGCTAGGACCTCTGCTCGGACGCCGCCGGCTGCTGCGCCGGCTCCGGTCCGCCCGGCTGCTGCGGCAGGAACACCGGCGTGTCCAGCCCCGAGAGGATCTTCTCCGCCAGCCAGCTGCGGTCCGAGCCGTACGGGATCCCGTCCGGCGCCATCAGCCGCCCGGCCACCGCGTCCCGCAGCTGCCGCGCCTCCTCGGCCGGCAGCCGGGACATCAGCCCGCGCGCCGCCAGCAGCGCGTGGTACTGCTCGAACCCGGAGCGCGGACGCTCGATCGCCTCCAGCACGCTCGCCAGGTCGGCCAGCGCCGGATCGCCCTGCATCAGGGCCAGCGCCTGGACCCGCCGCCCCTCCGAGCCGTCCGCGAACAGCTCCCGCACCCGGGACGCCGTCAGTGCCGACCGCCGGGCCGTCGACCGGACCTCGGCCACCACCCGCTCCGGCCCGGCGGTCCGGTCCGCCGGCAGCATCGAGCCGGGCAGGTCGTCCGGCTGGCCGGCGCTGGTGCCGACCAGGCCCAGGTGCTGCATCGCGCGCATCCGCAGGTCGTCCGCGCCCACCTTGTCGCCCTTGCGGTCCCGGTCCTGCCCGGCCAGGAAGAGGTCCAGCGCCTGGTCGGCGTCGGAGAGCACCCGCGGCAGCGCCAGCCGGGTCAGCAGCCAGCCCGCCAGGAAGCCCAGCAGCAGGAAGTACAGGACCAGCGCGGCCGCGAACGGCGCCGTGCCCGCGCCGCCGCCCAGGGCCGGGGCGAGCGCCGTGCCGAGCCGGTCGAGCCGCTCGCCGAGCGAGCCGAGCTGGGTCAGCCCGACGCCCAGCAGCACTTTGGTGAGCCAGTCCGAGACCTGCTCCAGGTTGGTGTTCGGCGCGTACGAGCCGTGCGGTTCCCCGCCCCCGCCGCCCTCCGCGCCCCCGGCGCCGCGCACCCGGGGCACCCCGAACAGGAACCCCAGCGCACCGCCGGCCAGCGTCGCCGCGCAGGCCACCACCAGTCCGCCGCCCAGCGCCTGCCAGGGGTGCGGCCGTCCCAGCGAGAACAGCAGCAGCCCCAGCAGGCCCGCGCCCAGCAGCAGCCCGGCCGCCGCCCGCTGCGCCGTCCGCACGGCCGCCGCGCCGCCGGTCCGCCCGGTCGCCGTCGTCGCCATCGCCCACCACCCCCAGTGCCCGCACCCCACCCCTGCGGAGCGCGCGCCGACTCTAGCGGGGATGCCCCCGACGCCGAGGGCGTGATGCCCCGCGCGGCCCGCGGACACACCCGTCCGGCCCCGTCCGGCCCGGCCGTGCGGCGTCCGGGAACGCAGACGGCCCGCGGGCTGCTCCGCGACGTCCGGGCCCTGCGAGGGGCCGGACGCCGAGGCACCGGGGATGTACCGGTGAGCCCGCGGGCCGGGTGACTGCTTGGGATTTCGCCTGCCGGAGGCCTGGGGCCCCACCCTGCGCAGGCAGGGGCGGCTCTAGCGAGCAGCCACCTCACGCATCCTGATGGAACTCAATTCAGGATCACCTCCTTTCAGTGTGCCGCCAGCGTAGGCAGGCCACCGGGTGGAGGGCAACGCATTTTGCCGCGGCCGTTCCGGCCGGCCGTCGCCGGATCAGGCGGGCGTGGCCTCGGACTTGAACTTCGAGTAGTCGATGACCTGGTCGGCCGGCGGGGCCTGGACGGTCAGCGGCTTGTCGATCTCGGTGAAGTCCGCCTGGCCGCCGCCCTTGCCGGTCTTCTCGATCCGCAGCGGGTAGGGGGTGCCCTCGGTGGCGACGTGCAGGACCATCTCGTCGCCGCTGCTGTTCTTGGACTTCACGCTGAAGCTCTTCGCACCGTTGACGGTGCCGGCCGAGCCCTTGGTGAGGTCGGTGGACTTGCCGTCCTCGACGAAGCTCTTGGTGAGGTCCTTGAGGTTGCAGGCGGTGGTGAGCTCCTTCATCTCCGGGTCGTCCTGGACGCCCGCGATGTAGCGGCCCTTGAGGAGCTCGGCGGCCTTGGCGCCGTCCGCGCCGCCCCCGGCGACGTTCGCGATGAACTCGCTGTCGGGCTTCAGGTAGACCTGCTTGCCGTCGCCCAGCAGCTCGAACTTGCCCACCCCGGGCATGGTGACGGAACCCTTGCACTGCCCCTTGGTGTCGACCGCCAGGTCGATGGTCATCTTCTCGTCGGCGTTGCTGATGGAGCCGACGACCTTGACCGAGGTGGCGCCGGCGAGGGCGTCCTTGGCCTTCTTCTGGATCTCCTCGGCGCTGAGCTTGGCGGTGTCCAGCTTCGTCGCGGAGTCCTTGTCGTCGCCGCAGGCGGTGGCTCCGGCCGCGAGCAGCAGACAGATCGCGGCGGTGCCGGCAAGGCGCTTCGAGAGCATGAGTGCTTCCTAACCCGGCGCGACAGTGCGCGTCCGAACGGGTGACTTTCCCGCTCAGTATGATCGAAATATTACTTAGGCGATCTTGACGCGCCGTGCCGTTACACCTTCGTGGCAGGACCGTGCCGCGGCCGGGACGGGGCCGGGGCAGGGCCGGGGCAGGGCCGGAGCGAGCCGGCCGGGCATGACGAAGGGCCCGGAGGAAGAATCCTCCGGGCCCTTCGGCTACTGAGTAGCGGGGACAGGATTTGAACCTGCGACCTCTGGGTTATGAGCCCAGCGAGCTACCGAGCTGCTCCACCCCGCGTCGGTGAACACCACCATACGGGGAAGTCGCCCGGATGGGAAATCGGTTCCACATCCGCCCCCCGGCCCGTCCGGGCCGGCACCGTTCACCCGCCCCGCGCCGGTCCCCGCGGGGTGTGCCGCCCGGCCCGGGTCCGGGCCCAGGCGGCGAAGCAGACCAGTGCCGCGAAGCAGGGCACCATCAGCACCGCGTACACCAGCAGGAAGCCCCGGGTTCCGAGGTCGGCCGCGGCGTTCCAGGTGCCGTGCAGGGCCATCGCCAGGACGAGCCCGGCCGGCGCCGCCAGCCGGGCCAGCGCACGGCGCCCGGTGGTGAGGGTCAGCGCCAGGCCCAGCCCGGTCAGCGCGGTGAACAGCGGGTGGGCGAACGGCGAGAGCAGCCCGCGCAGGACGAAGGTCTGCACGGTGCCGTCGAAGTCCCGCAGGCTCGGCGGCTCGCCGAGGCCGATGCTGTCCAGCCGCTGCTGCTGGTCGTCGGTGAACGCCCGCCCCAGGTAGAGCGCGTTCTCGGTGAAGGCGAAGCCGCAGGCGGTGATCCCGCCGAGCACCACCCCGGCGGCCAGCGCACGCGGCCGGGAGCGGGCCCGCCGGTGGCCGGGGAACGCCGCCCGCCCGCCGGCCTCCGGGAGCGGCCCCGGGCGCGGCCGGGGCAGCGGGTGGGGCAACGGGCGCAGGTAGGGGCGCAGCCGCAGCCGGCCGCGCGCGTGCGGCCGGGCGAGCCGGCGCCGGTACCCGCGCGGCTGCCGGGGGCCGGGCAGCCGGTGCGGCCCGCCGGGTCCGGGCCGGGGGCGGCCGGAGCGCAGGCCCGCGCAGCGCAGCCGCCGGCCGAGCGGCAGCAGCAGGACGAGCAGGGCGGCGCCCTTCGCGCTCTCCTCGATCACCGGGGTGACCAGGTCGGCCCCCAGCGCCTCGCCGAGGCTGCCCTGGTGGGTGCTCAGGTAGGTGCTGGTCCAGCCGTTGGCGAGGATGGCCACGGTGGTGGCGGCGCAGGCGCCCCAGCCGAGGCAGAACACGGTGTACCGCAGCGGCACCCGGGCGGTCTGGTTGAGCCAGGCGAGCCCGCCGAGCACGAAGGGCAGCGGGACCGTCGCCAGGCCGAGGCCGACCAGCAGTCCGGTGGTGCCGGTCTGGCGGCGGACCAGGTGGAGGATCAGCACGCCGCAGCCGGCCAGTGCCAGCACGACCGTCGCGCTCACCGAGGGGACCACCGACCGGCGCAGCGAGCGCGCGGCGCGGGCCGCGGGGGAGACGGGGGCCGTGCGGGCCGCGGGGTCCGCGGGGGAGGCGGCCGGGGCGGCGGGTGCGTCCGTCCGGCCGGGGGCGGGGACGGGCGCGGGGGCGGCGGGCAGCAGCCGGTGCGCCCGGCGCCGCCGGGGCCCCGGGATGGTCCGGGGGCCGGCGGTGGGCGTGGGCATCTCTCGGTCGTCGGCGGCCCGCACGGTGAGGTGGTACCCATCGCCGGGCGGGGTGCTCACGCGCCACAGGGTAGGCCACGCCGCCCGGCGGCCGGGGGGAGTCGGAGCGAACGCCCCGCTCCGGTCCGGCCCGCCGGCGGTCGCCGGGGCCGTCGGGGCCCGCCGGGTCGAACACCCGGCGGGGACTCAGCGGCGGCGGAACAGCAGGTCGTGCACCACGTGGCCCTTGGCGAGGCCGGCCCGTTCGAACTTGGTGACCGGGCGCCAGTCGGGCCGCGGCGCGTAGCCGGGGACGGAGCCGTCCGGGTGGTCCGCCGGCTCCAGCCAGCCGGTGCCGTCGCCCTCGGGGTGCAGGTTCTCCAGCTCCGGCGAGGCGGACAGCACGTCGAGCATCTGCTCGGCGTACGGCTCCCAGTCGGTGGCGCAGTGCACCAGCGCGCCGGGCGCCAGCCGGGGCAGCACCAGCTCCAGGAAGGACGGCTGGACCAGCCGGCGCTTGTGGTGCTTGGGCTTGGGCCACGGGTCGGCGAAGTAGACCCGCAGGCCGGCCAGCGAGGCGTCGGACAGCATGTCGCGCAGCAGGATCACGGCGTCACCGGCGGCCGGGCGGACGTTGGTGCTGCCGTCGCGCTCCAGCAGGCCGAGCAGGTTGCCGTGGCCGGGGGTGTGGACATCGGCGGCCAGGATGCCCATGGCGGGGTCGGCGGAGGCCATCGCGGCGGTGGTCTCGCCCATGCCGAAGCCGATCTCCAGGGTGACCGGCAGGCCGCCGAACAGCGCGGGCAGGTCGAGCGGGGTGCCGTCGATCGCGATGCCGTACTGCTCCCAGCCCCGGTCCAGCGCGCCCGCCTGGGCGTTGGTCATCCGGCCCCGGCGCGGCTGGAAGCTGCGGATGCGCCGCTCGCTGTGCTGGGCCTCGGTGGCCTTGTGCGGGTACATCGGCGCGGGGTACGCGGCGGGTGCCGCGGAGAGCCGGGCGGAGGGCGAGGGCTGGGGGATCGGGGCGGTGGCAGTCACAATCACCCGAGTCTACGGGGCCGTCGGGCGCGGGCCGCAGGGCCTGTGACGGTCCCCACGTTCCCGCCCGCCGCCCGCCTTCCGCCGGCCCTCAGCCGCCCGCCTCCAGCGCGGCCAGCGCCCGGCGGGCCACCTCCCGGCCGATCGGCAGCGAGGCCGTCGCCGCCGGGGAGGGCGCGTTCAGCACGTGCACCAGGCGGCGGGTGGAGCGCGGGTCGTCCGGGTCGAAGCCGGCGAAGGCGAAGTCGTCCAGCAGCGCGCCGTCCCGGGCCACCGCCTGGGCGCGGACGCCGGCCCCGGCCCGGACCAGGTCGGCCGCCGTGACGGCCGGCAGCAGCCGCTGGACGGCCGTGGTGAACGCCCGCTTGGACAGCGAGCGGTGCAGTTCGCCCAGCTCGTAGCGCCAGTGCCGGCGGGCGATCCGCCAGGTGCCGGGGAAGGCGGCGGTGCCGGCGAGGTCGCGCGGCCGCACGGTGCGCCAGTCGTAGCCCTCGCGGGCCAGGGCCGGTACCGCGTTCGGGCCGACGTGCACGTCCCCGTGCACGCCCCGGGTCAGGTGGACGCCCAGGAACGGGAACGCCGGGTCGGGCACCGGGTAGACCAGGCCCCGCACCAACTCCCGCCGCTCCTTGACGAGTTCGTAGTACTCGCCGCGGAACGGCACGATCCGCACCCCGGGGTCGTCGCCGGCCAGCCGGGCGATCCGGTCGCTGTGCAGGCCCGCGCAGTTCACCAGCACCCGGCAGCGCAGCTCGCCCGCCGAGGTCTGCACGGTGACGCCGTCGGCCCGCCGGGCGACCGCCCGCAGCTCGGCCCCGGTGCGGATCTCGGCGCCGGCCTCGCGGGCCAGCCGCGCGTAGGCGGCGGCCACGGCGGGGAAGTCGCAGATGCCGGTGGTGCCGATGTGCAGCCCGGCGATGCCGGTGACCTGCGGCTCGTACGCGGCGATGCCCCGGCGGTCCAGCTCGGTGACCGGGATGCCGTTGGCCCGGCCGCGCTCGGCCAGGGTGCGCAGCCGGTCCAGCTCGGCGGGCCCGGTGGCGACGATCAGCTTCCCGGTGACCTCGTGCGGGATCGCGTGGGCGCGGCAGAACTCCACCATCTCGGCGGCGCCGGCCACCGCGTACCGGGCCTTGAGCGAGCCCGGCCGGTAGTAGACGCCGCTGTGGATCACGCCGCTGTTGCGCCCGGTCTGGTGGGCGGCCAGTCCGGGTTCCTTCTCCAGCACGGTGAGTCCCAGTCCGGGCCGGGCCCCGGTCAGCGCGTACGCCGTGGCGAGCCCGACGATCCCGCCCCCCACCACCAGCACGTCGACGTCGTACCGCACGGCTCGCTCCTCGCCTCGCCTCGTCCGACCGTCCCCCGTCCGACGGCGATGCTGCCATGCCGGCGGGGGCCGGTCGAGGGGGCGTCACGGGGCGCCCGGGCGCACGGTCAGGCCGGGGCGACGATGACCGTGCGGGCCCGTTCGGTCAGTTCGCGCACGCGGCGCTCGCCCTGGAACGGCTCCAGCCTGCGCAGCATCTCCACCACGTACTCGCGGCTGCGCTGCGAGGAGATCCGCCCGGCCACGTCGACGGCGCGCTCGCCGGCCGCCACCGCGGCGTCGAGGTTGCCCGCCTCGGCCTCGGCCATCGCGGAGACCACCAGCCGCAGGCCGTGCGAGCGGACGAACCCCTCGGTGGGCCGGGCCAGCGCCTCCCGGGTGAACTGGCGGACCTTGGAGGGCACGCCGAGGTCGCGGAAGCACTCGGCGGCGTCGGCCGCGAGCCGGTCGTAGGCGTAGAAGTCGATCCACGCCGGATCGGGATCCCCGGCGCGCGCCCGCTCCAGTGCGCTCTCCGCGGCCCCGAGCGCCGTCGCGCACGCCGCCGCGTTCCGCGCCTTGGCCTGGGCCCGTGCCTCGACCAGGTGGAAGAAGCTCATCGTCCGGGTGGTGGCCAGGCCCCGGTTGCGCTCCAGGGCCGCCTGGGCGAGGTCCACGGCCTCCTCGGCGAACCCCCGGTACCCGGCCTGGAGGCTCATCGAGGCCAGCACGTAGCCGCCGAGCGGGACGTCCGCGGCGGCCCGGGCGAGCCGCAGGGCCTGGATGTAGTAGCGCTGGGCGGCCTCGTGCTGGCCGGTGTCGAACGCCATCCACCCGGCCAGCCGGGTGAGTTCGGCCGTCGCGCCGAACAGCGCCCGGCCCACCGCGTCGCTGTAGGAGGCGAGCAGCAGCGGCGCCGCCTCGACCCGCAGGCACTCCGGCACCATCGACGAACGCCAGTCCCCGCCACCGTACTTGGAGTCCCAGCGGCGGGCCTCCTGGGCGGCCTCGCGGAGCTTGGCGGCGTCCGAGTGGCCGACCCGGTAGGAGCCCGCCTCGGCGGGGGAGCGCGGCACCTCACGGGCCACCGAACCGTCGGCGGGGGTGATCAGCCAGCGGGAGACCGGGGTCGCGTACGCGGCGACCGAGAAGGTTCCGGCCAGGCTGTCGCTCCAGCGCCCGCCGCCGGGGCCGCGCCGCAGGTCGAGGTCGACCCGCCAGAGGTCGGTGGCGGAGCGGACGGCGTCGGGCACCTCGCGCGGGAAGGCGAGGCCGAGTTCGGGCGCCGGGTCGGTGTCGCCGAGGCCGATCTCCTCCAGCGGCACCGGCCGGCCGAGTTTGCCGCCGATCGCGGTGGCGATCAGGTGCGGCACGGGGCCCTGCGGCACCATGCCCTTGCTGACCCAGCGGGCGACCGAGGTCTTGTCGTAGCGGAGCGTCAACCCGCGTTGGGCGCCGAGGTCGTTGACGCGGCGGGCCAGCCCGGCGTTGCTGATCTGGGCGAGGGTCAGGAGCGTGCCGAGCCGTTCGTTCGGTCCTCGTGGGCTGACGGTCATGGTGGCGGCGGCACCTCCTGCGGCCTTGTGCGCGGGGCCCGGGAGGCCCCGGGCCGTAGCTGCTGTACCTAGAGTAGTCGGACGCGTTCCGACGGTTAAGAGGCCGCATTCCGGATGGCGGGATCGCGCGCCCGGGCCCGGCCGGCCGGCGGTCCGGCGGATTGGTCCGGACCACCCGGATCCGGCCGCCCGGGGGTGTCCGGGGGGAGCGCCGGAGCGCCGTGCTCCGGTCCCGTGTCGATGTGCGCCCGGCCGTGCCCCCTGGCCCGACCGGCTGGTCGGCGATTCGCTGGTGGTCGTGGGTCGGCCCGCCGTCGAGGACCCGGCGGGCCGGGGGATGCCGCCGCCTCCATCCCCGCGGGCGGTGGCGACGTCCGGGAGGGCATGCGGATGCCCTCCCGGGCAGAGCGACGCCTTTCGGCCATCTCGCGATGGCCATGACAGGGCGCCGTGGAGGGCGGTCCGGGCCGAGGAGGGGGAGGCCCGGCCCGCCCCGGCGGGGAGGCGGTCCGGTTGCCGTCCGGGTGTTCGAGCCGCGTGCCGACGGGCGCGCGGGGCCGCCCGGGCGCGGACCGGAAACGTCAACTCCGGTCGCCGGACGCGGAACCGGTGGCACCATGTCCTCTGACGGTGCGCCACGGGCCGGCCAGGGGCGCCGCCCGCTGACGGGCGCGCCGGGCGGTGCTGGTCCTCGTGCGGTGGAGGCGCGATGCGGTGGCTGACGGGCTGGTGCACGGGCGCGCCCCGACCGGGCGCACCGGCGCACGAGACGCCCGGCGCGGTCGCGCCGATCGCCGCGCGTCCCCTGTGGAACGGGCCCGATCCGCTCTGGGCCGTCGGCGACTGGCGGCCCGAGGAGATCCGTCTGGTCACCCTGCGACCCGGCGCGCCCGCCGTCGTCACCACCGGGCCCGCCGCCCCCGACCCGGTCGAGCCCGGACCCGCCGTGCTCCGGCTCGCCGTCCTCGGCCCCTGCGGCGCCACCGACGCCGAACTCGCCGCCGGCCTGGCCGCCGCCCGCGGCGGCGCCGTCCGCCACCTCACCGCCTGGCCCGGCAGCTACACCGTGGTGCTGCGCAGCGGCACCCGCTCCACGGTCCTGCTCACCGACCTGGCCGGCGCCCGGCCGGTCTTCCACACCCCCTGGGGCGGCGGCACCGCGTACGCCACCGCGGCCCTGCCGCTCGCCGACCTGGTCGGCGCACCGCTGGACACCGGCCACCTGGCCGCCCGGCTCGCCTGCCCCGAGGCGCCGGAGGCGCTCGGCACCGGCACGCCCTACCTGGGCGTGCAGCGGGTGCCGCCCGGGCACGCGCTGGGCCTGCGCGACGGGCGGCCGTTCCTCTCCGGGTACGACGAGCCGGGCGCCGGCGCGGGGCGCGGGCGCGGCGAGGCGGCGGCCGTCGGGGAGCTCACCCGGGCCCTGCTGGAGTCGGTCCGCTTCCGGGTGCGCACCAGCCCGGCCGGGCCGCCGGGGCGGGCCAGGCTCGGCGTCGACCTCTCCTACGGGCCGGCGTCCGCCACCGTCGCGCTGCTCGCCGCCGCCGTCCCGCTCGCGGCCGGGGCGGGCGGCGGCGGAGCGCCGCGCCGGACCGGACCGGCGCCCGCCGGGTCCGGCGCGGCCGCCGACCGGCCGGCCGTCGTGCGCACCGGGGCCGTGAAGGGGTCCTGGGCCCGCACCGCGGCCCGGCTGCGGACCGCCCCCGAACCGGTCGCCGCCGTCACCTCCGGCGAGGCGGCGGCGGGCCCGGTCGCCGTCCCGGCGCCGGACGTGCCCCGGCTGCGCCACACCGTGCTCGCCACCGACCCGGACACCCTGCCCTACGCGGACCTGCGCACCGACCCGACGGCCGGGCGGCTCACCGACGAGCCCGGGCCGGAACTCGTCACCGCGGCCTGGGCCGGGGCCCGGTTCGAGGCGGGCGGCACCGACCACCTCACCGGCTACGGCGCCCGGCACGTTCTGGACGGGCACCCGGCCCGGCTGGCCGACCTGCTCCGGGCCGGCCGGTCGCGCGAACTGCTCTCCCCGGTGGCCGCGCTGGCCGGCGCCGACCGGGCGGCCGCCGGCGTCCTGGCGGGCGCGCTGCGGACCCCGCTCACCGTGGTGCGCGCCGCCCACCGGCTGGCCCGCAGCCGGTGGGCGGAGGCGCTCGACGACACGGCCGTGAAGCTGACCCTGCGCCGGACCTCCGACGGCGGCGGCACGGCGGGCACCCGCTCGGCGGACGACCTCGCCTGGGTCGTGCCGGGGCCGGCCGCCCGCTGGCTGTCCGACGAGGCGCTCTCCGCCGTCGCGCTGCGGCTGCGACTGGCGGCGCGCGAACCGGCGCCCGGCGAACACCCGGGCGCGTACCGGGCGCGGCACGCCCTCCACCGGCACGCACGCGGGTTCCGCACGCTGGTGCACGCCACCGAACAGCCCGGCCAGCGCCTGCACGCGCCCTTCCTCGACAACCAGGTGGTGCGCGCCGCCCGGCTGCTCCCGGACGACGTCCGCCTCCAGCCCGGGGCCCGGCACGCGCTGCTGCGGTCCGTCCTGGCCGGCACCGGGCGCACCGACCTGCCGCCCGACTGGGGCCGCGGGCCCCGCCCCGACCGCACCGCCCCCGCCCGGGCGGGCCTGCGGCTCGCCGCCGACGGCCTGGCCGAACTCTTCGACGCCCCGCTGCTCGCGGAAGCCGGCCTCATCGACCTGACCGCCGTCCGCGCCGCCCTCGCCCGCGCCACCGACCGGACCGCCGCCCTCCCGCCCGCCGCCCTCGCCGGTCTCGCCGACCTGGTGGCCACCGAACTCTGGCTGCGCCGCGTCCGCGCCCGCCGCCACGGCGCCTGCTGGACCGGCCTGCCGCACCCCGCCCACCCCGCGCTCACCCCCACCCGCTTCCGCTGAGCCGCCGTTCGCTCCCGCTCCGGGCGCCGGGCGCCGGGCCCGGGCGCGGAGAGCCGGCGTCCCGTGCGGCGGCCTCGCCCCGGGGGCGTGTTCGGCGCGGCTCGGGGGCGGGCGGGGGCGGGGCGGCGATCATGGCGGGGCATCCCGTCCCCGTCCCGCGCCGCTCCCGCTTCTCCCCGCACCCACGGAGGTCCTGGTGACCAGTGCCAGTCCTGATCCGTCCGTTCCCGTCGTGCTCTCGGTGCACGGGCGGCCGCCGCAGGGACGGCCGCCGGGGGTGCTCGCCGCGTGCGACGGGTCGGACGGGTCGCTCTGGGCGCTGGAGCGGGCGATGACCGAGGCCGAGGTGCACGGCCTGCCCCTGTACGTGCTCGCCGTGGTCAACCCGGCGCCCGCCGGCTACCCGCCGGGGATGGCCGAGCTGGTCCAGGAGAGCGTGGAGACCCTGGTCGAGTCGATGGCCGACGGCCTGCGCCGCGCGGTGGCCACCGTCCAGCAGGCCCGCCCCCACCCCTGCACGGCCGAGATGTCGGTGCACGTGGTGCTGGGCAACGTGATCGAGGTCCTGCTGGCCGCCTCGGCCCGCCAGCACACCCTGGTGCTCGGCACCCGGGGCAACGGCGGCTTCACCCGGCTCCTCCTGGGCTCGGTCAGCAGCGCCGTCGTCCACCACGCGGCCTGCCCCGTCCTGGTCGTCCCCGCCCCGCCCGAGGGCTGAGCGCCGGGGGCGCCGGGAATGTCCCGAGATGGTTCATCGTTCACCGATCTCGGACCGCACGCCCCTTCCCACCTCCCTGGAGCCCCCGTCATGAAGGTCGAGATCTACTCCGACATCGCCTGCCCCTGGTGCTACATCGGCAAGCGCCGCTTCGAGCAGGCGCTCGACGGCTTCGCGGGCAAGGAGAACGTCGAGGTGGTCTACCGGCCGTACCAGCTGGTCCCGGACGCCCCGGCCACCGCGAGCCCGCACCGGGAGTGGCTGGCCGAGCGCTACGGCCCGCAGTCCGTCGCGATGGACGCCCGGGTGGCCGAGCTGGGCCTCACCGAGGGCATCACCTACGACTTCGACGCCGCCCTGCACGCCAACACCTTCCTCGGCCACCGCCTGCTGCACCTCGCCGAGAGCGAGTACGGCGCGGTCGTCCAGGGCCGCCTGAAGGAGGCCCTGCTCAAGGCGCACTTCACCGACGGCGTGGACGTCGGCGACCGCCCCGCGCTCACCGAGGTCGCCGTCGGGGCGGGCCTGGACCGCGAGCGGGTGACCGCCTACCTCGCGGGCGACGAGGGCACCGCCGAGGTCCGCGCGCAGCTGGCCGAGGCCCGCGAGCTGGGCATCACCGCCGTGCCGACCTTCGTCTTCGAGGGCAAGTGGGCCGTCCAGGGCGGCCAGGAGGCCGAGACCTTCCGCCGGGTGCTGGAGCAGGTCGCCACCGAGATCGGCGAGCGCCGGCCCGCCCCGGTGCAGGTCGCCCCGGCCGGCGAGGCCTGCGCGGACGGCTCCTGCGCCGTCTGAGCGGACCGGGCGGAGGGGGAGGCCGTCCGCCCCGGGGCCCGCGTCAGACGCACCTGAAGCGGGCCTCGGCCCAGTCGGCCATGTTCAGCGCCGACCAGAGGCCGTTCGCCGGCGTCACCACCAGCCGGATGGACTTCTGCCCGTCCAGCGGCACGTGCACCGGCACCGCCGGGTCGCCCGCCCGCAGCGTGCGCGAACTCCACAGCGTCCGGCCGTCGCCGCCCTGGACCGAGAACACCACGCCCCCGAGCGTCACGCTCAGGTCGTCCATCCCGGCCACCGCGTCGAAGGACGTGCAACTGCGGTTGAGGTCGATCAGGGTGGTCGCCGGTGCGTGCACGCTGATGCCGTGCCGGTGCTCGGCGCCGCCGACCGCCACGGTGTCCCGCTGCCAGAACCAGTCGCTCCCCTTCTGCCGGATGACCGGCTGCGGCGGGGGCACCCGGTTGTTGCCGGGCTTGATCACCGGGAGGCTGTCGGCCCAGAAGTCGGCCGGTGGCGGCGGCGTGCTGGGCGTCGGCACGGACGGGACGACGGTGGGCGTGGGGATCACCGGCACGTCGGGCGTGGGCACCGCGGGCAGGGTCGGCAGCTCGGGCAGCGGCACGGCGGGCACCGTCGGCAGCGGCGGCAGGCTCGGCTGCGGCGTCACCGGGGGCGCGGGCTGCGCCTTGGACGGCGACGGCGACGGCGAAGTCGCCGGTGCCGTCGTGGACTTCGGCGGCGCGGGCGGCGGCGAGGCCGCCGCGGTGGCGGCCGGCGCGGTGCCGGGCGCGGCCGGCGGCACGGGCCTGGGCGGCGCGCTGCTCGCCGCGGGCGCCGACGGCGCGGGGGCGGGCTCCTCCACCGGGGCCGGTTCGGCGCTCGCCGGAGCCGGCTGCGGCGCCGGTTCCGCGGCGGCGGGCCCGGGCTCCGCGGACGGTGGCGCGGGCGTGGCCGGGGCGGCCGCCGCGGGAGCGGCCACCGGGGGCTTGGGTTCGGGCGAGCCGGTGAGCGCGTACGCGGCGACGGCGGCCGCGGCCACCGCGACGGCGGCGGCGATGCCGGCCTTGGCGGCGGTGCCCAGGCCCTCCCCGGCCGCACCCGCCCCGGCATCCGTGCCGCCCCCGCCCGCGGCTCCGCCCGCAGCGCCCCCCGCGGCTGCGCCCGCGCTTCCGGACGCCGCCCCCGCGGCGGCACCCGTGGCACCCGTGGCGGCACCGCCCGTCGCCGTGCCCCCCGCCGTGGCGGCCGCGGTCCCGGCGGCCGCGCCGCCGACCACCGCCGCCCCGCCCACGGCGGCCGCGGCGGCACCGAAGCCGCCCACGCCGACCCAGACCAGCACCCCGCCGGGCAGCAGCGCGCGCAGCCCGTGGTTGATCTCGGACAGCTCCAGGCACGCGGCCGTGCACCGGTCGCACTCCTTGAGGTGCCCCCCGACCTCCGCCGAGGCCCGCTTGCGCAGCGAGCCGCGCGCGTAGGCGCCGAGCCGGTTGGCGTACGCCGCGCAGGCCCGGTCCTGGCTGCCCGAGACATGGGCCTGCAGGAAGCCGGCGGCGAGCCGGTCACGCGCCCGGTGGGCCTGGACGGCGGTCGCGTTGGCGGTCTTGCCGAGCATCACCGCGACGGTCTTGGGCGACTCCCGCTCGACCTCGGTGTGCCAGAGCACCATCCGGTCGTCCTCGGGGAGTTCGGCGTAGGCCTGCATCACCATGCGCTGGTCGGCCATCGCCATCGCCCAGGCGTCGGCGCCCGGGTCGGCCAGGTCGAGGTCGACGACGGCGGCCGAGGTCTGCGCGAACACGCTGAAGTCGTCGACGAGTTGCTCGCGCCGCTCGCTGCGGGTCCAGGCGGCGGCGACGTTGCGCACGGCGGTCAGCAGATAGGCGCGGACGGCGAACTCCGGCCCCTTGCCCGCCTTCAGCGCCTGCAGCGTGCGCGCGAACACCTCGCCGGCCAGGTCCTCGGCGGTGAAGCTGTCGCGGCAGCAGGTCCGGGCGTAGCGGCGCACCGAGTCGACGTGCCGCCGGTAGATCTCCTCGTACGCGGTGTCGTCGCCGGCCCGCACGAGTGCGGTCAACTCGGCGTCGGAGGGCGGCCGTTCGCCGTCGACCGGATCGGCGGGCGCCGGCACGGTGGGGCGTACCGGGGTTCCGGTGCCGACGAAGGCCTCCGGGGTGACGCCGCCGAGCCCGGCGGGGGCCTGCCCGGGGACGCGGCCCTGGGGGAAGGCGGCGGCGGAGGCGGAGAGCGTCTCGCGGCTGGGCATTCCGGCCTGGTCGGGCACCTGCCCGGACACCTGGGGGGCGGGCGCCGGCCCGCTGCCGGGCGCCCCGGGATCGGGGCTCGGGCCGTCAGGACCCCAGTCCGGTCCCCAGTCGGGTCCGGCTCCGGCGGACCGCCCGAAGTCGAGGCCGTACCCGTAGTCGTTCTGTTCCTCGGCGCTCACAACGGACCCCAGACTCCATGACAGCCCCCGTAGTGTGGCAGGGCGCGCAGGAGTGCGTGGGCGCACGAGGTCCCGCTGCACGGCGCCGAGGGCGCGCGAACGGCGCGCATCGGGACATTGGCTCCAACCACGGGCAAAGGATGGCATAGCGCAGAGTTGGGCGGTAGCCGGACCGGCCGTGACCCACTCTTCCGTGGGGCCGTCGCGGATGTGTTCGCCCGCCGCGCGGCGCCCCGGCGGAGCCCGCCCGCGCCGGGCGCACGACCCGCTTCCGCCCGTCGCCCGGTCGACCAACCTCCTTGCCCGCAGCGGACGGTGGCCGTCCGGGCGGGATGACGTTCAGCGGGCCCGCAGGCCGTCGAGCAGGATCTGCAGCAGCCGGTCCGACGGCCCTTCGGCGGGCTGGCCGTCCGCCGGCCGTCCACCGGCCTGCTGCGGTGCGTCCCCGCCCGCCGGGCCCGTCGCGGCGGGGCCCGGCAGCCCGGCCGGCGCCGCACCCGCCGGAGCACCGCGCCACGCGTGCACCGGCACCGACGCCGTCAGCACCAGCACCACGTCCGCGACGGTGACCCCCTGCCGGAGCTCACCGGCCGCGCCCGCCCGCGCCACCAGCGCCGCGAGCAGCTGCAGCAGCAGCCGCGGGTCCGCGTCGGCCACCAGCGCCGCGGCCTCGGCCTCGGCCGTCGCCGTCCCGGAGCCGGGTAACCCGCCGGAGACCGCCGTCCCGTCGCCCAGGGCCTCGTGCCGCGCGGCACCGAACCCGAGGGCCGGTTCCGGCGTGCGCTGCTCGGGCACCCGCCCCAGCTCCTCGGCGTACTGGAACGCCTCCGGCGGCAGCAGCCGCCCGGCGCCGGTGGACACCGCACGCGCCAGGTACCCGGCCAGCGCCTCCCAGGCCCCCGAGCCGCCGTACAGCGACTCGCGCGCCTGGGCCGTCAGCCAGGCGACCTCCTCGGCCGCGATCCGCTGGACCAGCACCTCCTTGCTCGGGAAGCGCCGGTACACCGTGCCCACGCCGACCCCGGCCCGCCGCGCGACCTCCTCCATCGGCGCGCCGTAGCCGAACTCGCCGAACACCTCGCGCGCCGCACGCAGCACGCTCTCCAGGTTCCGGCGGGCGTCGACCCGCAGCCGCGCGCCCGAAGGCGGCCCGCCGGCCTGTGCCGTCTCGCCGCCGCCCCGGTACGGGACGGCCGCGTACGCCGTCCCGGCCGGCCCGGGGGCGCCGGACGCGCCGGGCGGCCCGGCCGCCTCGGCGGGCCCGCGTTGCTCCGGCACGACGCCCTGGCCGGAGTGTGCCGCACCCGCTCGCCCCAACAGTCGCTCCTGTTCCATCATCCCAACTCTCCCCCGCAGGCATCCGATCCCGGACCCTGCCGTCGCCCGCCCCTGCACCCCCCGGTGCAGCTACGCCTGAAAGAAATGACCGATGACCCATCGCTCGTGCCGTTGATGGTGCCGCCCGGGTGACGCCCGACCGCGGGTGCGGTCACGCGCAGACCACCCGGACCCCGATCCGGCGGACGCCGCCGGTCCGATCGGTGCGATCGGTCCGGCGTACCGGCGCCCGTCCGGGGCCCTGTCCGGGAACTACCCTTCCCCGGATCACGGTCCCGCAGTCGGGTTCTCCCGCCAACACTAGAACTGGCCGTAATGGCCCCTCCACGGTGCGTCGCCGCCAGTTGACATGGCACTGGCCGCTCCGCCACACAATCCGACCATAGTTCACCGCCGTTGGAGGCCGAAAGTGCGTCAGAAACTCACCCCGGCAGCACATCCGTCCCCGCCCGGCACCACCGGTCCCGTCCGCCACAGCACGGACGGTGGACAAGACGGCGCCGACGGCCCTTTATTGGGGGGCGTGATGGGGGCATGCCCGGTCGACGGCGGGCTCCGGGCCCCATCGACGGGAGGTGCGCCATCAGGATCCTGATCGTCGGCGGCGGGTGCGCGGGCATGTCCGCGGCGCTGCACCTCCAGCGCGGCCTGCGCGAGCGGCTGCGCCGCGGCGAGGTCCACCTCACGGTGGTCGAGCCGCAGGCCTACCTCACCTACCACCCGCTGCTCGCGGAGGTCGCGGCCGGCACCATCGACCCCCGGCACGTGGTCGTACCGCTGCGCCGCGAGCTCACCGGGTGCAAGGTGCTCACCGCCCGGATCACCCGGATCGAGCACGCCACCCGCCGGGCCTGGGCCGACGCCGCGGGCCCGGGCGAACCACCGGCACCGGTCGAACTCGACTACGACGTCCTGGTGCTCGCCCCCGGCGCGGTCTCCCGCACCGCGCCCGTCCCCGGCCTGGCCGAGCACGGCCGCGGCTTCTCCACCGTCGGCGAGGCCGTCGGGCTGCGCAACCACGTCCTGGAACAGCTCGACCTGGCCGCCACCACCCGTGACCCGGCGCTCCGCCAGGCCGCGCTCACCTTCGTCTTCGTCGGGGCCGGCTACGCGGGCGTCGGCGCGCTCGCCGAACTGGAGGACATGGCCCGGTACGCCGTGCGCGGCCACCACAACATCACCCCCGAGGACCTGCGCTGGGTGCTGGTCGAGGCCACCGGCCGGATCCTCGCCGAGGAGTCGCCCGAACTCGCCGACCACACCCTCGCCCAACTGCGCGAACGCAGCATCGACGTCCGGCTGCGCACCACCCTGGACTCGGCCTCCGGCGGGGTGATGGCGCTCTCCGACGGCAGCCGGTTCGCGGCCCGCACCCTGGTCTGGACGGCCGGGGTCCGCCCGAACCCGCTGCTGCGCGCCACCGACCTGCCGCTGGACACCGCCGGCCGGGTCCGCTGCCTGCCCACCCTCCAGGTGCTCGGCCCGGACGGCCGCGCGCTGCCGGGCGCCTGGGCCGCCGGGGACGGCGCCGCCGTGCCCGACCCGCACGCGGACGGTGCGCCGTGTGCGCCGAACGCGCAGCACGCCTTCGCCCAGGCCGAAGTGCTGGCCGCCAACGTGCTGGTCGCGCTGGACGGCGGCCCGCACGCGCCCGGCATCGTCGCCTACCGGCCCGGGGCGCCGGCCTGTTCCACCTCGCTGGGCCTCGGCCGGGCGGTCGCCCACACCAGGCGCGGCGGACGGCTCACCGGCCGCCGGGCCTGGTGGCTGCACCGGGCCCGCCACCTGCGCCGGCTGCCGAGCGGCGAGCGCCGGGTGCGGATCCTGGTGGACTGGGCCCTGGGCGCGCTCTTCTCCCGCGAGGTCGTCCCGCTCGGCCGGCCCGACCGGCGGGCACCTGCCGACGAGCGGCCGGTGTGAACCGCCCCGGCGGTCCCGCGCCGCCACCGCCCGCTCGGAGTACGGACACGGCCCGCCGGCCGACCGGACGACCACGCCGGGCGCGGGCGACTTCCTGAATCGGGTCTCCGCCTGACAGGATCGGCCCGACCGAGTCATTACCCCGTGTGCTGACGAGTGCACAAAAAGTGATGATATGTCTGGAACCCGAGGAAGCGGCCGTCGTTTGAACCTCATGCGCTGGAGCGCCCGGCTCACCGGAGTCCCGTGGCGTGCCACCCCGCCGAACGGGGCCGGCACCGACCGCGCCGCGCCGACCGGCGACGCGGTCGTGGTCCCCGGCCCCCGCGACCCCACCGGGCCCGCCGGCCCGGCCGAGCCTCCGGACGCCCTCGACCCCACCGGCGTGCTCGACCCCCACCGGCCCCAGGACCTCCGCGAGGTCCTCAACCGCATCCCGGCCCCGGTCGCCGTCACCTACGGCCCGCTGCACCAGCTCGGCTACGCCAACCGCGCCTACCGCGAACTCTTCGGCGAGCGCCCCACCGGTCTGCCCGCCTGCGACGCCCTGCCCGAACTCGGCACCCTCGGCGTCCTGCCCCTCATGGACCAGGTGATCCGCGGCGGCAGCCCCCGCAGCGTCAAGGCCCGCTGCATCCTCGGCCTCACCGGCAACCGCTACTACAACGTCTCCTGCGTCCCCCTCACCCGTGACCCGGGCCGCCCGGCCCCGGCCGGCGGCGTGCCCGCCCTTTCCACTCCAACGAGCGACGACCCGACCTCCGGAGTCCTCGTCTTCGCCGCCGAGGTCACCGACCAGGTCCTCGCCGCCGCCCGGCTGCGCGAGTCCGAGCGCCGCCACCGCGAGGCCGCCGTCACCCTCCAGCGCAGCCTGCTCCCGCAGAAGCTCGACCAGCCCGCCGACCTCCGGGTCGCCGCCACCTACCAGCCCGGCGGGGCCGAGGCCGCGGTCGGCGGCGACTGGTACGACGTCATCGCCATCGGCGGCGGCCGCACCGCCCTGGTCATCGGCGACGTCATGGGACGCGGCCTGCGCGCCGCCGCCGTCATGGGCCAGCTGCGCACCGCCGTCCGCGCCTACGCCCGCCTCGACCTCCCGCCGCACAAGGTGATGAGCCTGCTCGACGGCCTCGCCATGGAGATCGACGCCAACCAGATCGCCACCTGCACCTACGCCGTCTGGGACCCGCAGCGCCGCACCCTCGGCTACGCCTCCGCCGGCCACCTCCCGATCCTGCTGCGCTGCCCCGACGGCACCGTCCTGCGCAGCGAAGAACAGAACGGCCCGCCCCTGGGCACCGGGGGAGGCGTCCACCTCTCGCACACCCTCCGGCTGCTGCCCGGCACCACCGGCGTCCTCTACACGGACGGCCTGGTCGAACGCCGCGACGAGGACATCGACCAGGGCCTCGACCAGCTCGCCCGCACCCTCGCCGGCGCGGTCGGCGCCCCCGACGTGATCTGCGCCCGCCTGCTGCGGGCGATGGGCGTCACCTCCGAGCACGACGACGACGTCGCCGTCCTCGCCTTCCAGCTGCCGGCCGACGAGGAGTCCCCCGAACGGAGGCCGGCTCTTGACTCGGCCACCCAAGAGGTCTAGTGTTCTTCGAGCTGCCTGGCTGGGAGCACCGGACACGCATCGGCGCGGACGGTCCCGGGGTAGCCAATCCTCTGAAACACCACCTCTTCCCGGTTACGGGCCGAGGCGCTTCGTTGTCTTTTCGACGCGTTCCGGCTCAGGGTTTATTCGGTGTGCCTGTTTTCAAGGGTTGCGGCCGGATTCGCTTTTCGGAGCGGGGATCGGCTAGAGTTTGAAACGTCGGACGGGGCGTCAAGCCGCAGAAGACACCAGCGAGTTGGACGAAGGAAGCGCCGGGAACGGCACGGAAAACATCTGATAAGCTGAAGACACGAAAGAACGAAGCGCCCGGAGGGCCGGTGTGAAAGCCGCCTGATGGAAGCGTCTGTTCCTTGAGAACTCAACAGCGTGCCAAAAGTCAACGCCAGATATGTTGACATCCCCGGCCTCAGATTCTCTGGGGTTGGAGATTCCTTTTGAAATAACACAGCGAGGACGCAGTGCGCGGGGCCGCCCTATTCCGGTGGTTGCCGTGCCGCTCAACGCGAGTG
>NZ_JBHVTL010000024.1:0-152823 GCF_042884635.1 Kitasatospora sp. NPDC058115
CCACCGAGCTGCGGGCCGTGCGGGACACCGGGGCGGCGCAGCCGCGGACCGGGCACGGCGACGACGCGACCCAGGAGCTCTCGCTGCGGGGCCGGGGCGCGGCGGACCTCACGGCGACGGCGAAGCTGCCGGTGGTGCCGGACGGGCCGGCGGCCGACGAGACCGCGGTGCTGCCGCGGATCCCGGCGGAGGACGCCGACTCGACGGCCGTGCTGCCCCGGATCGAGCCGGGCGCCCCGGCCGGCCGGACGCCCCGGGACACCTGGCGGGACGGGCGGCCCCGCACCGGGCGGCCGGAGACCGAGGAGCGCCCGGTGGAGCGCACCCGTGAGCTTCCGGTGGTCGACCCGCAGCAGGACGGGCCCGCCGCCGACCAGCGGCCGCGCCCGGACTGGGCGGAGGAGACCCCGATGGACGACCTGCCGAGCCTGACCGACACGCTGCTCGGCTCGCGCGAGGAGTGGGCCCGCTGGGGCCAGGACGACCGTCCGGGTTCCGGCGGCGCCGACCGCCGGGGTGACACCGGCGGCCAGGGCGGACCGGGTGCTCCGGACGGCCAGGGCGGGCAGGACGGCCAGGGTGGTCAGGGCGGGCAGGGCGACGGCAAGGGCAAGGGCCGTCGCTGGGGCCGCCGGAGCTGACCGGCGCCCGGCCGGCCGGGTTCCTCCAGGCCCGGCGGCCCGGCGGCCCGGCTTCCCGCCGGCTTCCCGCCGGGCTTCCCGGGTGGCCGTCCGCCCGGCCTCCCGCGCGGCCCGGGCCCGTCGTAGCCGCCACGTATGCTCGACGGCGGGAGCGGTAGTCCGTAGCGAGCTTGGGAGCAGCAGTGGCCGTCTGGGACGACCTGGTGGGCCAGGAGCGGGTGGTCGAGCAGCTGACCGCCGCCGCCCGGGCGGCCGGGGCGGTCGTCGGCGCCGGGCGCGGCGCCGATCCGGAGGCGGGCGGCAACGCCTCGCTGATGACGCACGCCTGGCTGTTCACCGGCCCGCCCGGGGCCGGCCAGACCACCGCCGCGCGGGCCTTCGCCGCCGCGCTCCAGTGCACCAGC
The DNA here is from genome assembly GCF_042884635.1 of Kitasatospora sp. NPDC058115. Lineage (NCBI taxonomy): Bacteria > Bacillati > Actinomycetota > Actinomycetes > Kitasatosporales > Streptomycetaceae > Kitasatospora > Kitasatospora sp. NPDC058115. The sequence goes on from NZ_JBHVTL010000024.1 coordinate 1,046, forward strand.
CCCGACCTCGCGCTCGGCGGCACGCCCGGCTGCGGCTTCTGCGACGGCTGCCACACCGTCCTCGCGGGCAGCCACGCCGACGTGAAGTACGTGCGCACCGACGGCCTGTCCATCGGCGTCGGCGACATGCGCGACCTGGTGCTGCGCGCCTCCAGCTACCCGACCGGCGGCCGCTGGTCGGTGATCCTGGTCGACGCCGCCCACCGGCTCACCGAGGCCGCCGCCAACGCGCTGCTCAAGGGCGTGGAGGAGCCGTCCCCGCGCACCGTCTGGCTGCTCTGCGCCCCCTCGGTGCAGGACGTGCTGCCGACCATCCGCTCCCGCTGCCGCCTGCTGGTGCTGCGCACCCCGGCCGCCGAGGCGGTCGCCGACATGCTGGTGCGGCGCGACGGCGTGGAGCCGCACACCGCCCGGCTCGCCGCGCTGGCCGGCCAGGGCGACGTCGATCGGGCGCGCCGCCTCGCCGTCGACGAGCAGGCCCGGACCCGCCGCACCGACGTGCTGCGGATCCCGCTGGAGGTCGGCGACATCGGCGGCTGCCTGGCCGCCGCCCAGCGCCTGGTCGACACCGCCAAGGCCGACGCCGAGGCGCTCGCCGAGACCCAGGACGCCAAGGAGACCGACGACCTCAGGGCCGCGTACGGCGCGGCCGAGGGCAGCAAGGCACCGCGCGGCATGGCCGGGGCGGTCAAGGAACTGGAGAAGCGGCAGAAGAGCCGGGCCACCCGGACCCGCCGCGAGACCCTCGGCGTCGCCCTGCTGGACCTGCTCGGCTTCTACCGGGACGTCCTCGCGCTCCAGCTCGGTTCGACCGGGGCGCTGGCCAACGAGGACCAGCGGCAGGCACTGGACCGGGTCGCCCAGGCCGGTCCGCCGGAGTCCACGCTGCGCCGGATCGAGGCGGTGCTCGCCTGCCGGCGGGCGCTGGACCGCAACGTCGACCCGCTGCTCGCCGTCGAGGCGATGACCGTGGCGCTGCGCGCGGGCTGAGCCGCCGTCGGGGCGGGCCGGTCTGCCCCGGGCGCGGGCCGAGCCACCGTCGGGGCGGGCCGCGCCGTCGGGCCGGTCTGCTGCCGGGGGCGCGGTTCGGCCCGACGCCTCCGTTCGGCGTCCCACCTTCGAGTGAACGTGCGTTACGCGCCGGGCACACGCGTGTGCGAGCCCCGGCTCGTCCCGCACGCTGGGGGCCGACTGCGCCCCGCCGCCGGGGCCGTCGTGTCCCGTACGGTGCCGGGCCCGACCGACGGCCGGCCGGCCCTCCTCCGAGGTGGTGCGTCCCATGGTCCGTTCGCTCCTGATCGTTCCCCTGCTGGCCGCCGCCGGGGGCGGGGTTTGGCTGGCACGCGGCGCGCTGCTGCGCTGGCGCGACCTGCGGGCGGCGGAGACGTACGAGCTGGCCGGGGAGCACCGGCCGATGCTGCTGCGGGCGGCCGGGGCGATGGTCTGCGGGGTCGGTGTCACGGTGCTGACGCTGCTGACGGCGCTGGGCACCTTCGGCGCGCTGAGCGGCGACGGTGCCGCGGACGGCGCGGGCGGACCGGGGGGCCTGACCGGCTCGGCCGGCTCGCTCGGATCGGTGGCCGGGCGGCTCGACGGATCGGGCGGGGGGTGGCAGGCCGCCCCGCCGGCCGAGGCCGCGGACGCCGCCGTGCCCGCCCCGTCCGTGCCGACGCCGTCACCCCTGCCGGTGGTCAGCCGCTTCGACAGCGTCGGCCACCCGGGCGGCGGCGAGCTGCTGCAGTCCGCCGTCCCCGGCCCGGACGGCCATCCGCGCAACGTCCGGGTCTGGCTGCCCGCCCAGTACGCCAAGGACCCGAACGCCCGCTTCCCGGTCGTCGTGATGCACGCCGCCACCCCCAGGAAGACCGCCGACGCCGAGGTCCCGGACGTCTTCGAGGGCCTCGCCTCCGCCGTGCAGAGCGCCAAGGGCAAGCCGTTCATCCTGGTCGCCCCCGAGGCGCCGAACGGCACCGCGCACCCCTGCGAGCTGGTCGCCGCCGCCCCGATGGCGGTCGCCGACGACGCCGCGCTGCGCACCACCATCGCGGCCACCTTCCGCACCCTGCCGCCCGGCCCGGCGGCCTGGGGCGCGCTCGGCGTCGAGGACGGCGCGCCCTGCGCCGCGGCCGCCGGCCTGGCCCGTCCCGACCTGTACGGCGCGGCGGCGGCCGTCTCCGGCAAGTACGACGCGCCCGCGCTCGCCCGCACCGGCGCCGAGGCGCCCGCCACCGGGACCCCGAGGCTGCTGCTCGCCGCCGGGAAGGCCGACACCGCCGGGGTGGATGCCGCCCGCAAGCTCCAGTCGGCGCTGCGCGGCGGGACCGGCGCCGCCGCCCGCGCCGAGGTGCGGATCTCCGACAACGCGACGGACTACTCGGCGGACCGGATCCGGCTGCGGCTGGTCCGGCAGGCGGCGCAGTACCTCGGCGAGGCGCTCGGCAAGGCGTCCTGAGCCCGGCCGCGCGCGGCACTACGCTTCCGGTACTCCCGGTGGCAGTGGGGCCACCGGGAGTGAACGACTGAGGGGATCCCGGATGCGGGCCGACAGGCGGCAGGACGCCCCGGCGCTGGTGCGCGCCGGGCGCGGGGGAGGAGCGGTGGCGGCCGTCGCCGTCCTGGCCGCCGGACTGCTGGCGGGCGGCTGCTCGGCCGCCGGGACGACCCCGGGTGCCGCCCCGGCCGGCGGCGGCGTGACCAGCTCCGCCACGCCGTCCGGGGCCGCCGCCGGGACCTCCGGGTCCGGGTCCGCGTCGCCGGTCACCCCGCTGGAGTCGCTGCCCGCCGCCGTGCCCGCCGCGCTCGCGCCCTACTACGGGCAGCGGCTCGCCTGGTCGCCCTGCGACGACGGCTACGAGTGCACCGGCTTCCGGGTGCCGCTGGACTACGACCACCCCGCCGACGGCGACCTCACCCTGGCCGCCGTCCGCGCCCCGGCCGTCCCCGACGGGTCCGGCGACCGCCTCGGTTCGCTGCTGCTCAACCCCGGCGGCCCCGGCGGCTCGGCCGTCGAGTACGTCGAGGGCGCGGCCCGGACGTACGACGCCGCCGTGCGGGCCCGGTACGACCTGGTCGGGGTGGACCCGCGCGGGGTCGGCCGCAGCTCCCCGGTCAGCTGCCTGAGCGGTGAGCGGATGGACGCGTACACCTCCGTCGACATCACCCCCGACGACCCGGCCGAGGTCGACGCCGTGGTGGCCGCCGCCAAGGAGTTCGCCGAGGGCTGCCGCCAGGGCGCCGGCGCCCGGCTGGGCCACCTGAGCACCGCCGAGGCGGCCCGCGACCTGGACGTGCTGCGCGCCCTGCTCGGCGACGAGCGGCTGAACTACGTCGGCAAGTCCTACGGCACCCTCCTCGGCGCGACGTACGCGGGCCTGTTCCCCGGCCGCGCCGGCCGGATGGTGCTCGACGGCGCGATGGACCCGTCGCTCGACTCGCTGGCCGGGAACCGCACCCAGGCGGGCGGCTTCGAGACCGCCTGGACCGCCTTCGCCCGGGACTGCGCCGCCCGCGCGGACTGCCCGCTCGGCCGCACCGAGCAACAGGCGGGCGAACAGCTCGCCGCCCTGTTCGCGGAGGCCGACGCCCGCCCGCTGCCGACCTCCGACGCCGGCCGCCGGCTCAGCGAGGCACAGGCGACCACCGGTGTCGTCCAGGCCATGTACGCGGAGTTCCTCTGGCCCCGGCTGCGCACCGCCCTCGCCGACGCCCGCTCCGGCGACGGCACCGGCCTGCTGAAGCTCTCGGACGCCTACTACGGGCGGGAGGCGGACGGCTCCTATCCCAATCTGATGTCCGCCAACGCGGCGGTGAACTGCCTCGACCTGCCCGCGCCGTTCGCCGGCCCGGACGACGCCGCGCGGGCGGTGCCGGAGTTCGAGCGGACCTCGCCGCGGTTCGGCCGGGACATGGCCTGGATGGCGCTGACCTGCACCTACTGGCCGGTCCGGGCCACCGGCACCCCGCACACCGTCCGGGCCGCCGGCGCCGCACCGATCGTGGTCGTCGGCACCACCCGGGACCCGGCCACCCCGTACGCGTGGGCGCAGGCCCTGGCCGGCCAACTGGAGTCCGGGCGCCTGCTGACCTTCGACGGGGACGGCCACACCGCGTACGGCCGCCACGACGTCTGCCTCGACGGCGCGGTCAACCGCTATCTGCTGGCCGGCGAGGCGCCGGAGGACGGGAAGCGCTGCGGGTCCTGATCCTGAGAAAGCTTCCGGTACGACGTTAGGATGAGCGCCCCCTCACCGCTCTCCCACCCCACCGGAGCCCACCGTGCTCGGAGTCAACGACCTGGCGACGTACGTCCTCGGCGCCCTCGTCATCGTCCTCCTCCCCGGCCCCAACTCCCTCTACGTGCTGTCCGTCGCCGCCCGCAAGGGCGTCCGCACCGGCTATCGCGCCGCCGCCGGCGTGTTCGTCGGCGACTTCACCCTCATCAGCCTGACCGCGCTCGGCGCCGCCTCCCTCCTGGAGGCCAACCCCGCCGTCTTCGCCGTGGTCAAGTTCGGCGGCGCCGCCTACCTGCTCTGGATAGGCATCGGCATGCTGCGAGCCGCCCGCCAGCTCTGGCGCGAGCACCGCGCCGGCCCCGCGACCGCCCCCGCCGCCGACCCCGCCGAGTCCACCGAGCGCCCGTTCCGCCGCGCCCTGGTGATCAGCCTGCTGAACCCCAAGGCCATCCTCTTCCTCCTCTCCTTCTTCACCCAGTTCGTCGACCCCTCCTACGGCAGCCCGGTGCTCTCCTTCACCCTGCTCGGCGGCATCCTGCAGACCTTCAGCTTCCTCTACCTCTCCCTGCTGATCTTCGCGGGCACCACGCTTGCCACCGCCTTCAGCCGCCGCAAGCGCCTCTCCGCCGGTCTCACCAGCGGCGTCGCCGCCCTCTTTGCCGGCTTCGCCGCCAAGCTCGCCGTCTCCTCCGCCTGACCCCACCCCGCCACCGCGTTACGGATCACCGGCCAACCTGTGTAGACTGGCCCGCGTTGCCAGGACTTCCGGCAACGGCGCCGCCTTAGCTCAGTTGGCCAGAGCAACGCACTCGTAATGCGTAGGTCATGGGTTCGAATCCCATAGGCGGCTCAGTAGAGGCCCAGGTCACCCAAACCGTGACCTGGGCCTTTGTTGTTCCTCGGCACGCGGGCGGGCGCCGGCGGTGCCCTCGGCACTGCCCGGGGTCGTTTCGGGGAGTGCCGAAGTGCGGGGCCGGGTGCGGATGGGTCCACGGTCTCGGAGGCGGGCGGGGGCGGCCTCGATGTCTTCGGGGCCGGACGGTGGGCGTCGGTCAGTAGTTCTCCCGCACGTACTCGTACGTGCGGTCGAACAGCTCGCCCTTGATCGGCAGGCCGTACTCCTTCAGGGCGGACCGCAGTTCGCGGCGAACGCGCTTGTCGCCGGCGTCGCTCGCGCTCCAGCCGGCGTAGGCGACCTCGACGACGATCGTGTCGATCCGCGAGGCTATGTCGGGGACGATCCTGTGCAGTCCGGGTGGCGTGTTCTCCGTGACGATCTGGGTGAGCGCGCCACGCTTCGGGTCGGCCAGGCGTTCGAGCGTTCCGTGGTCGCCCTGTACCGCCGCCCGGTCGGCGGCGACCACGTCCTGGGCGATCCTCAGTGCTTCCTCAAGGAATGCCAGTGAGTCCTCGACGTTCTCGATCGCCTTGGTGCGGAGCCTCTCGATCCGCTCCGCCAGCGACCGGTACGCCGGGCTCCCGGTGGCGGCGAGCCGACGCCGGAGGCGGGCCTCGATGGAGTCGAGGACCTCCTGGTAGACGTCATCGGTCCTCGACTCCGGCGTCTGCCGCTCGGCGAGCTGCAGCTGCTCGGCGATCTTCTTCACCAGCGCCAGGCCGGCGGCGTCGAGCGTGACCGTCTTCGACGGCATCGACGTCACGTCCACATCGGTCATGTGGCTGTGGATCAGGGCCCTGGTCTTCGCGCCGAGGCGTGCCCAGAGGAACGTCTTGGAGACGTCCTTGGGCCGGATCGACTCGTACACCTTCGCGAGCCAGAAGTACTGTCCCCGGAACGGCCGGAGCACCGGGTGCGGGTCGAGGAACTCCCACACCGTCTGCAGCGCGACGTAGGTCTCGATGAACTCGGAGCGCCGCTCGTCGCCCTCGGGGATCCGCTCGTGGGCCTCGGCGAGCGACCCGAAGGACGAGTCGCCGGTGTCGATGCCGTCGAACAGGTGCAGGAGGCGCGTGAGGTCGGTGACGAACTTCCCCGCCAGCTTGGAGGCGTCGGTGACGTTGAGCTCGCGCTCCTCGCCGTCCTCCGCCCTCGGGCCGGCGACCGCCTTGCCGATGGCCCTCGCCAGGCCGATGTAGTCGACGACCCGCCCGAAGTCCTTGCGCTGGCCGGTGACGGGGTTCCTCCACGGGCGGTTGGGCCGCGTGATCGTCTGGAACAGGTTGGTGTCCTTGGCGGGCTTGTCGAGGTACAGGACGCCCTCGATGGGCGCGTTGAAGCCGGTCATCCACTTCGCGGTGACGATGACGAACGACAGCGGGTCGTCGACCTTCTTGAAGCGGCGCTTGAGCGCCTCCTCCTGCTCCGGGGTGAGCAGGTGCCTCCGGTACTCCGCGGGGGTCTCCTTGCCGTCGGCGACGTGCATCACCACGCCGACCTCACGGAGCCGCCCGTCCGGCATGACGGCGGCACGGCGCGCCAGCTCGGCCTCGATGGCGCCGGCGTACGCGATCACGAGGCGCTGGTTGTACGCGACGACCTGGGCCTTCTGCCCCAGGGGCGCGACATGGGTGAGGAAGTGGCCGACGATGTCGGCACACACCGCCGCCACGCGCTCGGGGCTGGAGAGGATCGTCTCGATGTGCGAGGCCTTCCCCGACAGGAAGACCTTCTCCTCCTCGTCCAGCCCCTCCTCCGCGGCCAGCTCGTCGAAGGCCTCGTCCAGGGCCTCCTTGTCGAGCTCGAACCCGACGGAGCGGCCCTCCACGATCACCGGCTTGGTGAACCCGTCGGCGATGGACTGCTCCGGCGTGTAGCGCGACATCACGAAGTCCGGGTCCTCAGGGTCCCCGAACAGCTTGAACGTCGAACGGGCCTTGTCCTCGACGGCGGTGCCCGTCGCGCCGAAGAACTTCGCGTTCGGCACCGCCGCGCGCCAGGCGTCGCCGAACTTCCCCTCCTGCGAGCGGTGCGCCTCGTCGACGAGGACCACGATGTTCGACCGGTCGTTCAGGTGGCCGGCCTCGGCGAACTTGTGCACCGTCGTGATGATCACCCCGGGCTCACCGCTGCGCAGCAGGGCGTGCAGCTCCCGCCGGTTGCGGGGCACGGACATCCGCGGCATGCCGGCGGTCTCGAACATCTCCGCCGTCTGCCGGACCAGGTCCTTGCGGTCGGCGATCACGATGACCGTCGGCGCGCTCCCGAACCTCCGCGTCACCGCGTCGTCGCGCAGCAGGCGGGCGGCGGCGAACGCCATGAGTTCGGTCTTGCCCGACCCCTGGTGATGCCAGATCAGTCCGCCGGGACGGCCGGCCAGCACCTTGGCGTGGATCGCCAGGGCCGTCTCGAACTGCGGGTAGCGGGGCAGGAGTTTGAGGTCGACCTCGGAGGCGTCCCTGGCGTGACGGAACATCACCAGGTCCTTGAGGATCGGCAGGACGGTCTCCGGCCGCAGCAGCAGGCGCGCGGCCCGCTCGACGCGGGCCGGTCCGGTGACGGTCCTCGGGTCGTCCCCGGTGGACCCCCAGGGGGCCCAGATCTCGGAGTCGGGGTCCGGAACCGCACGGATCGGAGCCATGCGGAACTCCAGGCCCTCGGTGGCGACGTTGAAGACGTTCGTCGCGAAGAAGCCCGGGTATTCCGCCTCGTAGACGTCGTGGAGGTCCTTCGCGGCGTTGACCCACGAGACCTGGTGCTTCACGGGCGTCTTGGTCTCGGCGACGACCAGCGGGAACCCGTTGACGTAGTAGACGACGTCGAACCGGCGCGGTTTGGCGGCGCCGTCGACGGTGACCTCGTCGGCGACGGTGAAGCGGTTGTTGTCGAGGTCCTCGAAGTCGATCAGCCGGCGCGGCACGTGCCTGCCGTCGATCGTCGTGAACGAGTGGTCGCCGCGGAGCATCACGGTCAGCCGCTCGTTGGCCGCGACGAGACCGTTGTGCGCGTCGAGGACCGCCTGGTTGAGCTCGTGCAGCACGAGGTCCGCCGACTCGGGGTCGTCGGCCAGCTCCGGGTTCAGCGCGAGCAACGCTTCGCGTGCCCAGTCCTCGACGATGACGTCATGCTCGCGGCGCGGGAGCTCGTCCCCCCGCAGACGCTCCCAGCCGGTCTCCTCCGCCCACTCCAGCAGTGAGCGCTGGATCGTGCTCGCTTCCGTCCAACCCATGTCAGGACACCTCTTCGAGCAGAGCGTCGTACGACTCCGGGATCTCGATCTCCTGGTTGAGGAGAGAGGCCAGGAGCGCGGAGCGGAAGGTGCGGAGGTGGGAGCGTTCGGCCTCGACCGCCAGTGCCCCCGCGATCAGCCCGTCCAGGCCTGCCGCGAGTACGGCCTGCGCCTCGGCCCCGGGATCGGGAATCGCGAGCTCCCGGATGGCCCGCTGCCCGATGTTGCGCATGTCGGAACCGGCGGTCAGCCGGGCGATCTGGTCGCGGACGCTGGGCGTCGCCATCGCGTGCACCAGGTAGCCGCGGTGCAGGACATCCTCGTCCGGCACGAGCCGCAGGGTCTTGTCGCACAGGTACAGGTTGTCGGGGACCTCGTGCACGCGGCAGACCGTTCCGACGCGGTCGAGGACGGCGTTGCAGCGGACCAGGAGAACGTCGCCGGACCGCACCCTCGTGGCTTCGGGGAGCACCGTGCCAGCGTCGACGGTCTTCACCTCGGACGGGAGGAACCGCGCCCGACCGACCGCGCTGATCTTCAGGACGGCCCGCTCGTCGGGAGCCGGGATCCGCTCCTGTCCCTTCGGGCTCTTGCCGGCTTCGATGGCGCGCAGACCGTCCGACAGGAGCAGCCGGCCCTCGTGCTCGTCCAGACCCGCCACCGCCGCCTGCCACGACGCCCAGGCCCGGTCGGCCTCCTCCCCCAGCGCCTCGATCTGCGCGTCCACCGCGGCCATCACGTCGACGATGCGCCGCTGGGTGGCCGGGGACGGGAGGGCGAGTTCGTAGTCGTTGAACTGCGCCTCCTTCCAGCGGCTTCGGCTGGCGGTCGTCCCGGTGCTCACGCGCGCGACGTACGACCACACGGACGCCTGCCCGAAGTGGAGGCTCAGGAACTCCGGCAGCAGCCGGGCGCGGTCGCAGTCGAACAGCGGGAACTCGTTGGAGACGTAGGAGCCGGCCAGGTCGTCGCCCACGAGCCCGAAGGCCCCCTTCCAGGCGAACAGGCGGTTGTAGATGAACTGACCGGGCCGGACGCGGTAGAAGCGCGTCGCCTTGGAGGTCTCCGAGGTCACCACCTCACGGAGGAACGGACCCTCGGCGTACCACTTCACGCCCAGCAGGGGGTACTCGGTCCCCGGGGCGACCCTGACGAGCTCCTGGACCGGGGACGTCACGTCCCCCAGCCGTGTCGGCACCCACTCACTCACCCGACACCCCGAACATGCTCAGGTCGACGCCCGCCGCGGCGAGCCGCTCGAACATGACGGCCTCGGTGTCGATGCGGCGCTGCCGGGCGTCGGCGTACGCCACGAGCGCGGCACCCGGATCGGCGGTCTCTTCCGCGGCGACCTTGATGTAGCGGCCGATGTTCAGGTCGAAGCCGTTCCGCTCGATCTCCTCGAACGGCACCAGTCGGACGTTCGCGCCCTCCCGGCCGTCCGGGGCGCCGCCCGTCCGGTACGCCTCGATGAGAGCCCTGACGTCCTCCTCGGACATCACGCTCTGGTTCTTGCCCTTGCCGAACAGGGCCGAGCCGTCGATGAAGAGCACGTGCCTCTTGCGCTCCTCGGACTTCCGGTCGCGGAAGATCAGCAGGCAGGCCGGGATCGACGTCGAGTAGAAGAGGTTGGACGGCAGCCCTACGACGGCCTCCAGGAGGTCCTTCTCGATGAGGCCCCGGCGGATCTTCGCCTCCGCCCCGCCGCGGAACAGCACGCCGTGCGGCATCACGACGCCGACGCGGCCGGATCCGGGCTTCATCGACGAGACCATGTGCTGGACGAAGGCGTAGTCGCCGTTCTTCGCGGGCGGAACGCCGCAGATGGCCCGCGGGTCCGAGGACCAGCGGTCCGCCCCCCAGTTCGTCAGGGAGAAGGGCGGGTTGGCGATCACGGTGTCGAACCGGCGGACGGTACCCTCGGCGGTCTTGAACGCCGGAGCGCGGAGGGTGTCCCCGCGCTTGATGTCGAAGTCCTCGATCTCGTGCAGGAAGAGGTTCATCCGGGCGATCGAGGCCGTCGTCAGGTTGATCTCCTGGCCGTACGCCCGGAGCGTGCGGTGGTCCTTGCCGGACTCGCGCAGCTGGTTGATCGTCGCGACGAGCATCCCGCCGGAGCCGCAGGACGGGTCGTAGACGGACTCGCCCGGCCGGGGCCGGAGGATCCCGACGAGCAGGTTCACGACCTCGCGCGGGGTGAAGAACTCGCCGGCCTTCTTGCCCGACTCGTCGGCGAAGTTCTTCAGCAGGTACTCGTAGCCCGCGCCGAGCAGGTCGTGCGAGACCGTCGACGGGTCGAGCGTGATCCTGTCGAACGCCCGGACGAGCCCCAGCAGGGCCGACTGCGGGATGCGCTCCTGGTTGCCCCACGAGGCGTCGCCGAAGACGCCGGCGAGCGAGCGGGGGTTGGCCATCTCGATGCGCTGGAAGGTCTTCGCGATCTCCGCACCGAGGTTGGTGGCCTTTCCGGTGACCTCGCTCCACAGCGTGCCCTCGGGCAGCTCGAACCGGTGGAAGTCGGCCTCGATCTCGTCGTCCAGGTCGTCGCCGTACTCGTCGAGCGCCGTGTCGTGCTCGTGGACCCAGGTGTCGCTGATCCACTTCCAGAACAGCATCGGGAAGACGTAGGTCTTGAAGTCGGCGGGGTCGACGGGACCGCGGAGCGCGTTCGCGGCGTCCCAGAGTCGGGATTCGAGCTCGTGCTGGGCGATCGTCACAGAGGTGAGGTCCTTCGTCGAAGACTGTCCCTGCGATTATGGAGGAGGGCGCCGACATCCCGGGGGGCCGGGACGACGGGCAGCGGCGCCCCGCGGACCACCCGCACCGCGAGCGTGACCGAGGACACGCGGGAGCCGGACGCGTCGGCACGGCTACGACCCGGCTGCCCGGTGGCGGGCGGCGGCGTCGGCCGGGGCCGGCGGGCGGCCGTCGACCGGCGGGTGGCCGTCGACCGGGTGGGCCGGCTCCGGGTTGGCCGGCTCCGGGCGTCGCCGCAGCAGGGCCGCGACCAGCGCGGCGCCCGCCAGGGCGGTGAGGCCGCCGGCCAGCAGGGTGTGGTCGAGGGCGGTGGCGAAGGCGGTCCGGAGCCGGTCCCCGGGCAGGCCGGGCACGGCGCGGCCGGCGCCCAGCGCGCGGGCGGCGGCGTCCGGGTCCGGGACGGTGTCCGGGTGCCCGGCGAGGGCGTCGCGCAGGCCCCGGTGCAGGACGAGGCCGAGCAGGGCGATGCCGAGCGCCTGGCCGAGCTGGCGGAAGGTGTTGAGGGCGCCGCCGGCCGTGCCGCCGAGCTCCGGCGGAACGGCCGCCATCGCGGCGGAGGCCAGGACCGGGCTGACCGCACCGACGCCGAGGCCGCTCAGCGCCAGCCCGGGCAGCAGTGCGGCCCAGCCCGATGGCCCGGCCGGCACGGTCTGGAGCAGGCCGCCCAGGCCGATCACGGCCAGGCCGCCGGCCAGGGGCACCGCCGTCGGCAGCGCGGCGAGCCGGCGGCCCGTCAGCGCGGAGACCAGGAGGGCGGCGGCGCTCATCGGCAGCAGGGTGAGCCCGGCGGCCATCGGGCCGAGGCCCAGCACCGACTGCAGCCACAGCGAGATGTACGGCAGGGAGGAGAACGCGGCGGCGGAGTAGACGGCGCCGCACAGCATCACCCCGGTGAAGGCGGGGCGGCGGAACAGCGCGAGGTCCAGCAGCGGGTGCGGGGCCCGCCGTTCGGCCAGCAGGAACGCCGCGAGCGCCAGCACGGCGGTCGCGCCCGCGCCCAGGACGGCGGGCGAGCCCCAGCCGTCCGTGCCGCCGCGGATCAGCGCCAGGACGGCCGCGCCGGCCGCGAGGGTGAAGGCCGCGGCGCCGGGCAGGTCGAGCCGACCGTCCCCGGAGCCGCGGGACTCCGGCAGCGTGCGCCGGGCCAGGACCAGGCCGGCGAGGGCGACCGGCAGGTTCACCAGGAACACCCACCGCCAGCCCAGGTACTCGGTGAGCAGGCCGCCGGCCACCGGCCCCACGGCCGCTCCCGCGCCGCTGACGGCGCCCCAGACGCCGAAGGCCACCGCCCGGTCGCGGCCCCGGTAGGCGAGGTTGAGCAGCGCCATGGCGGTGGCGAACATCGCCGCGCCGCCGCCCGCCTGGACGATCCGCGCCACCACCAGGGCGGCGCCGTCCGGGGCGAGCCCGCAGGCCAGCGAGGCGAGCGCGAACACCGCCAGGCCCGCCGTGTACACCCGGCGGCGGCCCACCCGGTCGGCCAGCGCGCCGAGCCCGAGCAACAGGGCGGCCAGCGCCAGCGCGTAGCCGTCGAGCACCCACTGCAGGCCGTCGAAGCCCATGTCCAGCCCGGCGCCGATGTCCGGCAGCGCCACGATCACGATGCTGACGTCGGTCAGCAGCATGAACACCCCGAGGCCGACCGCGACCAGCGGTCCCCACTTGCGCATCCCCGTGTCCCTTCCTCCGTGCCGCCCGGTCCGGCCGACGCCCCGTCACCTTCCGTGCGGGGGCGGCCGTTGCGCCGCTCGGCGGGAGGATTCCGGCGGATCCCGACACCGGCTACCCTCCGGACGGTGGAAACCCTGACGCTGGACGAGCTGGACCGGGCACTGCTGCACGCCCTGCAGGTGGACGGCCGGGCACCGTTCCGGCGGATCGCCGAGGTGCTCGGGGTGTCCGACCAGACGGTGGCCCGCCGCTACCGGCGGCTGCGCGGCGCCGGGGTGGTGCGGGTGGTGGGGCGCACCAGCGCCCGGCTGCTCGGCCAGGTCGACTGGCTGACCCGGATCCGCTGCGTGCCGGACGCCGCGGCGTCGATCGCCGAGGCGCTGGCCCGGCGGCCGGACACCTCCTGGGTGAGCCTGCTGTCCGGCGGCGAGATCGTCTGCAACGCCCGCGCTCCGGTCCGGCCGGAGCGGGAGGAACTGCTGCTCGGCAAGCTGCCGCGGACCCCGCGGGTGCTGTCGGTCGCGGCGCACTACCTGCTGCGCACCTACGTCGGCGGGCGGGTGGCGTGGAGCGGGCGGACCTCGGCACTGAGCGCGGAGCAGGCCGGGCGGCTGCTCCGTGCGGCGCCGGCGGCCGGGTCCGCTCCGGCGGGCGCGCCGGGTGTGCCGGTCGTGCCGGGGTCGCCGGGAGGGAAGGCCGCGCCGGGCGTGCCCCGTCCGGCCGCGCCGGGCGCGTCCGGACCGGTGGCGCCGGACGGGCTGGACCGCGCGCTGCTGGCCGCGCTCGCGGTGGACGGGCGGACGCCGCTCGCCGCGCTGGCGGCCCGGACCGGTAGCCCGGAGGCGACGGTGCGCCGGCGGCTGGCCGGGATGACCGGGTCCGGGCTGCTCTTCTTCGACGTGGACGTGGATCCCCGCCCGCTCGGCTACGGGATCGAGGCGTTCTGCTGGCTGACGGTGGCGCCGGGGCGGCTGGCGGCGGTGGGGCGGGCGATGGCGGACCATCCGGAGGTGGCCTTCGTGGCGGCGACCACCGGGCCGGCCAACCTGGTGGCCGGGCTGGTCTGCCGGGACACCGAGGCGTTCTACGACTACCTGACGGAGCGGCTGGGCGCGCTGGAGGGTGTCGGCACGCTGGAGACGGCGCCGGTGATCAGGAGCGTGAAACGCGCGGGGTTGATAATGCCGTAAATAAAATCATCGGCAAAAGCTTCTGTCGGTCGAATGGCGATGATTTCCGGCAAGGCGCGGGATCGGGGTTCTCTGTAGATCATCGGACAAATCGAGAATTCCATGATTCTCCTCGAAAATGCCTGGCGATGCCTTCGGGGCGCCCTTAGTATCTGAACGAACACTTTCGGTGATCGTTCGACGAAGGGCCGCGAAAGGGGGCTGTCATGCGTGAGCAGCTTCGGACCGTGCTGCGCCGGGTCGCCTATCCGTTCCTGCTGGTCGGCCTCGTCGTGGTATCGGTGGCGACCCTGCGTCTGCGCTGGGACCTCGGCCGGGCGAACCAGCTTTTCCTGCTCGGGACGATCGCCTACATGGCATTGCTCGAACGGATGATTCCGTACGAACCGGAATGGCTTCCGCATGTGCGCGAGTGGGGCTGGTACGGGATCTACTTCGTGCTGACGATGATCGGCGGGGCGCTGTCCCAGATCCCGGTGTCCGCTCTCGTCGGCTGGGCGGCGCCGTCCACGGGGGTGCTGCCGCTCTGGGGGGAGATCCCGGCCGCGCTGCTGCTCGGCTCGCTGGCCAATTACCTGGTCCACCGCTGGTGCCACACCAACCCGAGGCTCTGGCGGCTGCACGGGGTCCACCACGTGCCCGACAAGGTGAACGTCGGCAACAACGGGGTCAACCACCTGCTGGACGTCCTGCTCACCCAGGGCTGTGTCCAGTTCTCGCTGGCGCTGGCCGGCTTCTCGGAGCCGGCGGTGTTCGTGGTGGGCCTGTTCGTCGTCGCCCAGGGCTACTTCGTGCATGCCAACATCGACGTCCGGCTCGGCCCGCTCAACCACGTGCTCGCCGGTCCCGAGCAGCACCGCCTGCACCACAGCACCGACCTGGCGGAGGCCGGCCACTACGGTTCCGACCTCTCGGTGTGGGACCACGCCTTCGGCAGCTTCACCTGGAAACCGGGGCGCCGCCCGGTCGCGGTGGGGCTGGCCGATCCGGGCGCCTTCCCGGCCACCGGCCGGGTGATCGCCAGCCATCTCCAGGCCTGGCGCCGCCCGGCCCGGGCGGAGGGCTCCCCGACCGGCTCGACCTGACCCCGCCGAAGCCGTTCAGCCCGAAGCCGACCAGCCCGAAGCCGTTCACCCCGTCGCCGTTCAGCTCCCAGCCGTCCAGCCCCCAGCCGTCCATCCGGTACCCGACCCGACCGGAGCCGATCCGCCCGCACCCGTCCTCCGACCGACCCCCACCGACCGGCCCGTCCCCTCGGCCGCCCCGGTGTCCGGCCTGCCCGGACCCGGCGCCCCGACCCGTGTCCCCCCGCGCACGCGGTGCTCCCGCACTCCACCCGCGCGCGCGAACGCAGCGACCCAAGGACTCGACTCGCATGACGGATTCCCGCTTCGTCACCTCACCGGAAACCTCCGAACGCCCCGCACCCGCCGGTCCGTCCGCCGCCGGGCGGGAGAAGATCGCGATCATCGGGATCGGTCTCCGCCTGCCCGGCGGGGCCTGCGACCACCGGTCGTTCTGGCAGAACCTGGTCGAGGGCAAGGACTGCATCACCCCCACCCCGCGCAGCCGCTACGACGTCGCCACCCTCGGCAGCCGCGACAAGGCCAAGCCCGGCCGGCTGGTCGGCGGCCGCGGCGGCTACATCGACGGCTTCGACGAGTTCGACCCGGCGTTCTTCGGCATCAGCGGTCGCGAGGCCGACCACATGGACCCGCAGCAGCGGAAGCTGCTGGAGGTGGCCTGGGAGGCACTGGAGGACGGCGGGCAGAAGCCCGCCGAGCTGGCCGGCCGCGAGGTCGGCGTCTACGTCGGAGCGTTCACCCTGGACTACAAGATCGTCCAGTTCTCCGACCTGTCCTTCGAGACGCTCGCCGCGCACACCGCCACCGGCACCATGATGACGATGGTGTCGAACCGCATCTCGCACTGCTTCGACTTCCGCGGCCCCAGCGTCTCCATCGACACCGCCTGCTCCTCCTCGCTGGTGGCCGTCCACCTCGCCGCGCAGAGCCTGCAGCGCGGCGAGACCGATCTGGCCCTGGCCGGCGGCACCCTGCTGCACATCGCCCCGCAGTACACCATCGCCGAGACCAAGGGCGGCTTCCTCTCTCCCGAGGGCCGCTCGCGCACCTTCGACGCCGCCGCCGACGGCTACGTCCGGGCCGAGGGCGTCGCCGTGGTCGCGCTCAAACGGCTCTCCGACGCCCTGCGCGACGGCGACCCGGTGCACGCCGTCGTCATCGGCAGCGGCGTCAACCAGGACGGCCGCACCAACGGCATCACCGTGCCCAACCCGGACGCCCAGGTCGCGCTGATCGAGCGGGTCTGCGCCGAGGCCGGGATCACCCCGGGCGCCCTGCAGTACGTGGAGGCGCACGGCACCTCCACCCCGGTCGGCGACCCGATCGAGGCGAACGCGCTGGCCCGGGCGCTCGCCGTCGGCCGCCGCCCCGGCGACACCTGCTACGTCGGCTCGGTGAAGACCAACATCGGGCACACCGAGTCCGCCTCCGGCCTGGCCGGGCTGATCAAGTCCGCGCTCGCCCTCGAACACCGCACCATCCCGCCGCACATCAACCTGGAGACGCTCAACCCGGCGATCGACCCGGCCACCCTGCCCTACGAGATCCCCACCGAGCCGACCCCCTGGCCGGCCCACGAGGGACCGGCCCGCGCCGGGGTCAACTCCTTCGGCTTCGGCGGCACCAATGCGCACGTCCTGCTGGAGGCCGCGCCGGAGCCCGCGCCCGCCGACGACCCGGCGCCCGACGCGGACCTCGCGCACCCCGCCGGCGTTCCCGCCGACGTCCCCGCCGGCGTTCGCGCCGACGTCCCCGCCTGGACGGTGCTGCCGCTCAGCGCCCGGGAGGCCGCGGCCCTGCCCGAACTGGCCGCCGGCGTCCGGGAGGAACTGGCCGGCGTCCGCGGCGGCAGCCCGGCCCGCCCGGCCGACCTCGGCCACACCCTGGCCCACCGCCGCCAGCACCACGACGCCCGGCTGTCGGTCGTCTACGACGCCCGCGAGCACGCCGCCCGCGCCTCCCTCGACGAGGCGCTCGGCGCCCACCTGCGCGGCGAGCCGCACCCCCGGGTCCTCACCGACCACCGCCGCGAGGCCCGGCACCGCCGGCTGGCCTGGGTCTTCACCGGCATGGGCCCGCAGTGGTGGGCGATGGGCCGTCAGCTGTTCGCCACCGAGCCCGTCTACCGGGAGGCCGTCGAACAGGTCTCCGAACACCTCGCCGAACTCACCGGCTGGTCGCTGACCGACGAACTCGCCGCCGACGAGGCGACGTCCCGGATGGCCGAGACCTGGCTCGCCCAGCCCGCCAACTTCGCCGTCCAGACCGGCCTCGCCGCGCTCTGGCGCAGCCGGGGCGTGCGGCCGGACGCGGTCGTCGGCCACTCCACCGGCGAGGTCGCCGCCTTCCACGAGGCCGGTGTCTACGACCTCGCCGACGCGGTCAAGGTGGTGGTCCACCGCAGCCGCCTGCAGCAGAGGCTCGCCGGCACCGGCGGCATGCTCGCGGTCGCGCTCACCGAGGCCGAGGCGCTGCGCCGGATCCGCCCGTACGGGGGCGCCGTCTCGGTCGCCGCCGTCAACAGCCCCGGCTCGCTCACCCTCGCGGGAGACGAGCCGGCCCTGGCCGAGCTCGCCGCCGCGCTCACCGCCGAGCAGGTCTTCGCCCGTCCGCTGACCGTCGAAGTCCCGTACCACAGCGCCCGGATGGAGCTGATCAAGGACGAGCTGCTGGAGTCGCTGGCCGACCTCAAGGCCCGTCCGGCGCAGGTCCCGCTCTACCTCACCGGCCGCGAGGGCACCGCGCACGGCACCGAACTGGACGCCGGGTACTGGTGGCACAACGTCCGTGACAGCGTGCGCTTCCGGCAGGCCGTGGAGCGGCTGACCGACGACGGCTACGGCCTGTTCCTGGAGATCGGCCCGCACCCGGTGCTCGGCCGCTCGATCCAGGAGACCGTGGAGGCCCACCCGGGCACGGCGGACCGGCCCGAGGTGCGCACCCTGCCCTCGATCCGCCGCCAGGAGGACGAGCGGGCCGTCCTGACCGCCTCGCTGGCCGCGCTGCACAACCTCGGGGTCGCGGTCGACTGGTCGGTGCTGCAGCCCGCCGGGCGGATCGTCCCGCTGCCGCGCTACCCGTTCCGGCGCGACCGGCACTGGGTGGAGCCCCGGCCGGTCGAGCAGGTCCGGCGCGGAGAGCTCGACCACCCGCTGCTCGGCCGTCGGCTGCCCGGGGCGGAACCGGCCTGGGAGGCCCGGCTGGACGCCGAGGCGCTGCCCTACCTGGAGGACCACCGGATCCAGGGCGACGTCCTGTTCCCGGCCGCCGGGTACCTGGAGATGGCCGTCCAGGCGGTCCGCGCGCTCACCGGCGGGACGGACGCCGCCCTGGCCGACATCGAGCTGCGCAAGGCGCTGTTCCTGCCGGACGAGGAGAGCCGCGCCGTCCGGCTGACCCTCTCCGCGGAGCAGGGCACGTTCACCGTCGCCACCGGCGAGGGTGCCGAGCGCACCGTGCACACGGTCGGCAGCGTCCGCCCCGCCCAGCGCCGCCGGCCCGGCCGGCCGTTGGACGCCGGGGCGGTGCGCGGGCGGGCGGTGCGCCGGCTCGCCGGGCCCGACTGCTACGCGGAACTCGCCGCGCTGGGCTACCACTACGGCCCCGCCTTCCAGGGCATCGAGGAGGTCTGGATCGGGCCCGGCGAGGCCCTGGCCAGGATCCGCCCGACGGCGCCGGTCGCCGGGCAGGGGGAGCACCACCAGGTGCACCCGGTGGTGATGGACGCGTTCTTCCAGACCCTGCTGACGCCCCAGCTGCTGGACGGCCGCCCCGGGGGCACCGGCATCCGGCTGCCGGTGGCGATCGCGGAGGTCCGGCTGGACCAGGTCGGCGAGCGTCCGCTCTGGGTGCACGCCACCGTCACCCGGGACGCCGGCGGCGAGCTGGTCGGCGACCTCGCGGTGCACGACGAGCACGGCGCACCGCTCGGCGGGATCACCGGCTTCCGGGCCGCCGACGTCGAGCAGGCCGCCACCGCCGTCGGCCTCTCCACCATCGACGGCTGGCTCGCCGAACCGTCCTGGACGGAGCTGCCGGCCGCCGCCGAAGCCCCCGACCTGCTGGCCGAACACCCCGACCACTGGCTGCTGTTCGCCGACCGGGGCGGGGTCGCCGACGCCCTCGCCGGGCGGATCGCCGCGCGCGGCGGCAGCTGTCTGCTGGTCCGCGCCGGTACCGGCTACCGGCCCGCCGGGGGCGGCCACCCGGCCACCGTCGACCCCGGCTCCGCCGAGGACCTCGCCCGGCTGCTCGCCGACCACCGGGCCACCGGCGCCCCCGACCCCGCCGCCGTGGTCCACCTGTGGAACCTCGACCGTCCCGGGCTGGCCGGGGCCGATCCCGCCGTCGTCGCCGGTCACACCGCCGCGGGTGCCTACAGCCTGGTCGCCCTGGCCGCGCTGCTGGCCGCCGAACTCCCCGACTGCCGCCTCCACGTGGTCACCCGCTCCGCCCAGTCCACCGCCCCCGGCGAGCTCGTCGAACCCCTCGCCGCCCCCGCCTGGGGCATCACCCGCGTCCTGCGTCACCAGGAACTCCCCTCCCACCAGGGCAAACTGATCGACCTCGGCCCGTCCGAGGAGGCCGGAGCCGGAGTTGTAGCCGGAGCCGGAGCCGGAGCCGGAGCCGCGGAGGCCGGTGCCGGGCCCGAGGCCGAGGCCGGGGCGCTGCTGCGGGAGTTCGCCCTCGCGGACGAGGACGAGATCGCCCTGCGCGACGGGCGGCGGCTGACCAGCCGGCTGCGGACGGCCGAGGGCCTGAGCCGGCCGCTCGCGCCCCGGCTGCGGGCGGACGCGGCGTACCTGGTGACCGGGGCGTTCGGGGCGCTCGGCCGGCTGCTCTGCCGCACCCTGGTGAAGCGCGGGGCCCGCCGGCTGATCCTGGTCGGCCGCAGCCCGCTGCCGCCGCGCGAGCAGTGGCGCGACCTCGACCCGGCGAGCCCGGCCGGGCAGCGGGCGGCGTTCCTGCGCGAGCTGGAGGCGCTCGGCGCCGAGCCGGTCCCGGCGGTCCTGGACGTCACCGACGAGGCCGCGCTGGCCGCCTGGCTGGCCGAGTACCGGCGGCTGGACCGGCCGCCGGTGCGGGGCGTCTTCCACCTCGCCGGGCAGGTCAGGGACACCCTGGTCGGCGAGCTGGACCGGTCGACCTTCGAGACCGTGTACGGCCCCAAGGTGCTCGGCGCCCTCGCCCTGCACCGGCAGCTGGCCGGCGAACCGCTCGACCACTTCGTGCTGTTCGCCTCGATCGCCTCGCTGCTGACCACCGCCGGACAGACCAACTACGCCGCCGGCAACGCCTTCCTGGACGCCCTGGCCCACCACCGCCGGGCCCTCGGCCTGCCGGCGCTCAGCCTCGACTGGGGCCCCTGGGCCACCGGCATGATCGAGGAGCTCGGCCTCATCGACCACTACCGGCACAGCCGGGGCATGAGCTCGCTCGCCCCGGAGACCGGAATGGCCGTGCTGGAGCGGGTGCTCGGCCAGGACCGCGCCCAGCTGCTGGTCGCCACCGTCGTCGACTGGCCGGTGTTCCTCTCCTGGTACCCGGCGCCGCCGCCGCTGGTCGCCGAACTCGCCGCGGCCGCCCGGGAGGCCGCCCCGGCGGCCGGGCAGACCGGCCTGCTGGACGCCCTGCGGGCGGCCGGGGAGGAGGAGCGGCGGGCGCTGCTCACCGAGCGGTTCACCGCGCTGGCCGCCACCGTGCTGCGGGTGCCCGCCGAGCAGGTCGACCCCGCCGCCGGCCTCGGCGGCCTCGGCCTGGACTCGCTGCTCGCGATGGAGCTGCGGGCCCGGCTGAGCAGCGAACTGGGCACCACGCTCCCGGTGGTGGCGCTGCTCGGCAACACCCCGGTGGCCGAACTGGTCGCCCGGCTGCACGAGTCGCTGGCCGAGCTGCTGGACGAGGACCCGCAGGGCCCGGGCGCGGCCGAGGTCGAGCGGTACGAGGACGAGTCGGCCCACCCACTGACCCAGAACCAGAAGGCGCTCTGGTTCCTCAAGCAGCTCAACCCGGACGGCTTCGCCTACAACATCGGCGGCGCCGTCGAGGTCCGGGTGGAGCTGGAGCCCGAGCTGATGGCCCTGGCCTTCCGGGCCATGGTCGAGCGCCACCCGAGCCTGCGGGCCAACTTCGTGCTGGACGGCGGCCGGGCCGTGCAGCGGATCTCCGCCGCGGTGGAGCCGGACTTCGGGGTCTTCGACGTCGAGGGCCTGGCCTGGGACGACATCCACGCGATGATCGTCCGCGAGTACCGCAAGCCGTACGACCTGGAGCGGGACCCCCTGGTGCGGTTCCGGCTGTTCCGGCGCGGACCGGCCCGCTGGGTGATCATGAAGGCCGTCCACCACATCATCTCGGACGCGATCTCCACCTTCACCTTCATCGAGGAACTGCTCGCCGTCTACGAGGGGCTGCGCCGCGGCCGGGTGCCCGAGCTGCCCCCGGTGGCCGCCCGCTACCTGGACTTCCTCAACCGGCAGAACGCCTTCCTGGCCGGCCGCGAGGCACCGAGGATGCTGGAGTACTGGCGCTCGCACCTGCCCGCCGAGGTGCCGATCCTCAGCCTGCCCACCGACAAGCCGCGCCCCGCGGTGCAGACCCACAACGGCGCCTCCGAGTTCTTCGTGCTCGACGAGGAACTCAGTGCCCGGGTGCACGCGCTGGCCCGCGAGCACAACGTCACCGTGTTCATGGTGCTGCTCAGCGCCTACTACCTGCTGCTGCACGCCTACGCGGGCCAGGACGACGTCATCGTCGGCAGCCCGGTGACCGGCCGCACCGACGAGGAGTTCGCCGGCGTCTACGGCTACTTCGTCAACCCGCTGCCGCTGCACGTCTCACTGGCCGGCGCCCCGACCGTCGCCGAACTGCTGGACCGGGTGCGGACCACCGTGCTCGGCGGGCTCGACCACCAGGAGTACCCCTTCGTCCTGCTGGTGGAGAAGCTCGGGCTGCAGCACGACCCGAGCCGTTCGGCGGTCTTCCAGGCGATGTTCATCCTGCTCCACCACAAGGTGGCCACCGAGAAGTACGGCTACCACCTGGAGTACATCGAACTCCCCGAGGAAGAGGGCCAGTTCGACATCACCCTGTCCGCCTACGAGGACGAGGCCGAGCGCCGCTTCCACTGCGTCTTCAAGTACAACACCGACCTCTTCCTGCCCGCGACGATGGCCCGGATGGCCGGCCACTACGTCAACCTGGTCGACGCCCTGACCACGGCCGGGCCGGAGCGGGCCGCCACCGGTCTGGAACTGCTCGGCCGCGAGGAGCGGGCGGTGGTGCTCCGGGAGTGGAGCGGCGCCGGCCGGCGGGTGGCGTTCCCGGAGCCGGTGCACGAGCTGGTGCTGCGCGCGGCGGCGGCCGACCCGGAGGCGCCCGCGGTGGCGGCGCCCGCCGAGTCCGGCCCGACCGTCCGGCTGTCCTACGGCGAGCTGGCCGAGGGCTCCCGGCGGGCCGCCGCCCGGCTGCGCGAGCTGGGCGCCGGGCCGGGCACCGTGGTGGCGCTCTGCCTGCCGAAGTCGCCGGAGCTGGTCACCGCCCTGCTCGCGGTGCTCCGCACCGGCGCCGCCTACCTGCCGCTGGACCCGGACCACCCGGTGGACCGGCTGGCGTACATGGTCCGGCACGCCGGTGCCGCCCTGCTGGTCGGCGACGACCCCGAGCGGCTCGGCGGACTGCCCGCCCGGCTGGTCGGCACCGCGGAACTCGACGCACCCGCGGCCGGGTTCACCGACGCGGTGGTGAGCCTCGACGACCCGGCGTACGTCATCCACACCTCCGGTTCCACCGGCCGCCCCAAGGCGGTGCGGGTCTCCCACGGCAACCTCGCCTCGGCCTACCGGGCCTGGCAGGCCGAGTACCGGCTGGACACCGACGCCCGGGTCCACCTCCAGATGGCCGGTCCGTCCTTCGACGTCTTCACCGGCGACGTGGTCCGCGCCCTCTGCTCGGGCGGCTCCCTGGTGCTGGTCGGCCGGGAGCTGCTGTTCAACACCGCCCGGCTGTACGAGGTGATGCGCACCGAGCGGGTGGACGCCGCCGAGTTCGTCCCGGCGGTGGTCCGCACCGTCCTGGACCACTGCGAACGCACCGGGCGGGACCTGGCGTTCATGCGGCTGCTGGTGGTCGGCTCGGACGTCTGGAAGGTCGAGGAGTACCAGCGGCTGGGCGCCCTGTGCGGTCCCCGCACGCGGCTGGTCAACTCCTACGGCCTGACCGAGACCACCATCGACAGCGCGTACTTCGAGGGCCCGGCGGACGGCCTGGAGCCCAGCCGGATGGTGCCGATCGGGCGGCCGTTCCCCAACAGCGCCTTCTACCTGCTCGACGCGCAGGGCCGCCCCGTGCCGCCCGGCGTCACCGGGGAGCTGTGGATCGGCGGCTCCGGCGTCGCGCTCGGCTACCTCGGCGACGAGGAGCAGACCGCCGGCCGCTTCGCCACCCTGCCGCTCGGCGGCGCCGACGGCACCCGGCCGGTCCGGCTCTACCGCACCGGGGACCTCGCCCGCTGGGACGCCGACGGCGGGGTGCACCTGCTCGGCCGGGCCGACTCGCAGATCAAGGTCCGCGGCCACCGGATCGAGCTCGGCGAGATCGAGAGCCGGCTCGCCGACCGGCCCGAGCTGGAGCGGGCCGTGGTCACCGTCCGGCCGGACCACGCCGGCGAGCCCGTGCTCTGCGCCTACTGCGTACCGGCCCCCGGTCGGACCTTCGACCACCGCGCGCTGCGCCGCCGACTGGCCGGCCACCTGCCGACCTTCATGATCCCGACGCACTTCGTGGAGCTGCCCGCGCTGCCGCTCACCGCCAACGGCAAGGTGGACACCGCCGCGCTGCCCGAGCCCCGCACGGACGCCGCGGAGGCCTCGGAGCCGCCGGTCACCCTCTACGAGGTCCGGATGGCCGAGCACTGGCGCACGCTGCTCGGCATCGAGGAGCCCGGACTGCAGCACGACTTCTTCGAGTCGGGCGGCTCCTCGATCAAGCTGATCGAGCTGATCCACGGGCTGCAGTCCGAGTTCAACATCAGCATCCCGGTCAGCCGGCTCTTCAAGGTCACCACCCTGCACGGGATGGCGAAGACGGTCGAGCACATCATCACCGGCCGGATCGAGGGCGGCCAGCCGTACCTCTGGTTCAACCAGGAGCAGCAGCAGACGCTGTTCTGCTTCCCGCCGGCCGGCGGCCACGGCCTGGTCTACCGGCAGTTCGCGGCGCACCTCCCCGAGTACCGGATGGTCGCCTTCAACTACGTGACCGGGGACGACAAGGTCGCGCAGTACGCCGATCTCGTCGAGGCGCTCCAGCCGGAGGGCCCGTGCGCGCTGCTCGGCTACTCGCTCGGCGGCAACCTCGCCTTCGAGGTGGCCAAGGAGCTGGAGCGGCGCGGCCGGGCGGTGCCCAATGTGGTGATCATGGACTCGCACCGCATCCCGGAGTCCTTCGACCTCGCCGACGAGCACCTCCAGGCCTTCGAGCGGGAGCTGGCCGAGCACCTCCAGCGGCACACCGGTTCGGCCGCGGTCGCCCAGGAGACCCGCGAACAGGCCCGGGACTACCTGCGGTTCTGCAGCCGCACGCCCAACCTCGGGGTGGTCACCGCCGCGCTCAGCGTCATCTCCGACGACGAGAAGGTGGCGCTCTACGAGGCCGGGCAGCACGGCGCCTGGCACGGCAGCTCGGCCACCGGGACGGCCGTCTTCAAGGGCTTCGGCCCGCACGCCGAGATGCTCGACCGCGAGTTCATCGCCCACAACGCCGGGCTCGCCCGGTCGATCCTCACCGGAGCCGCCCCCTATGCGTCCTGAGACGGTCCGGGTCCGCGCCCCGCGCCTGCCCGCCCCCGCACGAGAGACGGATCCGCCCATGCTGCGCCAGCACCCGCCGCTGACCTACCCCTTCGAGCCGAACGGCCTCGAACTCGACCCCCGCTACGCCGAGCTGCGCGAGCAGCCGCTGGTCAGGATCCGGATGCCGTACGGCGACGGCGCCTGGCTGGTCACCCGGTACGAGGACGTCCGGGAGGTGCTCGGCGACCCCCGGTTCAGCCTCGCCGCCGCGATGGGCGAGGACCAGCCGCGGATGCGCCCGGTGGCCCGCACCGGCGCCGGCCTGTTCTCCACCGAGCCGCCCGAGCACACCCGGCTGCGCTCGCTGGTGGCCAAGGAGTTCAGCGCCCGCCGGGTGGAGCGGCTGCGGGTGCGGGCCCGGGAGCTGGCCGACGAACTGCTCGACGGCATCCTCGCCAAGGGCCGGCCCGCCGAGCTGGTCGAGGACTTCGCGATCCCGATGCCGACCACCATCATCTGCGAGGTGCTCGGGATCCCGGCCGAGGACCACCGGATGCTCTGGCGCTGGGCGGAGACGGTGCTGTCCGCCGTCACCCCCGGCGAGGTGCTGGCCGTCGACGGGCAGGCGTTCATCGACTACATGGCCGGGGTGCTGGAGCTGCGCGGCCGCGAGCCCGGCGAGGACCTGCTCACCACGCTGGTGGCGGCCTGCCGGGAGCAGAAGCTGATCAGCGAGGAGGAACTGCTCTCCATCGCCTGCGACCTGCTGATCGCCGGGTTCGTCTCCACCACCAACCAGATCGGCAACTTCCTCCACCAACTGCTGGTGAACCCGGAGGAACCGGCCCGGCTGCGGGAGCACCCCGAGCTGATCCCGAAGGCCGTCGAGGAGCTGATGCGCTACGTGCCGCTGCTCACCGGCTTCAGCCTGCCCCGGTACGCCACCGCGGACGTCGAGCTGGGCGGGGTGGTGATCCGGGCCGGCGAGGCGGTGATGATCGCCACCGCCGCCGCCAACCGTGACCCGGAGGTCTTCGAGGAGCCGGAGCGGCTGGTGCTGGACCGGCAGGCCAACCCGCACATCGGCTTCGGCCACGGCGTGCACTACTGCATTGGTGCGCACCTCGCCCGGCTGGAGCTCCAGGTGGCGATCGAGCAGGTGCTGACCCGGCTGCCCGGGCTGCGGCTGGCCGTCCCCGAGCGCGAACTGCGCTGGAAGGAGGACGCGATGGTGAACGGGCTGCAGGCGCTCCCGGTCACCTGGTGAGCGGTCGCCGACCCCACCCACACGGCTAGGCAAGGACGACGAGGAAGGCCAGGAATGGCACGGCAGACGGACACCGCCCAGCGGCGGGAGTCGATGATCATCGTCGGTGGCGGGCTCGGCGGCCTGTCCACTGGCTGCTACGCCCGGATGAACGGCTACCGCACCAGGATCTTCGAGATGCACGAGATCCCCGGCGGCTCCTGCACCGGCTGGGACCGCAGCGACTTCACCTTCGACTGGTGCATCAGCTGGCTGCTCGGCAACGGCCCGGGCAACGAGATGTACCAGATCTGGCTCGAACTGGGCGCGCTCCAGGGCAAGGAGATGCGGCACTTCGACGTGTTCAACATCGTCCGGGCCCGGGACGGCCGGGCGGTCTACTTCTACTCCGACCCGGACCGGCTGGAGGCCCACCTGCTCGGCCTCTCCCCGGTCGACGCGGCGCCGATCCGGGAGTTCTGCGCGGGGATCAGGACCTTCCGCAAGGCGCTCGCGGCCTATCCGTTCCTCAAGCCGGTCGGGCTGATGGGGCGGCTGGAGCGCTGGCGGATGCTGGCCTCCTTCACGCCGTACTTCAACACCATCCGCAAGTCCATCGCGGTGCTGATGACGGACTTCTCGCAGCGGTTCCAGGACCCGCTGCTGCGCGAGGCGTTCAACTTCATCCTCTACGAGAAGCACCCGGCCTTCCCGGTGCTGCCGTTCTACTTCCAGCTCGCCTCGCACGCCAACCGGGCCGCGGGGGTGCCGGAGGGCGGTTCGCTCGCGCTGGCCCGGTCGATCGAGGAGCGCTACCGCGGGCTCGGCGGGGAGATCACCTACAACGCCAGGGTCGAGGAGATCCTGGTCGAGCACGACCGCGCGGTGGGCGTGCGGCTCAGCGACGGCCGCGAGTACCGCGCCGACATCGTGGTGTCCGCCGCCGACGGCCACACCACGGTGATGAAGCTGCTCAAGGGGCAGTACCTCAACGACACCTACCGCCGGCTCTACACCTCGCTGATCGACGAGCCGGGACAGCTGTCGCCGGGGTACGTGGCGCTCTTCCTGGGCCTGCGCAAGCCCTTCCCGACCGGCGACCCGTGCACCACCTACCTGCTGGGCGAGCGGGAGGCGGCCCAGCTGACCGGGATCCGCTGCCCCTCGATGAACGTCCAGTTCCGCACCCGGCACTACCCCGAGCTGGCGCCGTCCGGCTCGACCGTGGTGTTCGCGACGTACTTCTCCGACATCGCCCCCTGGCGGGCGCTGTCGGAAGGCCCGGAGCGGTCCTCGCGGGTGCGGCGCGGCGAGGAACTGCACACCCTGCCGGTCAAGCACGGCCGGGAGTACCTGGCGGCCAAACGGCGGGTCCGCAACGGCATCGTCGGCTTCCTGGACGAGCGCTTCCCGGGCTTCAAGGACGCGGTGGCCGTCGCCGACGTGTCCACCCCGCTCACCCAGGTCCGCTACACCGGCGTCTACGACGGCACCTTCCCCGGCTGGAACCCCTTCGTGGAGGGCGCCGAGACGGTGGAGGAGGAGATCAAGAAGAGCGGCCCGGTGCTGCCGGGGCTGTCGAACTTCTACCTCTCCGGGGTCTGGGCGACCATCGGCGGGCTGATCCGGGCGGCGGCCGCCGGGCGGCACGTCATGCAGTTCATCTGCCGGGACGACGGACTGGAGTTCACCGCCGAGATCGACCCGGGCGCGCCGCTGCCGACGCACCTGGTGATTCCGGTGGGCCGGCCCGCGGGGCCGGCCCGGCAGGCGGCGCCGGCGGGGGCCGACGGGGCGGGACGGACCGAGGACAGCGAGAACGTGGAGACGGGAGCCCTGGCATGAGGATCGAGAAGTGGGTGGTCCGGGAGCACCTGGACGGTGTGCCCGACGTCAACCGGATCTACGAGAAGGTCGTGGAGGACGTCGAGATCGACCTGCGGCCGGACGAGATGCTCTTCCGGACCAGGTACGTCTCGGTGGACCCGTACCAGAACGGCCTGGCGCTGGAGACGCCGGTCGGCCACCACATGGGCGCCGACTCGATCATGGAGGTGACCGAGGCCGGGCCGGAGGCGGCGTTCGCGGTCGGCGACCTGGTGCAGGGCTTCGGCGGCTGGCGCACCCATGTCGTCCACAACGGCGCCGAGGAGCTGTGGACGACCGGTACCTTCCCGATGGTCTTCCCGGCCTACCGCCGGCTCGACCCGTCCTGGTACGACGAGCGGCTGCCGCTGTCCACCGCGCTCGGCGTCATGGGCGCGCCCGGGATGACCGCCTGGGGCACGCTCACCCGCTTCCTGGAGGTCCGCCCGGGCGACACCGTGGTGATCAGCGGGGCGTCCGGCTCGGTCGGCACCCTGGTGGGCCAGTTGGCGAAGCGGGCCGGGGCCGGCCGGGTGGTCGGCACCACCGGCTCGCCGGGCAAGGCCGAGTACATGCGCGAGCTGGGCTTCGACGAGGTGGTGCTCTACACGCAGGGCGACGACGCGGAGAAGGCCCGGCAGGCGCTGGTGTCGGCCGCCCCGGACGGCGTCGACCGGTACTTCGACAACCTGGGCGGGGCCGTTACGGACGCGGTGTTCACCATGCTGAACGTGGACAGCCGGGTGGCGGTCTGCTGGCAGTGGGCGACCACGGTGAACGGCGAGCTGACCGGGCCGCGGTTGCTGCCGTACATCATGTTCCCGCGCACCACGATCCGCGGGATCTTCGCCCAGGAGTGGTTCACCGAGCCGCTGTTGGCACAGATGCACCGCGAGCTGGGCGGGCTGGTCGGCCGCGGGGAGATCCGCTACCACCAGACCGTGCACAAGGGGTTCGACGCGATCCCGCAGGCCTACCGGAGCCTCTACCTGGACCGGGAGGCCAATCGGGGCAAGGTGCTGGTCGAGGTGTGAGCCGGCCCCGGGCGGGCGGCCGGAACCGCCCGCCCCGGGGCTCGGCCCGGGCTCTCAGTCCTCGTCGAGGCCGTCGAAGGCGCCGGCGTCGGAGCCGTCCGGGGTACCGGTGAGGGCGTAGCCCTGGCGGCGCGCCTCGTAGCAGGCCACCGTGGCGGCGGCGGAGACGTTCAGCGAGCCGACCCGGCCCAGCTGCGGCACGAAGACCACCTGGTCGCAGAGGGCGAGCGCGTCGGCCGTCACCCCGCGGTCCTCGTGGCCCAGCACGAAGGCGACCGCCGGGGTCAGCTCGGCGGCGAACATCGGCACCGCCTCGTCGGCGAGCTCCAGGCCGACCACCTTGAAGCCGTCGGCCTTCGCGGCCGCGACCGCCTCGGCGACGGTGGGGAAGTGCTCGACCTTCAGGTACTTGTCGGTGCCCATCGCGGCCTTCTGCGCGCCGGAGGAGCGCACCGACGGGGTGTCACCGGTGAGGTAGAGTTTCTCCGCGCCCATCGCGGCGCCGGTCCGGACGACCGAGCCGACGTTGAACGGCGACTGGAGGTTCTCCAGGATCATCGCGAGCCGGAACTCGTTGCCACGCCGCCAGGAGCGGTGCAGCCGCTTCAGTTCGGTCCCGCGGAGCTGCTTCACGACGTCGTCCCTCGTCCATTCTCGGGGCCCTCGCCCGCCGCCGGGCGGGGCCGCGCTTCCAGAATCCGGAACCCGTTGACCGAGGTCAGCCGGGTGGTCGGCCAGCCCTGCTCGTTCAGCCACTTCTGCAGCGAGTCCGAGCCGAGGTGCTTCTGCACCACCAGGAAGGCGGAGCCGTCCGGGGTCAGCCGGCCCAGCCACTGCTCCAGCAGCCGGCGCAGCGCCGTCTTGCCGATCCGGATCGGCGGGTTGGAGTAGATCGCCGCGAACCGCAGGTCGGCGGGGACCTCCTCGGGCAGCGCGGCCTGCACGTTGCCCAGCCCCAGCGACCCGGCGTTGTGCCGGACCAGCTCCAGGGCGCGTTCGTTGACGTCCACCGCCCAGACCGGGAGCCGCTTGCGGCGGCTCGCCCAGGTCAGCGCGATCGGGCCGTAGCCGCAGCCGACGTCCAGGATCGGTCCGCGCACCCGGGGCGGGGGCGCGTGCTCCAGCAGGATCCGGGTGCCCGGGTCCAGCCGGGTGCGGGAGAAGACGCCCGCGTCGGTGGTGAGCTCCAGGGTGAGGTCCGGCAGGGTGACCGTGATCGGCCTGCGCTCGCTGGCGACCTCGGGTGCACCGGTGAAGTAGTGCGAGCCGGACATGATTTCCCCGTCGTTCGTAAGGGCCTCGGGGCCACCGGGAGGTGTGGGTAAGCCCTGCTGGTACGGCTCCGATCGTACCCCGGTGGCCGCCGGGCCCGTCCTGCCCGCCCCGCCCGTCCCGCCCGCGCTGCCGGTCCCGGGGGACCGGCCGGCCGGCGGGTGCCGGGGGTCCTGCGGGTGGCGGGGCCGATCCGGCGGGCGGGCCCCGGGCGTGGTGCGCACCGGCCGGTTCCGACGGGCCGATCCGGGTAGGAGGCAACACGCCGACGGGCCGGTGGCGCTTCGCGCCCGGGCGGCGGCCGACGGATACTGCCAGTACCCACCGGGCAGTCGCCATCGGGTCAGGGAAGCCTCCGATGAAGCCTTCGAGGAACCTTCGAGGAACGAGGACGGACGCCATGCCGCAGAACCACGAGGACTACCTGGACGAGGTCGACGAGGTCGAGGAGGCTGCGGAGCAGGACGAGCAGTCGGACGAGGACGAGTACGACGAGCTGGCCGAGCGGCGCGCGCTGGGCGCGGACCCGGCCACCGACGTCGCGGACGTCGCCGAGCAGAGCCGGATCGTCCAGCTCGACGAGGACGAGTACCGGGAGTAGCCCCCGCACCGGAAGCAGCCCCCGCCACCGGGAGGGGCCCGGCGTCAGAGCGCCCCGCGGCGCTGGAGCCAGCTGAACGCCGCCCAGCCCGGCAGCACCGGCAGGAGGAGCGTGAGCAGCCGGAAGAGGGTGACGGCGGCCAGTGCCCCGCCGTCCGCCATCGAGGGGGTCAGCTTCAGGCCGGCCAGCAGCGCGCTGTCCACGAAACCGGCCCCACCGGGCGTCGGCGCGGCGCTCCCGGCCGCGTTGCCGACCAGGAACACCACGCCGACCGCGGCGAAGCCCGGCTCCGAGCCGACCGCCCGGGTGCAGCAGTACAGGCAGGTGATCAGCGTGATCGACACCATCAGCTGCCCGGCGAAGCCGATCGCGAGCCGCCCCGGGTTGCGCAGCAGCTCCACCAGCCGGGGCAGCACCTCGGCGGTCAGCGGGCGCAGCCGGGCGGCCAGCCAGCGCCGGGCCGGCGGCACGGCGGACACCGCGACCAGCAGCGCGCCCGCCACGGCGAGGCCGCCGACCACGAACGGCAGGGCGTCCAGCTCGGACTCGCCGGTCTCCACCCCGGTCAGGTAGACGAAGGCGCCGAGCTGGAGCAGGTGCAGCACCAGCCCGAGCAGCTGCCCGACGCCGACGCTGGACAGCGCCTGGCCGGTCGGGATGCCGGCCCGCTGGAGGAAGCGGGTGTTCAGGGCGACGCCGCCGACCCCGCCGGGGGAGACCAGCTTCACGAAGGAACCGGCGACCTGGGCGAGCACGGCGTTGCGGAAGTCCAGCCGCTCGGGGACGAAGCCGACGAAGCCCATCGCGGCGGTGACGTGGCTGGCGGCTGCGGCGAGCAGGGCGAGGGCGAGCCAGAACGGGTCGGCGTCGGCGACGGCGGCGATCGGGTTGCGCTCGGTGGCGAAGAGCTGCGGCAGCAGCAGCCAGCCGGCCATCACGCCGCCGCCGACGGCGAGCAGGGTGCGGGGGCGCAGCCGTTCCAGCCGGACCGGCCGGACGGGGGCCTGCGGGCGGCTGCGGAGGACCTCCGCGCGGATCTGCTCCAGCAGATCGGGCACGGGCTGCCCGGAGGAAGCCGTCGGCTCGGACGGTGCGGACGCTTCGGCCGGCTCGGACGGTTGGGACGGCTCGGACGCTTCGGCCGGCTCGGACGGTCGGGCCGGCGCGGACGGCACGGCCCGTCCGGCCCGCTTGAGGGCGAGCCGGGTGCCGCGGGCCAGCGCGATCGGCTGGAGCAGCGGCAGGGCGGCGGCGACCGCGTCCGGCCCGAGCACCGCCACCGCGCTGCGCACCGACCGCTCCGCCCCGGTGCGCAGCGCGAGCGTGGTGAGCAGCTGGGCGACGTCGCTGCGCAGCACCAGCTCGCCCGCCGCGATGTCGCCGTCCGCGAGGCCCACCAGGTGCACCGTCCCCGCCGCGTCGACCAGCAGCGCCGAGGGCACCAGCGCGCGGTGCGCGATCGCCCGCCGCTGGAGCAGGGCCAGCTGGCCCCAGGCGTCGGCGAGCAGCGCGTCGGTGAGCTCCTCGTCGGCCAGGTCGTCCAGGGTGCGGCCGGGCAGCCGCTCGTAGGCGACCAGCGCGGTGTCCCGGCCGAGTTCGACGGTGGCGGCGATCCGGCGGGTGCGGACCCCGGCGGCGACCGCCGCGTAGGAGACCAGGGCCTCGTGCTCCAGCCCGGTGCGCAGCGAGCGCAGGGCGCGCGGGTGCGGGGCGGTGCGCAGCCGCAGCCGCCGCCAGGCCCGCTGGACCAGGGCGGCGGTGACCGCCTGCCGGTCGAGCAGCTGGACGTCCAGCTCGGGGCGGCCGTCCTGCTGGCGGACCAGGTAGCGGTCCGGGCCGGCCGGGGTGGCGGCGACCGGGCGCAGGCCGGCCTCGCGCAGGCTGTGCAGGAGCTGGGCGGGCCGGGGCCGCGGGTCCGGGGTGCCGACGGCCCAGCGGGTGCCGTGGGCGGCCGTCCAGCCGATCAGCACCCCCAGCAGCAGGGCGGTCGGGGTGGCGGCCCCGCCGGTGAGGCCGGCCAGCGCGGAGAGGGCGAGGACGGAGCGGGGCACCCGTCGTTCGCGGGCCGCGGAGGCGATGAGGAAGGCGAGGACGGGGGCGAGGTAGCCGTACACCGGCTCGGTGCGGGCGATCGGGTCGCCGGGCAGCGGCTGGGTGAGCGCGGACACCAGTGAGAACGGGGCGGGCCCGTCGATCCACAGGTCGACGGCGAGCGAGGCGCCGTAGGCCAGGACGGCGGCCAGCAGGCCGTCGGAGAGCTGCTGGAGGACGTGCCGCCGGTCGGCGGTGGTGCGCAGCAGGCGGCGGGCGGCCGAGAGGGCCGGCAGGAGCAGCAGCGCGGCGGTGGTGAGGCCGGTGGCGACGCCGCCCAGCGGGTGCGGCACCAGCGCGGCGGCGTCGGCGACGTCCTCGGCGAGGCCGTTGGTGGTGGCGCGGGCGTAGTCGGCGAAGAGCAGGGCCAGGGCGATCACGGTGAGGCCGGCGAGCAGCCGGATCAGTGCCGCGGGCTGCCGGATCCGGCCGGTGCCGGATATGCCCGGAGGCGGGAGGTCTCCCGTGTCGCCGGTCGTGCTGACTGCCGCGCTCCCCGTCACATCCGCCACAGGGGCATGCTCCCACGAGCCTCCGGGCGCGTGTCCCGGGGAGCGCGGCGGGCCCGGCGTCACTACTGTGCGTTCCATGAGCGCCTGCGAAGACCTCGCCGCCGCACCCGGGGACATCGCGCCCCTGCCGCCCGTGGACGGCTGCGCCGACTGCCTGGCCCAGGGCCGCCGGGACTGGGTGCACCTGCGGCTCTGCCTGGACTGCGGCCACATCGGCTGCTGCGACTTCTCGCCGCAGCGGCACGCCACCGCGCACTTCCACGACAGCTCCCACCCGGTGATCAGGTCGTACGAGCCGGGGGAGGACTGGCGGTGGTGCTTCGTCCACGAGCTCATGGGGTGACCGGGCCGCGGGGGACGGGTTGACGTTCCGGCGGCCATGGGTTGAGGTGTAATTCCCGATCAATCGGGACATAACGCCCGTGCGGCCCCCGGCCGGGTTCCGTCCGGCCGGCGGCCACCGAAGGGAGGCCGACGATGACCAACCGAACAGCGGGAAGCTCCCCCAGGCTCCGCCGCGGTGCCCAGGAGCTGCTGGAACGCCGGGGCATGGCGACGACGCCGGACACGCTCCCGCCCCGGCTGCGCACCGGCGCTGGGCGGTCCGCCTCCGGTGCCGGGACGGCGGCCGCCTCCTTCCGGCACGGCGGCCGGGACGCCGCGACCACCGTCCC
This sequence comes from Kitasatospora sp. NPDC058115, assembly GCF_042884635.1. Taxonomy (NCBI): domain Bacteria; kingdom Bacillati; phylum Actinomycetota; class Actinomycetes; order Kitasatosporales; family Streptomycetaceae; genus Kitasatospora; species Kitasatospora sp. NPDC058115. The sequence goes on from NZ_JBHVTL010000024.1 coordinate 35,195, forward strand.
GCACGCCGCGCCCGCGCAGCATGCCGAGCTCAAGGGGCACCGGCACCGCGGTGCCGAGCGCCACAGCGCGCACTGAGCGCACAGCGCGCACTGAGCGCACAGCGCGCACAGCGCGCACAGCGCGCACAGCGCGCACCGGGCACACCGGCGCCGCCGCCCCCGGCCGCCGTCCTGACGTCCGCTCAGGGCGGCGGCCGGGGGCGTGCGGCGGCGCTGTCGGTGGGCTGCGGTACCTTTCCCGGTGATCGACGACATGCAGGTGAGCGGGGGCGCGGGCGATGGCCGAGCTGATGACGGAGGAACCGGTCGAACTCCAGCTGGAGAGGTACCGGACAGAGCTGACGGGGTACTGCTACCGCATGCTCGGCTCGGTCTTCGAGGCCGAGGACGCGGTGCAGGACACCATGGTCCGGGCCTGGCGCGGGTACCGGGGGTTCGAGGGCCGCGCGGCGCTGCGCTCCTGGCTCTACCGGATCGCCACCAACGTCTGCCTGGACGCGCTGAACGGCCGCAACGCCCGGGCCCGGCCGATGGACCTGGCCGGCCCCTCCACCGTCGCCACCGCCAGTGACGCCCAGCTGCCCGAGGTCACCTGGATCGGCCCGGCGCCGGACGGCCGGGTGGTGCCCGAGACCGGTGATCCGGCGGAGGTGGCCGCGCAGCGCGAGTCGGTGCGGCTGGCCTTCGTCGCCGCGCTCCAGCGGCTGGCGCCCCGGCAGCGGGCGGTGCTGATCCTGCGCGAGGTGCTCGGCTGGCGGGCCAACGAGGTCGCCGAACTGCTCGGGGTCACCGTCGCCTCGGTGAACAGCGCGCTCCAGCGGGCCCGGGCCGCGCTGGCCGCCGACCCGGCCGCCTCCCGCCCGGCCGCGGAGCTGGACGAGGACCACCGGGCGCTGCTGGCCCGGTACGTCACCGCCTTCGAGGCGTACGACATGGACGGCCTGGCGGCGCTGCTGCACGAGGACGTCACGCTCAACATGCCGCCGTTCGCGCTCTGGCTGACCGGGCACGCGGACCTTCGGGAGTGGATGCTCGGGCCCGGGCACGGCTGCCGGGGCTCGCGGCTGGTGCCGGCGCGGGCCAACGGCAGTCCGGCGTTCGGCCAGTACCGGCCCGGCCCGGACGGCGGGCACGAGCCGTGGGCGCTGATCGTGCTGGAGGTGTCAGCGGGCCGGATCACCGGGCTCACCAACTTCCTCGACACGGACGTGCTGTTCCCGCTCTTCGGCCTGCCGCCACGGCTGGCGGCCGGGGAGTAGCCCCGCGCCGTCCTCCTCGACGGGCAGGACGGCGCCCAGCCCGCTGAACGCGAGGAGGTCGCGCAACGGGCCGGCGGCGTTGCGCAGGACGAGGCGGACCCCGTGCCGGGCGGCGGCGAGCCGCAGCCGGGCCAGGGCGTCGACGACGGCCAGGTCGGGGGCGGTCAGGGCGCCCAGGTCGCAGCTCAGCGGACGGTCGGCGGATGCTTCCGGTTCGGTCTTCACGGAGATGAGACCGGCGCGATCGGCGGGCCTCATCGGCCCGCCGGAAAGATTCCCGGAAAAACTTCTCCGGGGAGCGATGAGTTTCCGGTGCGCCCCCGGTCTACCCCTGTGAAAGCGCGGCACCGAGCGGCGCGTCCAGCGAACAGAGGGAACACCACCATGACCGAGAACCTCGGCACCCTGTCCATCGTCCGCGAGCTGTCGGCCACCCCCGCCGAGGTCTTCCGGGCGTACGTCGAGCCCGAGCAGTTCGTCCGCTTCTGGGGCCCGGTCGGCACCCGGGTGCCGCTGGACACCGTGACCATCGAGCCGGTGGTCGGCGGGCGCTTCGACAGCACGATGGTGATCGACGCGACCGGCGACCGCTACCCGCTGCGCGGCCACTTCACCGCGATCCGCGAGGGCGAGCTGCTGGAGTTCTTCGAGGAGGGCGTGGGCCTCACCGGCCGGATCACCCTCAGCGACCTCGGCGACGGCCGCACCCGGGTGCTCATGGAGCAGGAGAACGTGCCGGCGATGTTCCTGGGCCCGGAGGCCGAGGCCGGCCACAACTCCAGCTTCGACCGTCTGGTCGAGCACCTGGCCGCCCGGGCCTGACCGTCGCGCAGGCCGGCCGGCCGTCGCGCAGGCCGGCCGTCGCGCGGACCGGGGGAGCGGGGAGCGGGGACCGGCAGGGCGGGGAGCGGCAGGGCGGGGCCTGGCAGAGTGGGGACGCACGCCTGTTCCCGCGCCCCAGGAGGCCCCGCCGTGTCGGTCGAGCCGTTGAAGTCCCGTGAAGAGTGGTTGGCCTCGCTGCCGCGGACCTACGCGGCGGCGGGGTGCGTCCTGCGGGACGCCTCCGGGCGGATCCTGCTGGTCAAGGCCGGGTACCGGGAGCACTGGCAGTTCCCGGGCGGCACGATCGACCTGGGGGAGGGGCCCGCCGAGTGCGCGGCCCGGGAACTGCTGGAGGAGACCGGCATCGTGCGCGAGGCCGGGGACCTGCTGGCCATCTCCTGGACCCACCCGTCGGGCGAACTCGACCACCCGGCCGTGCACTTCCTCTTCGACGCCGGCACCGTCCCGGACGGCACCCCCGTGACCGTCCCGGCCGGTGAACTGGACGACCACCGCTGGGTCGACGACGACGAGGCGCTCCGGCTCCTCGGCCCCGCGCGGTCCTTGCGGCTGAGCGCGGCGCTGGAGGCGAAGACCGAGGGGCGGACGCGGATCGTCACCACGCACGTGTCGGGCTTCTGAGCGGCGGACGCCGTTCCGGGGCCGGGCCCGTCCCGCACGGCCCCGGAACGGATCCTTCAGTCCTGCGCGTCGCCGCCGCTCGACGCGATGAACGCGGCGAGCAGCTCGCCGACGAACCGCTCGGTCTCGGCCTTCTCCACGCCGAGGTCGTCGAGCACCCCGGCGCCGTTCTCCAGCTCCAGCAGGGCGAGCAGGATGTGCTCGGTGCCGACGTAGTTGTGGCCGAGCTTCAGCGCCTCCCGGAAGGTCAGCTCCAGCGCCTTCTTCCCCCGGGCGTCGTAGGGGATCAGCGCCGGGACCTCGGCGCCGGGCGCGGGCAGGGCGGCGACGGCGGCCGTGCGGAGCGCCTCCGGGGTGACGCCCTGGGCGGCGAGCGCCCGCACGGCGAGGCCGTCCGGCTCGGCGAGCAGGCCGAGCAGCAGGTGCTCGGCGCCGATCTCGGCGTTGCCGGCCTGGCGGGCCTCCTCCTGCGAGGCCATCACCACGTGCCGGGCCCGGTCGGTGAACCGGCCGAAGCCCTGGCTCGGGTCGAGGTCGTTGGGGGTGGCCGGGTCCTTGGGGACGAAGCGCTTCTGGGCGGCCTGCTTGCTGACGCCCATGCTGCGGCCGATGTCGGTCCAGGAGGCGCCGGAGCGGCGGGCCTGGTCGACGAAGTGGCCGATGAGGTGGTCGGCGAGCTCACCGAGGTGGTCGGCCGCGATGACGGCGTCGGAGAGCTGGTCGAGGGCGTCGGTGTGGATCTTCTTGATCGCGTCGATCAGATCGTCGAGGCGCAGCGGAGTGGTCTTGGGAACGATCGGATTCTCCATAGCGTCAACCGTAGGTTGTCGACCCTGGGGTCGTCAACCATCGGTTGACGCTATGGCGAGTTGCCGGCCTACCGCTTCTCCCACACGTACGCCGCCGAGACCGGGTGGCTGCGGTACTTCTCCCACTTCGGCTTGAGCGCGATCCACCCGTCGTCCACCACCGCCTCCCGCATCTCGACCAGCGTCCAGCCCGCCGCCAGGCCGGCCGCGAGGTGGTCGGAGACCAGGTGGACGTGGGTGGTGATGGCGACGTCGGAGCCGTCCGCGCCGGTGAAGTGGGTCGGCATGCCGGCGGCCATGATGAAGTACGGGTGCAGCCCGACCAGGACGCAGCGCCCGCCGGGGCGGGCCAGCCGGAAGGCCTCGCGGTAGTACGGGCCGAGGTCGGCCAGGTGCTCGTCGATCAGCGAGGAGACCACCAGGTCGTACGCGCCCGCGGCGAGCCCGGTGCCGGCGACGTCGGCCTCCGTCAAGCTGTCGTGGGCGCCCCGCTCCCGGGCGCGCGCCAGCATCTCGGGCGTGAGGTCCACCCCGTCCAGCACGAGGCCCCCGGCGGCCCGGCCGCGCAGCCAGGCGCCCGTGCGCCCGGTCCCGCAGCCGAGGTCGGCGGCCCGGCGGACCTCCGCCCAGCGCGGCGTGTCCAGCCGGTCGAGGACGGCGAGGTCCATCGCGTCCTCGACGGTCTGCTCATAGGTGTCGACCCAGCCGGCGTAGCCGGTCCGGACGTCCACGGTGGGGTAGTTGCGGGTGTCGAAGTCGGAGAAGTCCACCATGCCCGGCAGTATCGGGCGGCCGGCGGCCCTGCCGCGAACGATTATCGGAGCGTCAGCTTGAACCCGTCATGGCTGCGGTCGAAGCCGAGCGCGTCGTAGAACCGGTGCGCCTCCGTCCGCCGCTTGTTGCTGGTCAGCTGGACGAGCGTGCAGCCCCGCGCCCGGGCCCGCTCGATCGCCCGGAGCATCAACTCCCGCCCCAGCCCCGCCCCGCGCCGATCGGCCCGCACCCGCACCCCTTCGACCAGCGCCCGCTCCGCCCCGCCCCGCCCCAGCCCCGGGACGTACGTCAGCTGGAGGTACCCGAGCACCGCCCCGTCCCCTTCGTCGAGCACCAGCATCTCGTTCCGCGGATCGGCGTCGATGTCGGCGAACGCCCGCTCGTACGCCTCACCCACCTCGACGTCGGCGGGATCGCCCACCCCGTCCTCGTCGGTGAGCAGGGCGATGATGCCGGGCAGGTCCTGGCGGGTGGCGGTGCGAAGGATCACGCCCGGAGTCTGCCAGAGCGGAGGGGGAGGCCGGCGGGGCCGGCGTCCCCCTCCCGGGGAGCCGCGGTCAGGCGGGGAGCAGGCGGGCGCGGACGGCTTGGAGGGCGGTGGGGGCGACGCCGGCGGTGAGGAGGTAGGGGGCGGGGGCGAAGCCGGTGAGGGTGGCGGCGAGGGCGGCTTCGGCGGTGGTGCCGGCTTCGGCGAGGACGGTGTCGATGCGGCGGAACGGGTCGGGGAGGCCGAGCATGCCGTAGAGCGGGCGGACGTTGGGGGCGCTCAGGAGATAGTCGGCGGCGATCTCGGCGGGTTCGACGTCGGCGAGGGCGAGCAGCAGGAGGGCGGCGAGGCCGGTGCGGTCACGGCCGGCGCCGCAGTGGACGACCAGGCCGCCGGGGCGGGCGCCGGCGATCGTGGTGATCAGCTCGGCGGCGGCGTGCGGGCAGTGGTCGAGGTAGGGGCGCAGGGCGAGCGGGGTGCCGTCGAGGTGGCCGTAGGCCTGCCACCAGGCGGGGCCGGCGAGTTCGTCCAGGGGGACGCGGATCAGTTCGACGTCCTCGGGGAGCGGCAGGAGCGGCTTGTACTCCTCGGTGTTGCGCAGGTCGACGACGGTGCGCACGCCGTGGTCGAGGAGGGCGTCCCAGCCTTCGGCGGTGAGGCGGTCCAGGTTGTCGGCGCGGACGATCGCGCCGCGGGTGGTGCGGGCGCCGGTGGTGGTGCGCAGCCCGCCCAGGTCGCGGACGTTGAGGCAACCGTCCCAGACGAGGGTGCGGTCCTCGGTGGTGGTGGTTCGCGCGTCGGCCCGGCTCATCGGTTCCCCGTTTCCTCGACGAGGGGGTCCCGTTACCCCCTCGTTATTTCTGGACTCCCGGTGGGGCGGGTTGGTTCCTCCGGCGGTCGGACAGCCGGCCCGCTCAGGCGGCCTCGGCGCGGACCAGCTTCTCCATCGGCTGCGCGGCGGCCTGTCCGAGCACCGAGCCGGCCGCGATCCCGGCGACCAGCAGCACGGTCGACAGCCACGCCATGGTGGCCACCGGCAGGGTGAAGGCCCCGGCGACCCGGGCGACGCACTCGGCGAGCAGTGCGGTGCCCCAGATCGCCGAGAACCGGCGCTCGTGGCGGCGGAAGGCGCGCGAGCCCTCCGCGAGCCGGTCCCAGGCCGCCTCGCGGGCCGCGTCGCCCCGGGTGAGGAAGGGGCGCAGCGCGGCGGACATCAGCGGACGGGCGGTCAGCGCCGAGCCCAGGATCGCCAGCGCCATGAAGCCGCTGAGCACGGAGTCCTTGGCGATCATCAGCCGGGCGTCGCCGCTGACGGCGGTGAGGGCCAGGCCGGTCAGGTTCACGCCGACCATCAGGGCGGCGAAGCGGTTCAGTCTGCGCTCCCCGACCAGGCCGACCACGGTGCGGGCGACCGGGAGCAGGCTGCTCCAGGCGAGGGCGGCGAACTCGCCGAGGCCGAGGCCGGAGTGGAGGAGGGAGAAGCCGGCGAGCGGGCCGGCGATGTCGACGGCGAGCGGGCGCAGGGCCCGGGCGAGGGGGTTCGGGGTCTTGGCGGTGGCGGCGCCGGCGGGTGCGGCGGCGGACGCGGTGGCGGCGATCTGGCTCACGGTGGGTTCCTCCCCGGACTGGCTGCTCGGTCGGCGGGCCGCTGCCCGCTCCGTCGTGCCTCCAGTCTTCCGAGCGGGGCCGCCCGCCCAGCAGTGCCGTCCGTTGCCGGATCCGCATGACAACTGTCATGGCGCGCACGGGACGTCAGGGGTGGCCGAAGTCCCAGAGCGGCCGGCCGAGGGTGTCCGCGCAGCGCACGACGGCGAAGAGCTCGTCCTCGGCGGAGAGGAAGCCGAGGGCGACGCCGCGCAGCACCGTCCGGGCGGCCGCGTCCGCGCGCGTCCAGGCGCCGGTGAGGACCAGCGCCCCGTCGACCAGTTCGGCGCGCTGGATCCGGGCCACCGGGACGGCCAGCAGCGCGGCGTTGACCTGTTCCAGGTCGGCGGGGGAGAGGTAGGTCTCGCCCGCGGCGGCGCCGCGCTCCCGTTCGGCCCGGCGGCGCAGCTCGGGCAGTGCGTAGTGGCGGACGGCGGCCGCCGAGTCGTCCAGGGCGACCCGCCAGCGCGGGCCGGGCAGCACCTCCCACCAGACGTCCTCGCAGACCGGCATCAGCTCGCCGATCCGGGCCCGCCAGGACTCGATGCCGTAGACGGCGCGCGGGTCCGGGCGCGGGCCGGGGAAGCCCGCGGCGGTCCAGTCGGAGCGGCGGACCAGGCTCAGGTCGAAGGTGTAGCGCAGCCGGCCGTCGGTGCGCTGCTCGACCAGGCCGAGCAGCGCCCAGTGGGTCGGGTCGGGGAGGCTGAAGGTCCGCCGCCAGCCGGTGAGGCCCAGGAGGCGGAGGGTGGGCGCGAGGTGGTCGCGCAGGCCGCGCTCGAAGAGCTCGTGGGCGGCGGAGGTCATGGCGTTCCTGGGGGTGGGGGAGCAGTCGGCGGCGTCCGCGGCGCACGGAGGGGGGAGGGGGCGCAAAGGGGGCGGCCGAAATGGATCGTTCACCTACAACGTAGGTGATGTGGCCGTTGTGATGCTGTAGACGAAGGCCAGAAGGTCTCAGGACCTTCGACCTGAAGGCGAATCGGCGTGAATGCTGCACCCTGCCCATCGCTGGACGGAGCGCGGAGGCGCTGTGGACGGACGGCGCACGGACCGGGGGACGGGCGCCGGACGGGGCGCGAAGAGGTCGCGGACGGGCCGCGGACGGCCGGCGGACGCGGCCGGGGACGACGGCCCGGGCCCGAGGGGGCGGGACGTTCGCCCGGATGGCGGATGATGTGGCGGGTGCAGAGTGCAGAACGCCCCGGAGCGGGCACCGACAGCCCCGTCGGCCGGTCCGGACCGGTCCCGACGTCCGGCCCGCCACCGGGCCCGCCCGCCGGCGGCGAGGCCCCCGGCCCCGTCGATCTGACCGAGGCGGTCCGGGCCGCGCAGGGCGGCGACGAGGAGGCCTTCCGGCTGCTGTTCCGCAGCGTCCAGCCGGGCCTGCTCCGCTACCTGCGGGTGCTGGTCGGGGGCCGCCCCGAGGACGCCCAGGACGCCGAGGACATCGCCTCCGAGGCCTGGCTCCAGATCGCCCGCGACCTCGGCTCCTTCACCGGCGACGGCGACGGCTTCCGCGGCTGGGCGGCGACCGTCGCGCGCAACCGGGCGCTGGACCACCTGCGGGCCCGGCGCCGCCGGCCGGTCACCGACCTGCCCTTCGAGCAGCTGTCCGGGCTGGCCGGCGGGGACGACACCGCGGGCGCGGCGCTCGCCTCCGTCGGCACCGCGGACGCGCTGGCGCTGATCTCCCGGCTGCCCCGGGACCAGGCCGAGGCGGTGCTGCTGCGGGTGGTGATGGAACTGGACGCGGAGAGCGCCGCCCAGGTGCTCGGCAAGCGCTCGGGCAGCGTCCGGATGGCCGCGCACCGGGGGCTCAAGCGGCTCGCCAAGCTGCTGGAACAGTCCTTCCCCGCGGGTGCGGGGACCGGCGCCGGCGGCCCGGGGATCCCGGCCGCGCGCACGGGCCGGGACGGCGCCCCCGCCGGTGGCCGGAAGGGGCTCGGACGAGCCGCGAAGAAAAATCCTCCGCAGGGTGTGACAGAACGCCGGGCCGCGACGCTGAAGGACATGAGATGAGCACCAACCGACCCCGTCGGATCGACCGTGACACCGCCGAGCACCTGCTCGCCGGTGCCGTGGACGGCCCGTCGGCCGGGCGGGACGCCTCGCTCACCGGCCCGGACGGCAGTACCGGGCACACGGGAACCCTCCCGCCCGGCACCGGGCCGGAAGGACGGGTCGCCCGGGTGCTCGCCGCCGCCGCGGCGCCGGCGGCGCAGGGCGAACTGGCCGGGGAGGAGGCGGCCCTGGCCGCGTTCCGGGAGGCCCGTCTCGCAGCAGCTCCCGCAGGACCCGCACCCGCACCCGTCCGGAGACGTTCGATGGCAACCGCCGCGCTGACGAGGGCCTTCAGCACGAAGGCCGCCGCCGTCGTGCTCGGCGCCACGGCGCTCGGCGGGGTCGCGGTCGCGGCCGGCACGGGCGGACTGTCCGCGCTGGGCGGCGGTTCGGGCGAGCCGGAGCGCCACTCGGCCGCCTCCGCGACGTCCGCCGCGTCGACCACGACGGGGACCCGCTCCGGCTCCCCGTCGGCCGGCGGACAGCCCGCGGCGCCGTCCACCACCGGCCCGGCCGGTGGAGCGTCCGGCACTGCGCCGAACAGCCCGTCGAACAGCCCGTCGGGCGTCCCGGCCCCCGCCGTCCCGGTCGCCCCCGTCCCGTCCGCCTCGGCGCCGGCGACGCCGCAGCCGCCGGCCGCCACCCCGGCGGACGGGCGCGGTCCGTCGAACCCGGCGGCCCACGCGGCGCTCTGCAAGGCGTTCTCCGACCGGGAGGGCAAGGGCGAGCGCCCGCGCACGCTGATCACCGACCCCCAGTTCGGCGGGCTGGTCTCGGAGGCCGGCGGGCCGGACGGGGTCGAGGACTACTGCGCCCGGCTGCTCCGCGGCACGGGCGGCAACGGCCAGGGCGCTCCGGCCCCGTCCCGGTCCGGTGCCGCGACCTCCGGGAACGGTGCCGGGAACGCGTCCGGGAGCGGTGGCGTCGGCACCGGCCAGGGCGCCAACGGTGGCCAGGGTTCCGGAAACCCGGGCGGTTCCGGCGCCGGCTCGTCGGGCTCCGGCGGCACCGGCCAGGGATCCGGCGGCCAGGGTCCGGGCGAGAACGGCGGGGCGGGCGCGGGCCGGGCGTCGAAGGCCCCCACCGCGCCACCCGCGACGGCCTCGGCGGTGACGCCCGGGCTGCCGGGGACCGACCGCTCCGGCCGGCCCGGCGTCACCTCGGGAGGCCCGCGGTGACCCACGATCTCCGGATGGGCGACGAGCGAATCCCCCCGGGCCCGTCGCTCATCCGGACCGCTCCACCCCGCACCACCGCAGTGACCGCACCATCGCAGTAGCCGCAGTAGCCGCAGTACCCCGCTCCACCCGAGACCCCGGGCGGACGGTCGGCCCCCCCGTGCCGGCCGTCCACCCGGCCGGTCCCGTCCGGACCGGCAGGCGCACCCCGGAACGCGCCCGCCGGTCCGGACGGACCGGACCCCGCCGGCCCGCCCGCCCGCAGTCCGGGCGGGCCGGCACCCGCCCGACCAGTCCGACCCGGACCGATCGTGACCCGTCGTCCTGGACGACCCACGAGCCGGCGGTCGGGGATCCGCTGCCCGGTTCCCCGGCCGCCACCCCTTCCGGCGGGCCGCCGCCCCGTCAGGTCGCCGCCGGGGGACCGGTCGTGACCGGGGGCTATCGTGCACAGGTGCACGAGGTGGTCCGGGACCCCGGGCGGGGCCTCTGAGGGGAGCGGTTCCAGGTGATCGGACGCGCGCTGAACGGGCGCTACGAACTCGTCGAGATACTCGGCGTCGGCGGCATGGCCACGGTCTGGCGCGGGGTGGACCACGTCCTGGGCCGCCAGGTGGCCGTCAAGGTCCTCAACGGGGGCCTCGCCGACGACCCGCGGTTCGCCGAGCGGTTCGGCCGCGAGGCGCAGCACGCCGCGATGCTGGTCCACCCGAGGATCGTCATGGTCTTCGACTCCGGGGTCGACCAGGGCTCGCCGTACATCGTGATGGAGCTGGTGCAGGGCCGCTCGCTGGCCGCGCTGCTGGCCCTGCGGCCGGGCCTGCCGGTCGAGCAGGCGGTCGGGATCGCGGCCGCGGTCTGCGAGGGGCTGGCCCACGCGCACGCGGCGGGCCTGGTGCATCGGGACATCAAGCCCGGCAACATCATGATCACCGACGACGGCGGGGTGAAGGTCGTCGACTTCGGCATCGCCCGGGCGGGCTCCTCGCACAACCTCACCCAGACCGCCTCGGTGCTCGGCACCGCCGCGTACCTCTCGCCCGAGCAGGCCACCGCGAGCCCGCTGGACGGCCGCACCGACCTCTACGCGGTCGGCTGCGTGCTGACCGAGATGCTCACCGGGGCGCCGCCGTTCGCCGCCGAGACACCGGTGGCGATCGCCTACAAGCACGTCGGCGAGCAGCCGCTGCCGCCCTCCGCCCGGCGGCCCGGCCTGCCGCCCGCGCTGGACGCGGCGGTGCTGCGGCTGCTCGCCAAGCACCCGGACGGCCGTCCGGCGGACGCCGCCGCGGCGCGGGCCGAACTGCTGGCCTGCGTGCCGGGGCTGGTGCCCGCCGATCCGACCACCGAACTGCTCGCCGCCGCCCCGCTGCCGCCCGCCTTCCCCACCGTTCCCGGCCCGGACCAGCAGCACACCACCCTCCTGCCGCCCCAGCCGGCGCCCCCGGCCCCCACCTCGGTGATGGCGCCGATCCCGGCGGCCCCGCCGCCGGTGCCGCAGCCCGAGCGCGAGAGCCGCCGCAAGCCGATCGTGTTCGGCGCCCTCGGCCTGGCCGGTGTCGCGGGCGCCGCGGTGCTCGGGCTCACCGCCTTCGACGACCCGTCGACGCCCGCCGCCGCGCCGTCCGCCCGCCCGACCGCGACCGCCCCCGCCACCCCGGCGGCGACCCCCACCCCGACCCCGACCGCGACGCCGACCCCGACCGCCACCACCCCGTCCGCCCGCCCGGTCCCGACGGCCCCCGCCACCACCCCGGCCCCGCACGACCCGGCCCCGCTGATCCAGATCAACGCCCTGCGCCAGAGCATCGCGCAGACCCAGGTGGAGAAGGAGCGCGCCCGCCAGGTCGAGCTGCTGCGCACCCTCGACGAGGCCACCGCCCGCCTCAACGAGGGCCGGCCCGACGACGCCGCCGCCAAGCTGAAGAGCGCCCAGCGCACCGTCCGCGACCTCGCCCGGAAGCACGCCGTCGACGGCCAGACCTCCCAGAACTGGAACTCCCGGCTCTCCTCCCTCATCACCTCCCTCAACGCCGTCGCCGACGAGGAGGACTGACCCGTCGTGAGCGCGCGCCACAGGTCCTCGTGGCGCGCCGCCGGACCTGCCGCGCGGCTGAGCCCCGGTCAGACGCCGAGGAAGCGCTGGAGCTGTTCCAGGACGTAGTTGGCGCCGGTGTAGCCGATCCCCTGGAACCACAGCTGGTCGTCGACGGGGAACGCGCGGTGCGCCTTCACCGCCTCCAGGGACCGCCAGGCGGGGCTCGCCAGGGTGGCGGTGAGGCCGTTGCGGGCCGGGTCGCCGTAGCCCGCGTAGAGGAGCAGGTCGCCGTCGGCCCTGGCGAGCTGGTCGGGCGGGAGCTCCTGGTCGGCCTGGTCGGTGTTCTGGGCGTCCGGCCGGCCGAGGCCGGCGTCGGCGAGCACCGTGCCCGGGAAGGTCTGCCGGCCGTACTGCCGCAGGCCGCCGCCCTCGACGAAGCGCAGCAGGCTGACCTTCCGCCCGCCCGCCCTGGCGTTCGCCAGTGCGGTCACCACCTGGTTGACGTGCCGCTGGTAGGAGGCCGCGAACGCCGCCGCCGCGTCCTGGCGGCTGAGCGCCTGGGCGTGGGTCTGGACGTTGGCCTTCCAGGGCGCGCCGGTGGTCTGGGTGAGCACGGTCGGGGCGATCGCCCGCAGCTCCTCGTAGCGGTCGCCGTCGCGGGTCTGGTTGGACAGGATGAGGTCGGGCCGCAGGGCGCGGACGGCGGCGAGGTCCGGGGCGCCGGCCGGGCCGACGTAGGCGATCCGGGCGAGCCGGGAGGCGGGCCAGTAGTCGGGGAAGGCGTGGTCCGCCGCGGGCCGGGCCGCGCCGACCGGGGTGATGCCGAGGGTGAGCGCGGAGTCCAGTTCGGCGGTGTCCAGGGCGACCACCCGCACCGGCGCGCCGGGCACGGTGACCGGGCCGGTGGCGGTGGCCACGGTGACGGGCGGCAGCGGGGTGGGGGAGGGGGTGTCGGCGGCGGCCGGGGCGCCGGCCGGCGGGGGCGCGGCCGGGCCGGTCGTGCATCCGGTGAGCGCGGCGCCGCCGAGCCCGCCGAGCGCGGTCAGCAGGGTGCGGCGGGTGAGCGGGGGCATCGGGACCTCGGACGGCGGGGAGGGTGAGCGCGGTCCGTCGATTATGTCCGAATTGGTGCGTAATCGGGGTGCAGAACGTCGCTACGCGTCCGCCCGGGCCGTCCACGGCGCGCCGGGCACCACCAGCGGCGTCCCGGTCACCGGATCCGGCACCACCACCGACTCCAGCCCGAACACCTCGCGCACCAGCTCCGCCGTCACCACCTCGACCGGCGGGCCTTCGGCGACGATCCGCCCGGCCCGCATCGCCACCAGGTGGTCCGCGTACCGGGCCGCCTGGTTGAGGTCGTGCAGCACCGCGACGACCGTCCGCCCGCGCTCCACGTTCAGCCGGCGCACCAGGTCCAGCACCTCCACCTGGTGCGCGATGTCCAGGAAGGTGGTGGGCTCGTCGAGCAGCAGGATGTCGGTGCCCTGGGCGAGCGCCATGGCGATCCAGACCCGCTGGCGCTGCCCGCCGGACAGCTCGTCCACGCCGCGCTCGGCCAGCTCGGCCGTCGAGGTGCGCTCCAGCGCCTCCGCGACCGCCGCCTCGTCCTCCGCCGACCACTGCTGCCACCAGCTCTGGTGCGGCTGGCGGCCGCGCGACACCAGGTCGGCCACCGCGATCCCCTCGGGGGCGGACGGCGACTGCGGCAGCAGCCCGATCCGCCGGGCGATCTGCTTGGTGGGGACGCGCGCCAGCTCCTCGCCGTCCAGCAGCACGGCGCCGCGCACCGGCTTCAGCAGCCGGCCCAGCGCGCGCAGCAGGGTGGACTTGCCGCAGGCGTTCGGGCCGACGATCACCGTGACCTTCCCGTCCGGGATCCGCAGCGAGAGCTCCTCGGCGACGGTGCGCGCCTCGTAGGCGAGGGTGAGTCCCCGCGCCTCCAGCCGGTGGGCGGGCACCCGGTCCGCGGTCCCGGCGGCGTCGACGGGCCCGACGGCACGGGCGGCGTCGACGGACTCGACGGCATCGACGGACTCGGCGTCGGCGGGCATCGGGACCTCCACGACTCAGGAACCTCCACGGCGGGAGCGGATCAGCAGCCACATCAGGTACGGCGCGCCGACCAGCCCGGTCACCACGCCGACCGGCAGCTCGGTGGGCGCCAGCAGCCGGCGGGCCAGCAGGTCGGCGAGCACGACGACCAGCGCGCCGGTGAGCGCCGAGCAGAACAGCGGGATCTGTGCCGAGCGGACCAGCCGCACGGCGATCTGCGGGGCCACCAGCGCGACGAAGTTCACCGGTCCGGCCGCGCCCGCCGCGCAGGAGGCGAGCACGACGCCGAGCAGCGCCATGCCGAGCCGGATCCGGTTCAGCCGCAGCCCGAGGCCGATGGCGGTGGCGTCGTCGAAGGAGATCGAGCGCTGCGCCCGCGCCGCCCACAGCGCCGGCGGCGCGGCGGCCAGCAGCACCCAGGCGAGCCAGCCGGCCTGGTCGTAGCCGGAGCCGTTCAGGCTGCCGGTCATCCACACCTTGGCGGCCTGCGCCTGGAAGCCGTCGCCCTTGGTGAGGAACACCGAGGTCAGCGAGGAGAGCGCGACGGAGATCCCGATGCCGATCAGCACGAAGCGCTGGGCGTGCAGCCCGCGCCGCCAGGCCAGCAGGTACACCAGCAGGCCGGCCGCCAGTCCTCCCGCGACGGCCGCGTACGGCACCTCGCCGGTGGAGCCGACCACGCCGTACGCCAGCAGGCCGACCACGGTGGCGGTGGCGCCCCAGGAGACGCCGACCACGTCGGGGCTGGCCAGCGGATTGCGGGCGACGGTCTGGATCAGCGCCCCGGCCAGTCCGAGCGCGGTGCCCACCAGCAGGCCGACCACCACCCGGGGCAGCCGGAACTCGCCGACCACCAGCTCGTGCGGGCTCGGCCGCCCGAACACCACCTTCAGCACCTCGCCGGGCGCCACGGTGGACTCGCCCAGGCAGAGCGAGGCGACGACGGCGGCGGCCAGGGCCGCCAGCAGGCCGAGCGCCGCCCAGGCCGAGCGCCGGTGCAGCAGGAAGGAGGCGCCCCGGGCGCGCACCACGGTGTAGCCGCGCAGCGGCACGGTCGGGGCCGTCATGCCGCCACCACCGTGCGCCGCCGGACCAGGGCGACCAGCACCGGCACACCGACCAGTGCGGTCATCACACCGGCCGGGACCTCGGAGGGCGGGAACAGCACCCGGCCGAGGGTGTCGGCGAGCAGCAGCAGGGCCGGGCCGAGCACGGCGGAGAGGGCGAGCACCCAGCGGTGGTCGGCGCCGGCCACCGCGCGGGCGGCGTGCGGCACGGCGAGGCCGACGAAGGCGACCGGCCCGGCCGCGGCGACCGCCGAGCCGGTCAGCACGGTCGCGCCGAGCGCGCCGACGGCCCGCACCAGCCCGGTCTTCGCGCCGAGTCCCTTGGCGGTGTCGTCGCCGAGCGCCAGCGCGTCCAGCCCGCGCGCCACCGCGAACACCAGCACCGTGCCGACGGCCAGGAACGGCAGCAGCTGCCAGGCGACGTCCGCGGTGCGGCCGGAGAGCGAGCCGACGTGCCAGAACCGGAACTGGTCCATGGCGGCCGCGTCGGTGGTGAGCACCAGGGTGTTCAGCGAGGCGATGAACGCGGAGACCGCCGAGCCGGCGAGCGCCAGCTTGACCGGTGTCGCCCCGCCCCGGCCGCGCCCGGCCAGCCCGTACACCACCACGGTGGCGACCACCGCGCCGGCGAAGCCGAACCAGACGTAGCCGGTGAGCGTGGAGATCCCGAACGCGGAGATCGCCAGCACCACGCCGGCCGCCGCGCCCTGGCTGACGCCGAGGATGCCGGGGTCGGCGATCGGGTTGCGGGTGATGCCCTGCATGACGGTGCCGGCCAGGCCGAGCGCCGCACCGACCGCGAGGCCGACGACCGTGCGCGGCACCCGCAGCTCGCGGACCACGACGGCGTCGGTGGAGTCCCCGCCGTGCAGCAGGGCGTCGAGGGTGTCGCCGAACGGGATGTTCCGGCTGCCGACCGCCAGGCTCAGCAGCACCGCGGCGGCCAGCACGGCCAGCGCGGCGGCGAGCCACAGGATGCGGCGGCGCAACAGGCCGGCTCTGCCGGGCGCGGTGGTATCGGTCATGGCTCTCTCTCGCAGATAGCTCAGGTAAACCTAAGTTCCACGCCGAAGCCGGGGCAAATCGTTACTTCGCGCAGGTCGGGGGTCACCCGGCTCGCGCGGGGTCGCACGGGGCGGCCGGGCCGCGCGGGGCGGGCCGGCCCGCCCCGTTGGGTAGCCTGGCGGCATGCCTGCGACCCCGGACGCCCCGCTCACCGTCGGCTTCGACCTCGACATGACGCTGCTGGACACCCGGCCCGGTATCCGCGCCACCTACCTGGCGCTATCGGCCGAGACCGGGACCGCCATCGACGCCGACCTGGTGGTCACCCGGCTCGGGCCGCCACTCCTCGACGAGCTGCGCAACTGGTTCCCGGCGGAGCGGGTGGAGGCGGTCGCGCAGCGCTACCGCACGCTGTACCGGGACCACGCCTTCGCGCCGACCGTCCCCCTGCCCGGCGCGCACGCCGCCCTGGACGCGGTCCGCGCGCACGGCGGCCGGGTGGCGGTGATCACCGGCAAGTACGAGCCGAACGCCCGGCTCCACCTGGAGCACGCGGGCCTGCGGGCGGACGCGGTGGCGGGCGACCTCTGGGCGGAGACCAAGGGCGACGCGCTGCGCGAGCACGGCGCCACCGTCTACGTCGGCGACCACCTCGGCGACATCCGCGGCGCCCGGCACGCGGGCGCCGTCGCGGTGGCGGTGGCCACCGGTCCGTACGGCGCCGAGGAGCTCCGGGCGGCGGGCGCGGACGTGGTGCTGCCCGACCTCACCGCCTTCCCGGCCTGGCTGGCCGGGCACCTCGCCGAGGCCGTCTAGGTTCTGTCCGGCGCGCCCCGGCTCAGGCGTTCGCGCGGGAGCGGCGGCGCTGGGCCCGGGCGGAGAGCAGCAGGCCGGTGAGGGCGAGCAGGAAGCCCAGCGGCATCAGCATGCTCAGCCAGTACGCGGCCGTGGGCAGCGGCGTCAGGTGCAGGAACAGCGGCACGAAGGTGACGAGCGTGGCGAGCGCGCCGAGCCCGAAGACGATCGCTCCGGCCTTGACGTAGACCTCGCCGCGGTCGGCGCTCTGGCTGCTCACGGGGCTTGCTCCTCTGCGGCCGGGACGGCGGGTTCGGCTGCCGTCCCAGTCTCGCAGAGGCCGCCGGGGGCCGGTGCCGCGCGGTGCCGGGCGGCGGCGGCCGCGACCGCTTCGCGGACGAGCGGCCCGGTCACGTTGCGCAGTTTTCCGGGCGCTGGGAGTTTTGATCCCTGCTGGGCGGGGGTATGCAGGCTGTGCCGAGGGGTGCGATCAGTGCGCCCCGCTCTCTCCGACCGGGGGTGCGAGCCTGTGGACAGCGCCGAGCCGCGCCCCGGCCATGCCGGCCCCGGGTCCGCCGTGGCCGCCGGAGCTCCGTACGGATCTTGTGCGGAACGCGGATGAGACAGTGACGGACCGTTAGTCTGCTCCTTACAGCGTGCTGACCGTACGCGCCCCTGCGGGCGTGCCCCCAGGCCGGCCCGCTCTCCCACCACCCAGCGATCCCCGGCCAGGGCCCGGGATCCCTCACACCCACATCGAGGACTGTTCGAGATGCCCACCGGCCAGGTCAAGTGGTTCAACGAGACGAAGGGCTTCGGCTTCCTGTCGCGCGACGACGGCGGCGACGTCTTCGTCCACACCAAGGCGCTGCCCGCCGGGATCACGTCGCTGAAGCCTGGCCAGCGGGTCGAGTTCGGCGTGGTCGCCGGACACCGCGGCGACCAGGCGATGCAGGTCCAGCTGCTGGACGCGCTGCCGTCGGTGGCCGCCGCCCAGCGCAAGAGCCCGGACGACATGGCGGCGCTCGTCCAGGACCTCATCACGATGATGGACGCGGTGCTGCCGGGCCTGCAGCACGGCCGCTACCCGGCCAAGCCGGCCGGCCAGAAGCTCGCCGTGCTGCTGCGCGGGGTGGCCGACCAGTTCGACGTCTGAAGCGGGCCCCGGACGCGCGGGCTCAGAAGTCCAGCGCACCCGGGCCGAGCGGGGGCACCAGCCCCTCCGCGGCGGCCCGGGTGAGCAGCGCCCGCACGGCCGCGTGCCCCTCCTCGCCGAGGTCCGCGGTGAACTCGTTCACGTACAGCGCGATGTGCCGGTCCGCGACGGACGGGTCCATCTCCTGGGCGTGCTCCAGCACGTACCCGCGGCTGGCCTCCGGGTCCTCCCAGGCCTGCCGCACGGAGGCGCGGATCGCCCCGGCGAGCTCCCGCAGCCGCTCGGTGCCGAGCGAGCGCCGGGCGATGATCGCGCCCAGCGGGATCGGCAGTCCGGTCTCCCGCTCCCAGGCCTCGCCCATGTCGGCGAGGCAGCGCAGGCCGTAGTCCTGGTAGGTGAACCGGGCCTCGTGGATGACCAGGCCGGCGTCCACCCGGCCGTCCCGGACGGCGGGCATGATCTCGTGGAACGGCAGCACCACGATCCTCCCCAGGCCGCCCGGCACCGCCTTCGCCGCCCAGAGCCGGAACAGCAGGTAGGCGGTGGACCGCTCGGAGGGGACGGCCACGGTCCTCCCGCTCAGGTCGTCGCCGCTCTCCGGCCGGGTCAGCACCAGCGGGCCGCAGCCGCGCCCCAGCGCGCCGCCGCAGGGCAGCAGGGTGTACTCGTCCAGCACCCACGGCAGGGCGGCGTAGCTGACCTTGAGGACGTCCAGCTCGCCGCGCTCGGCCAGGCCGTTGGTGACGTCGATGTCGGCGAAGGTGACCTCGGGGGCGTCCGCGCCCGGCACCAGGCCGTGCGACCAGGCGTGGAAGACGAAGGTGTCGTTGGGGCAGGGCGAGTACGCGATGCTCAGCCGTTCAGCCACGGCCGGCCTCCTTCACTAGCGCGGGGTGGGGCAGGGCGGCGAAGGCGCGCTCCAGCGCGGCCAGCGCCTCGCCGATCCGCCAGGCGGACCGGTCGCGCGGGCCCACGGCGTTGGAGACGGTCCGCAGCTCGAACGACGGCACGCCGTGCCGGGCGGCGGCCTCGGCGACCCCGAAGCCCTCCATCGCCTCGGCGACCGCGTCCGGATGGCGGGCGGTCAGGGTGGCGGCGCGCCCGGCGCTGCCGGTCACCGTCGAGACGGTCAGGACCGTCCCGGTGACCGCGCCCAGGGCCTCGGCGGCCAGCGCCACGGCGGCCGGCGGCGGGGTGTGCCGGACGCTGCCGAAGCCCAGCTCGGTGACGTCGGCGAAGCCCTCGGGGGTCTCGGCGCCCAGGTCGGCGGCGACGATCGCGGTGGCGACCACGGTCGCGCCGGGCGCCGCCCGGGGGGCGAAGCCGCCGGCGATCCCGGCGGAGAGCGCCAGGTCGTAGCGGGCGGCGGTGAGCGCGGTGGCCGCGGCGGCCGCGGCGGCGCCCGGGCCGACCCCGGCGGCCAGCACGTCCACCGTCACGCCCGAGGGGTGGGCGACGCGGTCCAGCGCGCCGCCCGGCAGCGCCACCCGCTCCCGGGGGCCCTGCGGAGCGCCCAGGCCGCGCAGCACGGCGTCGGCCTCGGCCGGCACCGCGACGACGACGAGCAGCCGGGCCCGCGCGGGGTCCGACTGCTCGCCGGGGAGTCGTACCGTCACCGGACGACCGTCAGCTGTCCTGGGTGTTCAGCTGGAAGTACCAGACGGCGTAGATCGAGTCCGGAGCCTTCGGGTCGGTCTCGACCACGGTGATGAGGGTCTTGCCGGAGGCGTTGAGCGCCTTGCCGGCCGGGACCGAGCCCGAGAACGTGGCGTTGCGCGCCGCCGAGGCCAGGATGAAGCGGCCGCCCTGGCCCTGCTGGCCGCCGTTGGTGTTGGCCCACCAGCCGCGGTCCGCCACCTCCGGGCTGACGCCGACGCCGATCCGGTCGCTGACCGTCACGTCGGACGAGGGGAGGGTGCCGTCCTCCAGGGCCTTGCCGGCCTTGTCCTGGCACTCCTCCTGCTGCTGCTCGGTCAGCGGCTGGCCGCCGTTGAAGCAGAACGGGTCGTGGGCCTGCGAGGAGTTGCCGACCACCAGGGTGGCGCGGTGGTCGCTGATCTCGTGCTGGTTCGACGCGTAGGCGATGGACCCGCCGACCGTGCCGGCGGCGATGACGACGACGGCGCCGAGGCCGGCGACTGCGCGGGTGCTGAGGCTCATGCGTCAGAGGCTACCGGGCTTTCGCGATCACGCCGCGCGGGGGTCGGAAACCGCGTGTTGTCCGCGGAACCGCCCGCTACGCCACCCGGGGCGCGGCCGGGCGGTGGCGCACCCCCACCCGCAGGAGCGAGCGGAGCGTCCAGAGCAGCACCGCGCCGACCACGGCGGCGGCCACCGACAGGCCGAGCGCGCCGTTCAGCGGCAGCAGGATGCCGACCGCGCCGCCCGCCACCCAGGACAACTGGAGCGCCGTCTCCGAGCGGGCGAAAGCGGAGGTCCGCACCGACTCGGGGACGTCCCGCTGGATCAGCGCGTCCAGCGAGAGCTTGCCCAGCGAGGCCGCCAGCCCGGCCGTCCCGGCGACCGCCACCACCGTCACCGTGCCGTACCAGAGCGCCGCGGCGGCCGTGGCGCAGCCGGCCAGCAGCAGCATCGCGGTGACCGTCAGCTCCGGGCCGCGCGGGCGCAGCCAGGCGCCGAGCACCGAGCCGAGCGCGTTGCCCGTCCCGGCGGCCAGCGCCACCAGGCCGAGCGCGAGGGTCGGCCGCAGGCCGCCGACCGGGTCGTCGCGCAGCAGGAACGCCAGGAACAGCACCAGGAAGCCGACCAGCCAGCGCATCGCCGCCATCGCGCGCAGCGCCAGGATCACCGAGGGGCCGACGGTGCGCAGCGAGGCCCTGGGCCGCTGTCCGGCGGCGGCCGGCCCGCCCGTCCCGGCGCCGTCCCGGCCGGTCGGCGCAGCGTGGCGGCGGTCCGCCGGGTGCTCCTCGGCGTGCAGCACGGCGCGCTGCTCGCCCTTGGCCGAGTCCACCTCGTGCGGCAGGTGGAAGGCCATCAGGGTGCCCGCCACGAACACCAGGAAGGCGCCGCGCAGCGGCCAGCCCGGCCCGATCAGGTGCAGCAGCCCGCCGACGCCGGCCGCCACCATGGTGGCGAGCAGCCCGGCCAGGGTGACCCGGGAGTTCGCCTTCACCAGGGAGAGCCGGCTGGGCAGCAGCCGGGGCACCACCACGCTGCGCACCACCCCGTAGGCCTTGGAGGCGACCAGCACGCCGAGCGCCTCCGGGTAGAGCGCGAGCCCGCCGCCGGCCACCACGCCGGCCATCGTCCAGGCGAGCACCGCGCGGGCCAGCATCGAGGTCGCCATCGCGGCCCGGCGGCCGTGCGGCAGGCGGTCCAGCAGCGGGCCGATCACCGGCGCCAGCAGGGCGAACGGCGCCATGGTGACCAGCAGGTAGAGCGCCACCCGGCCGCGGGCCTCGCCGGTGGGCACCGAGAAGAAGATGGTGGAGGCGAGCGCCACGGTGATCAGCATGTCGCCGAAGGCGTTCAGGGCGTGCAGTTCGATGAGCTTGGCCAGGCCCGACTCGCCGGCGCCCTCGGCGGCGGTGGCCCGGCGGATCCGGCGCCCGGTGCCGTGCACCACCTTGCCGGTGCGCGAGCCGGCCGCGGAGGCGGTGCGGACCAGGAAGTGCCGGCGCGGCTCCTCCGCCTCCGCCGTTTCCGCCGTCTTCTCCGCTTCTGCCGCTTCCTGCGCGACGGGCCCGGTGGCTCCGGGGCCGTCGGCGGCGGGCAGTGGCGAGGGGTCCACCGGCTGCGGTTCGCCCGCAGCGTGGACCGGAGGCTGCTGTCGCGGCACCGCGTTCGCCTCGTCGGGAATGCCGTCCTGCGAGGCCCGCAGTGCGTGCTGCGACGGGTTCTCGTCCGCCACATGCCCATCCTGCCCCAGAATCGGGACGACAACGCGGGATTCCGCTCCGCGCCGCGCGGCCGACGGCCGGCGTTCCCGTTCCGGACGCTCCGGAGCCACTGCTGACGCCCCGGACTGTGCCGGGTGGCCGACCGGCGGGTAGCCTGCCCAGGGTCCGCCCGACGGCCCGACCGGCGCCGGCGGACCTGCCGAGCGGCGCGGCCGGTATCCGCGGCGGCCCGCGGTCGCGCAGAATGGACGGGGAAACCGAGCCGCGACGGAACAGGCAACTCGCCGTGGGCGACCGAAGAACTGGGAGAGAATCGACGCCGTGAGTGCTGCGATGCGAAGCCGTACCCCTGATCGGCTCTGTGCCGAGGCCGTCGAACTCGCCCGCCAGGCCGCCGAGGACGCCGTCGGTGCCGAGACCGTCGGCGCGCACCTGGGTGTCCAGGCCGAGGCCGACCGTGTCGTCACCCACACCTTCGAGTGCCTGGACGCGGCGTACCGGGGCTGGCACTGGGCCGTCACCGTGGCCCGCGCCCCGCGCGCCAAGAACGTGACGCTGGACGAGGTCGTGCTGCTGCCCGGCGCCGACGCGATCCTCGCCCCGCAGTGGGTGCCGTGGAGCGAGCGGCTGCGCCCGGGCGACATGGGCCCCGGGGACCTCCTGCCCACCGACGCCGACGACCTGCGCCTGGAGCCGGGCTGGACCGGCGAGGACGAGCCCGCGCCGAACTCCGCGGTGGCCCAGGCCGCGCAGGAGGACGTGCTGGTCTCCGACCCGGACATCCAGCCGGCGCCGGTGCGCGCGCAGATCGGCGCCGTCGCCGACGAACTCGGCATGGGCCGCAGCCGGGTGCTCTCCCGGCTCGGCATGCACCTGGCCGCCGACCGCTGGGAGAAGGCGCACGGCCCGCAGACCCCGATGGCGCAGTCCGCCCCGGCCTCCTGCGTCAGCTGCGGCTTCCTGGTCCCGATCGGCGGCACGCTCGGCCAGGCCTTCGGCGTCTGCGGCAACGAGTTCGGCCCGGCCGACGGCCAGATCGTCTCCTTCGCCTACGGCTGCGGCGGGCACTCCGAGGCGGCCGTCATCCCGGCCCCGCCGGCGCCCGCCGAGCTGATCCTGGACGAGCTGGTGGTCGAGCCGCTGCCGCTGCACCCGGACCGGCTCTCCGGCTCGGTCGAGCCGGACGCGCCCACCGAGGAGCTCGGCCACTCCTGAGCGCAGCCGCCCGCGGCCCGTCCCACCCACCCGGTGGGGCGGGCCGCCGCCGTTGCCGCCCGCATCGCCGCCCCGTCGCCGCCCGCGTCGCGGTGGGCCCCGGAGGCGTGCCGCCGCCGGGGGCGTGTCCGGAGCAGTCCTTCCGGCAGGGAAGAATGCCCCCGTAGGGCACAACAGGGCGGCGGAAGGCGGCAGGTCCAGTGGAACCTCGGATCATCGGCAGCGGCACGGACGAGCACCTCGCGGACCCCTTCGGCAGCGCCGAGCTGCGCCGTCGGGTGCTGGACGCCTGGGCCGCCTCCCCGGCCCGGTTCCGGGAGGACGCCAACGCCGAGGAGGAACTGGCCCTCGGCGGCTACCGCGACCGGCTGGTCGTCGAGCTGGCGCAGAACGCCGCCGACGCCGCCGTCCGCGCCGGGCACGGCCCCGGCCGGCTGCGGCTCACCCTGGCGGACGGCGTGCTGGCCGCCGCGAACACCGGCGCGCCGCTGGACGCCGCCGCCGTGGAGTCGCTGTCCACCCTGCGCGCGTCCTCCAAGCGGGGCGGGCACGACACCACCGTCGGCCGGTTCGGCGTCGGCTTCGCCGCCGTCCTCGCCGTCACCGACGAGCCCGCCGTGCTCGGCTCGGCCGGCGGGGTGCGCTGGTCGCTCGGCGAGGCCCGGGCGCTGGCCGGGGAGCAGCCCGCGCTGGCCGACGAGCTGCGCCGCCGGGACGGCCACGTCCCGCTGCTGCGCCTGCCGTTCGCCGCCGAGGGCCCGGCACCGGAGGGCTACGACACGGTGGTGGTGCTGCCGCTGCGCGACGCCGCCGCCGAGGACCTCACCCGCCGGCTGCTGGCCGGCATCGACGACGCGCTGCTGCTCACCCTGCCCGGCCTGGCCGAGGTGGTGGTGGAGACCTCGGAGGGCACCCGCACCCTGACCCGTACGGCCGCCGAGCCGCGGCCCGACGGGGTCACCGAGGTGACCGTCACCGACGACGCGGGCGGCGGGCTGCGGCGCACCGTCTGGCAGACCGCCGAGGCGGCCGGCGCGCTCGGCGCCGACCTGCTCGCCGACCGGCCCACCGAGGAGCGCGCCCGCCCCTACTGGACGGTGACCTGGGCGGTGCCGGTCTCCGACGAGGGCGCCCCGCAGCGGCCCGCGATCGCCCCGGTGCTGCACGCGCCCACCCCCAGCGACGAGCCGCTCGGCCTGCCCGCGCTGCTGATCGCCTCCTACCCGCTGGACTCCACCCGCCGGCACGTCGCCCCCGGCCCGCTCGCCGACTTCCTCACCGAGCGCGCCGCCGACGCCTACGCCGACCTGCTGCGCGCCCGCGGCGGCGACCTCGGCTCGCTCGGCCTGGTGCCCGGCCCGCTCGGCCAGGGCGCGCTGGACAACGCGCTGCGCGCCGCCGTGCTCTCCCGGCTGCCCGGCACGCCGTTCCTGCCGCACCCGGCGCCGGTCGAGGAGGGCACGCCCGCGCTGCGGCCCCGGGACGCCACGCTGCTGGAGGGCGCGGACGGCTCGGTGGTCGAGGCGCTGGCGCCGATCTTCCCCGGCCTGCTGCCGGCCGGCCTGGAGCGCCGCACCGAGCTGCGGGTGCTCAACGTGCGCCGGGTCCCGCTCGCCGAGGTGGTCGACCAGCTGGGCGGCCTGGACCGGGAGCCGGCCTGGTGGCGCAACCTGTACGCGGCGCTCGGCGGCGCCGACCCGGAGGCGCTCGGCGCGCTGCCGGTGCCGCTGGCCGACGGACGGACGATCACCGGCCCGCGCCGCGTCCTGCTGCCCTCCGACGACGCCGACTGGGCGGCCTTCCCCGGCTACCCCGAGTCGCTGGCCGGCGCGCTCGCCGTGCTCGACCTGCGGCTCGCCCACCCGGAGGCCGCCCACCCGCTGCTGGCCAAGCTCGGCGCCGGCGCGGCCACCCCGGCCGGGGTGCTGGACACGCCCGAGGTACGGGCCGCCGTCGCCCGCTCCTACGAGCTGGCCGAGGACGACCCGGACGCCGCCGCCGACCTCGCCGAGGCGGTGCTGGCGCTGGTCAGGGCGGCCGCCCCGGCGCCCGGCGAGCACCCCTGGCTGGCCCGGCTGGCCCTGCTCGACGACGAGGGCGAGCCCGCCCGCGCCGGTGAGCTGCTGCTCCCCGACAGCCCGCTCGCCGCGCTGGCACGCGAGGACGACGCCGCCTGGGTGGACGACGAGCTGCTGGAGCGCTGGGGCCCGGAGGTGCTCGCCGCCGCCGGCGTGCCGGCCGAGTTCGTGCTGGTCCGCGCCGAGGACGTGGTGCTCGACCCCGACGACCTGGAGCGGCTCGACCCGACCGCGCCCACCGACCGGGCGGCCGGCGGCCACCCCACCGGTCTGATCGACGAGGCGCCGGACGGCCTGGCCGACTGGGCCGAGGACGCCCTGGAGGCGCTGCACGCCGACGACGGGGACACCGTGGGCGTCCCGCCGGTCGCCGCCGAACTGCTCGCCGTCCGCGACCTGGACCTGGTGGACGACGACGCCTGGCCGCAGGCACTGGCCGCGCTGGCCCGCCCGCCGTACCGGGACGCCGTGGTCACCCCGGTCCGCACCCTGCTGCCGGACGGCTCGTACGCCGACCTGCCGCCGTACACCGCCTGGTGGCTGCGCGACCACCCGGTGCTGGACGGCCGGGAGCCCGCCGGGCTGCGCGCGGCCGGCGCCGACCCGCTGCTGCGCGGCCTGTACGACGAGGCCCGCACCACCCTGGACGAGCAGTTCCTGCACGCGCTGGGGGTGCGCACCACGCTGGCCGCGCTGCTCGCCGAGCCGCACGGGCCGGACGAGGTGCTGGACCGGCTCACCGACCCGGCCGCCGAGGTCGGACACCGCCAGCTGCACGGCATCCACAGCGCGCTGGCCCGGGTCGAGCCGGAGCGGATCGAGCCGCTGGACGTGGTGCGGGCGGTGCCGCCGCTGGACCGCGCCACCGGCCGCCGCCCCGACCGGACGATCGTGGTGGACGCCTCCGAGGCGGTCGTCGCGGACGCCCCCGACCTGGTGGAACTGCTGCACGACCACCCGCTGCTGCCGGTCGCCCCGGCGCTCGCCGCCGACCTCGCCGAGCGGCTGCACGTCTCGCTGGCCAGCGAGGTGGCCGGCGGCCGGGTGCTCTCCGAGGGCGCCCTGCACCGGGTGCCGGCCGTGGTGCGGGAGCTGCTGCCCGGCTGCCCGGCCGCCTACGAGGAGCACGAGGAACTGCTGGTGGTCGGCCCGGACGGCGAGGAGGCCGCCGTCGACTGGCGCTGGGACCCCGCGGCCGGCACCCCGGAGGCGCCGTACGACCCGGAGTCGGCCGAGGAGGCGGACGAGGACGACGAGTTCGAGGTGCCGCCGGTGCCCGGGCTGCTGCACGCGGCCACGCCGGAGGGGCTGGCCGCCGGGCTGGCCTGGTCGGTGGGGCAGTGGCACCGCCGGTTCGAGGTGCTGGCCGCGCTCAGCGAGCCGGACCGCGCCTACGAGCTGTCCGCCGCCCGCGACTTCGAGGGCTGAGGGGCGCCGCCGTGCTCCGGTTCCCGTGCCTCAGGAGCGGGAGCCGGAGCGGGTCCGGCCGCGGGCGGTCAGCCGCAGGTAGATCGCCAGGGTGATCACCACCCAGGCGGCGGTCAGGACGGCGATCACCACCTTGGTCAGCCGCGGTCCGGCGTCGATCCCGGCCAGCGCGCCGGCCCCCGCCATCGCCAGGGCCAGTACCCCGGTGGCCAGCAGCCCGCCCAGGAAGGCCGCGAAGGCCTCCAGCTCACCGCCCCTGCGTCCCATCGCGGCACCCCCCTGTCGCCCGCTCCCCGGTCCCCGGTCAATCATCGGTCCGGCGGCGCATGATCCGCCAGACCACCTCCAGCACCAGCCCGGCGGCGACCGCGATGGCGACGCCGATCCACGGGTCCCGGGTCCCGGACAGCGAGAGCTGGAAGAAGTCCGAGAGCCACGGCACGGTCAGCACCAGGGTGAACGCCCCGCCCATCGTCCCGATCAGCAGCAGCCGCCACCAGTTGTACGGGCGGGCGACGATCGCCAGCACCCAGATCGCGACCAGGAAGAGCGTCAGGGTCGCCACGCTGGTGTCCGACTCCAGATCGGTCGCGTGGTCGGCGCGGGCCAGCGCGTACGCGGTGAAGGTGGCCGTCCCGGCGATCAGGCCGCCCGGGATCGCCAGCCGCAGCACCCGGCGCACGAAGCCGGTGCGGGCGCGCTCGTTGTTGGGCGCGAGCGCCAGGA
The DNA here is from genome assembly GCF_042884635.1 of Kitasatospora sp. NPDC058115. Lineage (NCBI taxonomy): Bacteria > Bacillati > Actinomycetota > Actinomycetes > Kitasatosporales > Streptomycetaceae > Kitasatospora > Kitasatospora sp. NPDC058115. The sequence continues at coordinate 62,291 of NZ_JBHVTL010000024.1, forward strand.
AGAAGGCCGGCACGCCGATCGTCAGGGTGGACAGCACGGTGGAGTGCCGGGGCAGGAACGGGTACGGGGAGTGGGTGAAGATCACCAGCAGCGCCAGCAGCACCGAGTAGACCGTCTTGACCAGGAACAGCCCGGCCACCCGCTCGATGTTGCCGATCACCCGGCGGCCCTCGGCGACCACCGAGGGCATCACCGCGAAGGAGTTGTCGAGCAGCACGATCTGGGCGACCGCCTTGGTCGCGTCGCTGCCGCTGCCCATCGCCACGCCGATGTCCGCGTCCTTGAGCGCCAGCACGTCGTTGACGCCGTCACCGGTCATCGCCACGGTGCGCCCGCGCGACTGCAGCGCGCCGACCAGCCGGCGCTTCTGCTGCGGGGTGACCCGGCCGAAGACGGCGGTGCGCTCGGCCGTGTCGGCGAGGGCCTGCGGCTCGGTGGGCAGGGTGCGGGCGTCCACCGGGTGCTCGGCGCCGGGCAGCCCGAGGTGGGCGGCGACCGCGCCGACCGAGACCGCCGAGTCGCCCGAGATCACCTTGGCCTCGACCCGCTGGCCCTCGAAGTAGCGCAGCGTCTCGGCGGCGTCCTCGCGCAGCCGCTGGCGGAGCACCACCAGGGCGAGCGGTCGCAGCCCGGCGGCCGGGTCCGGGGCGTCCAGCGGGACGGGCGTGCGGCCCAGCAGCAGCACCCGCAGGCCCTGGGCGCCCAGCTCGTCCACCTCGGCCAGGGCCGGGTGGCCGGAGGGCAGCAGCACGTCGGGGGCCCCGAGCAGCCAGCTGGCCTCGTCGCCGCGCGGCTCCAGCAGCTGCACGCCGCTCCACTTGCGGGCGGAGGAGAACGGCATCGCCTCGATCACCCGCCAGCCGTCGCGCCGCTCCCCGCTGCCGTCGCCGTAGGCGTCGAGCACGGCCTGCATCGACGGGTTGGGGCGGGCGTCGGCGCCGGCCATCACGCCCAGGGCCTGCCGGACGGTCTCCTTGCGGGCGCCGTCCTCCGGTCCGCCGGGCTCGTCGGCCTCGATGATCCGCAGGTCGACGACGTCCATGCCGCCCTCGGTGAGGGTGCCGGTCTTGTCCAGGCAGACGGTGTCCACCCGGGCCAGCCCCTCGATCGCGGGCAGCTCCTGCACCAGGCACTGCTTGCGGCCCAGCCGGACCACACCGATCGCGAAGGCCACCGAGGTCAGCAGCACCAGGCCCTCGGGCACCATCGGCACGATCCCGGCGATCATCCGGCGGACCGCCTCGCGCCAGTCCCGGCCCTCCACCGCCAGCTGGCTGATGATCAGGCCGATCGCGGTCGGCACCAGCAGCCAGGTGATGAACCGCAGGATGCTGTCGATGCCGCTGCGCAGCTCCGACTTCACCAGGGTGAACCGGCTCGCCTCCTCGGCCAGCTGCGCCGCGTACGCCTCGCGGCCGACCTTGGTGGCGGTGAACGCGCCCGCGCCGGCCACCACGAAGCTGCCGGACATCACCGGGTCGCCGGGGTGCTTGAGCACCGGGTCCGGCTCGCCGGTGAGCAGCGACTCGTCGATCTCCAGGCCGTCCGCCTCGGTGACCTCGCCGTCGACGATCACCTTGTCGCCGATGCCGAGCAGCACGGTGTCGTCCAGCACGATCTCGCCGACGGCGACCTGCTGGGCGACGCCGTCGCGGCGCACCTGGGGCCGGGCCTCGCCGATCAGGGCGAGGCTGTCGAGGGTCTTCTTGGCGCGCAGCTCCTGGATGATGCCGATCGCCGTGTTGGCGACGATGACCAGGCCGAACAGGCCGTCCTGGAGCGGGCCGACGACCAGGATGATCGCGAACATCACGCCGATGATCGCGTTGAACCGGGTGAAGACGTTGGCCCGGACGATCTCCCGGGTGGAGCGGCTGGAGCGGACCGGAACGTCGTTGACCTCGCCGCGGGCGACCCGTTCGGCCACCTCGCCGGCGGTCAGCCCGCCGTGCCGCCCGGGCAGCAGCCCGAGCGGGTGCGCGCCGTCCGGCTGGTCACCGGCGGGCTGTTCCTCGGCGGGCTGCGCAGGCTGCGTCATGGCACCGACTCTACGGGTGCCTTATGTCCGATGCGTGCTACTAAAGGACTGTTCAGTCCGACCGGGTGGCCGGATTCTGCGCCTCCGCGGCGGCCGCCGCCCGGCTGCGCGCGATGGCGTCCCGGCGGGCCCGGCAGTACCAGAGGCCGATCAGTCCGAGCCCGCCGCCGGCCAGGCAGATCCACGGCCAGCTGCCGTGGCCGTGGTCGGAGAGCGTGCCCCAGAACGGGAGCAGGACCACGAATGCCACGAACCAGAGCACCGTGCCGCCGCCGACGATGGCGACGTCGTTGGCCTCCAGCGGCGGGGGAGAGGGGTGCAGTGGCGTCTTGGGCATGGGCCCTAGGGTACGGTGCGGGCGTACGTCCGATCGATTCTGGCGGGGGCTGTACGCGCCTGTTACGTGGGTTATTCGTTCTACGCGCGAAGATAGCGTACGAGCGATCGAGGAACCCATACTTGTCTCTCCGGTCGGTCGCGGCATGCTCAGGACACCGTGCTTCGTGCCCGTCCCACCGGGTCGCCCGGCGCCACCGTCGTTCCCGGGCGGGTCCCCCTCTCCTCCGCCCCCCACAGAGGACGCAGCATGCCCGTGGCCCAGCCGACCACCGAGTCGCCCGAGCCCGCCCAGCCCGACACGCCGAAGCCCCCGTTCGGCGCGCTGGACCGCTACTTCCGGATCAGCGAGCGCGGCTCCACCCTGCCGCGCGAGATCCGCGGCGGCGTCGCCACCTTCTTCACCATGGCGTACATCCTGGTGCTGAACCCGATCATCCTGGCCAGCGCCACGGACATGACCGGCGCCCACCTGGACAGCGCCCAGCTGGTCACCGCGACCGCGCTCACCGCCGGTCTGACCACGCTGCTCATGGGCGTCATCGGCAACGTCCCGATCGGCCTGGCCGCCGGCCTCGGCGTCAACACGATCGTCGCCCTCCAGCTCGCCCCCAAGATGACCTGGCCGGACGCCATGGGCATGGTCGTGCTGGCCGGCTTCGCGATCATGCTGCTGGTCGCCACCGGCCTGCGCGAGCGGGTCATGAGCGCCGTGCCGCTCGGCCTGCGCAAGGCCATCGCGATCGGCATCGGCCTGTTCATCACCCTGGTCGGCCTGGTCGACTCCGGCTTCGTCAGCCGCATCCCGGACGCCGCCCACACCACCGTTCCGCTCCAGCTCGGCACGGGCGGCCACCTGCTCGGCTGGCCCGTCCTGGTCTTCGTGCTCGGCCTGCTGCTCACCCTGGTCCTGGTGGTCCGCAAGGTCCCCGGCGCGATCCTGGTCTCCATCGCCGTGATGACCGGCGTCGCCGTCGTGATCGACAAGCTCGCCGACATCCCCGCCCTCAGCTGGGGCCTGACCGTCCCGGCCTGGCCGGGCAACCCGGTCGCCGCCCCCGACTTCGGCCTGGTCGGCGAGGTCAGCCTGTTCGGCGGCTTCGAGAAGGTCGGCGTCCTCACCGGCGTGCTCTTCGTCTTCACCGTCCTGATGTCCTGCTTCTTCGACGCGATGGGCACCATCCTCGGCGTCGCCGACGAGGCCCACCTGCTCGACGAGAAGGGCGACCTGCCCGGCATCAACAAGGTCCTGATGATCGACGGCATCGCCACCGCGGCGGGCGGCGCCACCTCCTCCTCCGCGAACACCTGCTTCGTGGAGTCCACCGCCGGCGTCGGCGAGGGCGCCCGCACCGGCTTCGCCTCCGTCATCACCGGCGGCCTCTTCGTGGTGGCGCTCTTCCTCACCCCGCTCGCCACCATGGTCCCCGCCCAGGCGGCCACCCCGGCCCTGGTCACCGTCGGCTTCCTGATCCTCGCGAACTCCGTGCGCGACATCGACTGGTCCGACTACACCATCGCGATCCCGGCCTTCCTGACCATCGCGATGATGCCGTTCACCTACTCCATCACCAACGGCATCGGCTTCGGCTTCATCACCTTCTGCGTCCTGCGCCTCGCCACCGGCCGCGGCCGCGAGGTCCCGCTCCCGATGTACGCCGTCTCCGCCGTCTTCGCCTTCTACTACCTGATGCCGGCCCTCGGCCTGCTCTGACCCCCGCCGACGGCCGAAGCGGCCCCGCGCTCCCTCCGGAGCGCGGGGCCGCTGCCGTCGTGGCGCCGGGGTGTCAGTGGACGCAGAACTCGTTGCCCTCGGGGTCCTGCATCACGGTCCAGGAGCCGCCCGGTTCGGTGACCTCGCGCAGGGGGGTGGCACCGAGGGCGGTGAGGTGGGTGACGGTGGCGGCGCGGGCGGCGGGGCCGGGGTGGAGGTCGAGGTGGAGGCGGTTCTTGCCCTGCTTCGGCTCGGGGACGCGCTGGAAGAGGATCCGCCGGCCGAGGCCGGTGCCGCCGGCGGGGTCGTGCGGGTCCTCGGGGTGGCGGACGGCGGCGAGGGTCAGCCAGGCGTGCCGGCCGTCGACCTCGGTGACCAGGTCCGGGGTGATCGCGCCGGCCGAGAGCAGGCCGGCGATCAGGGTGCTGTGGTCCTCGACGGTGTAGTCGAGGGCGGCGGCCCAGAAGGCGGCCTGGCGGTGCGGGTCTGCGGCGTCGATGACGAGCTTCCAGTGCATGGGCATGTAACCGGTTATAGGGGTTGCGATCGGGCGGTGGCAAGGTCGAATGTCAAGAAGGCACCGGTGTAGGGGAGTTGGCGGGGGGCATACTCCCGGCTGAGACGGGGGAGGGGAGCGGTTCGATGGTGAGACAGGATCCGCCGACGGGGGTCGAGGAGCAGCTGCTGCCGGATCTGTTCCGGACGGCCGATCAGGCGTCGCTGTCCGGGCAGCAGCAGACGCTGCGCTGGTACCGGGGGCTCATCTCGATGCTGGTGGTCGCGGCGGCGGTGGGTTCGCTGCCCGGGCCGGACGAGAAGGGGGCCTCGGACATCACGCCGCTGTTCTCGGTGGTGGCGCTGCTGGTGGCCGGGTACTTCTGGTCGCGGCTGCGCCGCAGCAATCCGCAGGCGCGGTGGTACGAGGCGCGGGCGGCGGCCGAGTCGGTGAAGACGCTGGCCTGGAAGTACTCGGTGCGGGCCCGGCCGTTCGAGGGTGACGCCGCGTCGGATGACGTCGACCGCGGCTACGAGCTCCAGGTGGCGGACGTGCTGCGGGCGTTCGAGGACCCGGCGATCGTGCCGCCGGGGTCGACCGTCGAGATCACCCCGGAGATGCGCCGGGTGCGGGCGGAGTCGCTGACCGCCCGGCGGACGCTCTACCTGCGCACCCGGGTGGAGGGGCAGCGGACGTGGTACCGCTCGCGCGCCGAGTCCTGCGAGTCGCAGGCGGTCACCTGGGGGCTGGGGGTGGCGGTCCTGATCATCATCGGTGCGGCGGCGGCGATCGCGCAGGCGACCGGGGCGCTGCAGGTGCACGTCTTCGGGGCCACCTCGGCGGCGGCCGCGGCGGTGATCGCCTGGACGCAGCTGAAGCAGCTCCGCCCGCTGGCGGCCGCGTACCAGCTGGCGGCGCGGGAGCTGGAGAACGTCGGCAACCAGCTGTCCGACCTCGACGTGCGGGCGCCGGACGCCGAGCAGCGCTGGGCCCGGCTGGCCGCCGAGGCGGAGGACGCGGTGTCGCGCGAGCACACCACCTGGCGGGCGCGGCGGGCCTTCCCGCGCTGAGGCGCGCACGGGAGGCGGCCGCGCCCGTGCGGTGTCACCGCTCGCGCGGGGCCAGCGGTGCCGCGCGGCCGACCAGGACCGGCTGGGCGCCGGCGGCGGAGCGGCTCGGCGACACCGCGAAGGCCAGCGAACCGACGAAGATGAAGCAGCCCAGCCCGACCACCAGCGGGAAGATGAACTGCAGCGCCATCAGCCCGTCGTCGACCGTGCGCGTGCTGTGCAGCCGGACGGAGACGGCGGCCATCCCGGTGTAGTGCATCGCGCAGACCGCGACACCCATGACCGGCGCGGCCGCCAGCACGGCGAGGGTGCCCCGGATGTTCAGCGCGGCCCACAGCGCGGCCGTCGCCGCGAACACCGCGATGGCGACGGAGAGGGCGACGGTGCGACCGTCGTAGCCGACGAAGCCGGGCAGGACCATCGCGGCCATGCCGAGGTAGTGCATCGCCGCGACCCCGAGGCCGGTGGTCAGCCCGCCCGCCAGCAGCGCCGTCCGGCGGTGCCGGCCGTAGCCCACGGAGAACACGCCGATGCCGACGACCGCGATCGCCACGAGCAGGCTGAGCAGGGTGAGGTCGGGCCGGTAGCTGATCTCCGCGCCGCTGACGGAGAAGCCGAGCATCGCGATGAAGTGCATCGACCAGATGCCCGCGCCGAGCGAGGCGGACGCGAAGAGCAGCCAGTGGACCCGGGTGCGGCCGGTGGAGACCAGGGCCCAGCGGGTTCCGCGCAGGGCGACGAAGGCGCCGAGGCAGGCGACCAGGTACGAGGCCGCCGGTGTCACCCAGCCGTGCGCGGCATGGTGGATCTCACCCACGAGGGACTCCTGTCGGGGGTTGGGGGAGGAGGGGGGAGCACCGACACCGGGGCAGGGCGGACCGGCCGGCCGGGAACCGGGTCCGCGAGGGGGGATGCCTGGGGGGTGGGGGGTGCCCTGACACCGCCGGAGAGTAGCTGCTCCCGATGAGTCCCACAATGTGCGTTTTTCTTGTGAAATCGCAGGTCAGAGGTGCCCTTCACGCCATCGGCATGATCTTGGCACCAAGCCCTGACGCACTCTTCCCAAAAGAGCCGGATCCATCCGAAAACGGGCGCAACGGTCAGGCGTCCAGGGGGGCCAGGCCGAACGGGTGGCCGGCCGGGTCGATCAGCACCTTCAGGGTGCGCCCGTGCTGGTAGGTGGGCTCGGTGGCGCCGAGGGCCAGGGCGCGCGCGGTGGCCGCCTCCAGGTCGTCCACGTAGAAGTCCAGGTGGAAGTGCTTGCCGCCGTCCGGCTCGGTCCACGGCTCGGGCCGGTACCCGCTGACCCGGCCGAAGCCGATCGGGCTGCCGCCCTCGGGGTTGTCCAGGATGGCGAACTGCTCGTCCGCGTGCCGGGTCTCCCAGCCCAGCAGCTCGCCGTAGAAGGCGGCCAGCGCGACCGGGTCGGCGCAGTCGATGGTGACCATGGCGAGGCGGGCGAAGCCGGAGTCGTCCTGCCCGGCCGGGTCGGCCTTGGTGGCTTGCTCGGCGGCGACGTCGGTCATGGCTGCTCGACCCTTCTGCTGAGCGGTGGTGCGGCTCCGGGGCCCGCGTGGACCGGGCCTCAGGACCAGCATCGCACCGGGAGTCACGGAGGGCACGGCAGGCCGGAGCGGGGTGGGGGAAAGGGGGCCGGATGGTGATCTTCGAATTGTTGATCAGCGCAAATGGATTGGGGGCATTCCGGATCGCTACACAATCGGCACGATGTGAGGGTCGGCGGGCAAAGATTGGTTGGATAAACTTTTGATCCAATCGGGGGATTGCTATTCACGGGGGGTTTTTCGATGGCGATCGAGCTTCCGAGTGAAGTGGCGACGCTCCTTGACTTCATCGGCATCCGCTGGCCCGCGGTCAACGAGGACAGGGTCCGTGAGTTCGGCGAACAGGTGAAGGAGTTCGCGAAGGGCCTCGAAGCGGTGCACGCGGACTCGTCGGCGACGATCCATCAGCTGGGCGGGGCGTACGAGGGCGCGTCGTACCAGGCGTTGGCCGCCAAGTGGGCGTTGATGTCCGACAAGCACTTCGACCAGGTGGTCCAGGCCTCCCACGCGGTGGCGCAGGCGATGGACGTCGCGGCGGACGCGATCGTCGCGATGAAGCTGGAGGCGCTGGGCGAACTCATCGGCCTGGCCGCGACGTTCGTCGCCGCCCAGGCCGCCGCGGTGGCGACCCTCGGGCTGGCGGAGGCGGGCGCCGTCGCGGCCCAGCAGGCCGCGCGCAAGCTGATGGCCTACCTGGCGCGCCAGTTGGAGGACTACGTCGTCGGGCAGGTGGTCGAGGCGGCCATCAACCCGCTGGTGGAGGTCGTCGCGGAGGCGGTGGCCGGGCTGGTCTTCGAGGCGGCCGAGGCGGCGGTGAACGGCGGCGACGCGGCCGGCAGCGGATTCAAGATCGACCCGGCGGCCGTGGAGGCGCACGCCCGCGCCCTGCACGAGCAGGCCGAGAAGGTCGCCCGGCACGCCCAGGTCTTCGGCGGCCGGGTGGCGGCGGTGAACTTCGAGTGAGCGACCCGGTTGTCAAGGCGCTCCAGAACGGTGCCAAGAAGCTCGGTAAGACCTTGGCCGACGACATGGGCAAGGCCGCCACCAAGATGTACAAGCAGGCGGGCGACAACCTCACCAAGACCGCCAAGCACCACAAGGACAACGACACCCACAACGCCGACGACTTCACCAAGAAGGGTGCGGAGAAGGCCGCCCCGCCGCCGAAGACGGGCCAGGGCGGCGGGGGCGACGGGGGCGGCGGAGCCACGAAGGCGCCGCGGAAGTACTACGTCCACGACGACGGCCGCGTCCAGGAGATCAGGAACGGACAGCTGGTGGACCTGGCCGGCCCGCCGGAGGCGTCGCTCAAGACGCTGCTGGACGGGACCTCGCACCAGGTCAAGGACGCGTCTCCGGACGACCAGAAGAAGAAGTACCACGCGAAGAAGTACAAGGACACGGACAAGGACGAGAACGGCGACCCCAAGAAGGACGAGAAGGTCGGCAGCCGGAGGATCGACGGGCCGACCATGCTCTCCAGGGCGGTCGAGGAGGCCCGCCAGGCCCAGGGCGACTACAAGGGCAAGAACTACGCGGCGATCCGCTACAAGCACCCCGACGGCGAGGAGATCGTCCTCGTCGGTCGCAGCGGCGACCGCAGCCACTCCGAGCGGTCCATCGGCAAACCGCTGCTCGGCGGCCGGGAGCAGTACGTCAGCGAGCTCTACACCGAACGTGCCCCCTGTCAGGCCAACGAGAACTGCGAGCGCTGGCTGGGGCGGCACTTCGCGTCCAGGAATCCCGGTCTCGACGTGAACCACGGCGTCGAATACGACGCCAAGGTCCCGAAGGCGGACCGCGACTGGGGCCACCGGGCCTATGTGGAGCAGCTCAAGCAGGACCACGGCGCGAACCAGCACGGTGGCACGATGGGCACGAAGGACTTCGAAGCGGAGGGGAAGAAGCTCAAGGCGGCCGAGGAGGCGGCGAAGGCCGCCAAGAAGCACAAGGGCATGTAGGGGCAGAACGACAGGATGGTTGACTGGTGCTGGTAGGAATCGACTGGCCCGTGCTCGTGGAACGAGCCGTGGCCGGCGACCTGTTGAGGTTCCGGGCCGAGGCCGCGACGGAGCTCTGGGCGGGCGACGCCGAGGCCGTGCGGTTCGTGACCGAGGTCGGGGTGCCGTTCTCCAACGGGCTCTTCCGGATCCTGGACGAGCTGGCCGAGCGGCGGCCGGAGAACCCGGACTGGGCGTTCGCGCGGCCGCTGACCGATTCGCTGGTGGAGACGGAGCACGGCCGGCTGCGGCAGCTGGGGGAGTTGTACGGAGGGTTCGTCTTCCTCAACCTCGACGACGGCACGATCTGGGTCTGCGATCCGGACGCCGACGAGGAGTACGAGCTGATCCACCGCGACATCTCCTCGCTGGCGTACCTGGTGTACAAGATCGAGGTCGAGAAGCCGACGGACGAGGAGCATCCGACGCCCTACGACTGGTCCAACGCCGAGGAGTGCGTCCGGGAGGGGATGAACCGCTGGGACGAGGTGCCGTTCGGGGACGGCACGCGATTCTGGGAGGCTTTCATGGACTCCTACCACATGACATGAGAGGGCCGGTTCGGACGTGAGCGCGGACAGGGACGACGAGCTGGCGGCGGCGCTGGTGGCGCACTTCGGGGTGCGCGGGTTGCGGGCGCTGCCGATCGCGCCGGCGGGGCCGTTGCGGGATCCGGGGCTGCCGGTGCAGGTGGGGCCGTACTTCCGGGCGACGGGGGAGTCGGATCCGCTGTCGGTGGGGGAATGGGCGGCCGCGGCGGGGCGGGACGCGGGGGCCGCGGCGGCGCAGTTGCGGATCGGGACGGACGGCGGGGCCGAGCTGTACTTCGCGCCGGACCGGTCGGTGCGGGCGGTGGTGCCGGGGGCCGGGCCGCTCGACCTGCCGGTCGCTCCCGGGGTCGGGGCGTTCGCGCAGGGGCTGCTGCTGCTCGACCGGCTGCTGCCGGCGATCGCCGCGTCGGAGCGGCCGGACGTGGCGCTGGCCGCGTACCGGGAGCTGCGGCAGGGCCTGCTGGCCGTCGACCCGGCGGCGTTCGACGACCGCGAGGGCTGGTGGCCGCGGGTGCTGGACGACCTGCGGCGCCCGTTGAACATCGACTCCTCGGCGGCCTTCGAGGTGGTCGACGAGCACGGCGGGAAGCGCATCGTCACGGAGGTGGGCGGGCCCGGGCTGCTGCACCCGGAGGAGCGGCTCTGGCACCGGCTGCGGGCGGAGGGCGTGGAGGCCGGGCAGGTGGTCCGGGTGTACTGCGAGCTGGAGCCGTGCATGATGCCGGGGCACTACTGTGCGCGCTGGATGGCGCGGGAGTTCCCGCAGGCGGAGTTCACCCACGGCTTCGACTACGGGGCGACGGCCGAGTCCAGGGAGAACGGGATCAAGGCCCTGATGCTCAGCGTGGCCGAGCGGCGCGGCTGAGGACGGGGCCGAACGGGGAGGGGGAAGAGCGGGCGATGGTGCGCGACGGGCGGCGGATGCCGCCGCTGGGGGCGGGGCGCAGGCCGGCCGGACTGGCGCTGCTGGGGTGGCTGGACGACCCGAGGGCGCCGAGGCTGTGCCGGGTGGCGGGGCCGCCGGGGTCCGGGAAGTCGCATCTGCTGGCGTGGCTGGTGCGGGGCACCGTCGCGGGGGAGCTGCTCGGCGGGCGGCGGATCCACGCCGTGCTGCCCGCGGCCGGGGCCACCGTGCGGACCGCCGTCTGGTCGCTGGGGCGCCAGCTGGACCTGGTCGCGCACGCCCCGGGCCCGCTGGTCGAGGCGGTCGCGGCGGACGGCCGGCCGGCCGTGGTCTGCGTCCCCGGGCTGGACCTGGCCGAGGACCCGGCCGCGCTGGTGACCGGGCTGCTCGACCCGCTGCTGCGGTTGCCCGGGGTGCGGCTGGTGGTCGAGGCGGCGACCGGCGGTGCGGCGGCCGGGGCGTTCACCGCCGTACCGGCGCCCGCCGTGCTGGACCTCGGCGATCCGCAGTGGACGGACCCGGCGCGGTTCGCCGCCTGGGCGGCGGAGCGGGGCGGCGACGCGACGGCGTACCCGCTGCCCGGCCGGGTGCCCGGGACGTCCGCGGCCCCGGTCGCACCGGTCCCGCCGCCGCCCGGGGCCGATCTGCGCTCGCTGGGTGAGGAGGCGCTGTCCGCGCTCTGGACGGCCGCCGCCGCCGACCCCGGCCCGCTGGCCGCCGACCCGCTGCTCTACGCGCTGGCCGGGCCCGTTCCGGTGACGGCGGCCGTCGAGCGGCGGGACGACGCGCTCGCCCGGGCCTGGCGGGCCGCCGGTCCGGCGGTGGTCGACGAGCCCGACCCGGCGGTCCGGGCCGCCGTGCTGCGGACCCGGCTGCTCGGCGCGGACACCGTGTCGGCGGCCGCTGCGGCCGTCCTGACGCAGCTGCCCGCGCCCTGGAGCGGACGCTGGGCGCGTTGGGAGGGCGCCGACCGGGACTGGCCGGGCCCGGCCGTGGCGCTCACCGCCGGGGCGGGGCCGTACCTGTCGCAGGTGCTGGTGGCCGACCCGACCGGTTCGGTGCGGACCTTCGACGCCGCCACCGGGCGCCGTCTGGGCGCCGTGGTGGTGCCCGACCCGCGTCCGCTGCGGGGGCTGGCGGTGACGGCCGGCGGCACGGTGGTGCTGCTGGACGCCTGGGGCCGCCCGGAGCCGGTGGCCCCGGACGGGCCGCGGCCGGGCCCGGACGCGTCCGGGCCGGCGGCGGCGCTGGACGCGGTGCGGGCGGTGGCGGGGGACCTCAGTGCGGTGGCGGCGATCGGCGCCATGGCCGGATCGGCGCCCGCCTTCGGCGACGCGGACGGCGCCGTGCACTGGGCCGAGGACGGCAAGGTGGTGAGCGAGCGGCTGCACCACGGCCCGGTCACCGCGCTGGCCGGGACCGCGCTGGGCAGCGGGCCGCTGTCCGACCCGGAGATCCCGCTGCTGGTGAGCGGCGGCTTCGACGGTGCCGTCCGGCTCTGGGGTCCGCACTCGGCGCCGATGCCCGAGCCCTCGGACCGGCGGGGCTGCCCGGTGACGGCGGTGGCGGCGGGGGCGACGGCGGCCGGGCCGGTGGTGGCGGCGGCCTGGTCGGACGGGCTGGTCCGGGTGCGGGACCTGGCGACGGGCGGGGTGCTGGACGTGCGGACCGGCTCGGAGGTGTGGTCGCTGGCGCTGGCCGGCACGCTGCTGGTGCTGGGCATGCCGGACGGACTGGCGGCGGTGGACACCAGGCGCTGAACACCCGGCGCCGAACATCCGGCGGTGGCCACCAGGCGCCGAACACCCGCGGCTGAACGGCGCCGAGCCGCTGCCGGGAGCCGGGACGCGGAGCGCCGGAATCCAATTTTCTTTAGCCAGAGTAATGACGTAGGCTAAAGAACATGCCCGAGATGTCCGAGCAGGACCTCGCAGCCATCAGTCAGCTGCGGTCGTCCGCCATGCGCCTCTCCCGTCGACTGCGCCACCAGCGGGTCGAGGAGTCGCTCAGTCCCACCGAGATCGGGGTGCTGGGCACCCTCGCCCGGTGCGGGAAGGCCACGCCGGGTGAGCTCGCCCGGAAGGAGCACGTACAGCCGCCCTCGATGACCAGGATCGTCGCGATGCTGGAGGAGAAGGGCCTGGTGCGGCGCGAGCCGCACCCGGAGGACCGCCGGCAGGTGGTCGTCAGCAGTACCGAGGAGGCCGAGGCGATCCTGGCGGAGTCCCGCCGGCGCCGCAACGCCTGGCTCGCCGAGCTCGCCGAGGGGCTCGACGAGGAGGAGTGGGCGAAGCTCCGCGAGGCGGCGCCCGTGCTCTACAAGCTCGCACACCTCTAGGCACAGCGATCCGGTAGCCGCCGGAGGACGAAGGAGAACCGCATCACCGCAGGACAGCTGACCGACACCAGGAGCGCGACGGCCTCGCCACGGGCCGCCGCGCCGCGAGGGGAGACCACCGTGACACCGCCGGCCGCAGCCAGCGCCGCCGCCACCCGTACCCGGACCGACGAGCAGACCACCGACCCCGCCGCGGCGAGCGCCGCGGCCGCCGAGACCCAGGCACCGGCCCCGACGGGGCTGCCGGGCAACGGCGACGACGACCCCGACGAACGCGCCGCGGCGGACGACCCCGCCGCTCCCGGCCGGACCCGCCCGGCCCCGTCCCCCACCGGCGCCCGCTTCACCCGGCCCGGGGGGATGTTCTCCTCACTGCGCGTTCGCAACTACCGCTACTACTTCGCCGGCCAGGTGGTGTCCAACACCGGTACCTGGATGCAGCGCATCGCCCAGGACTGGCTGGTCCTGAGCCTCACCGGCAGCCCGCTCGCGGTCGGCATCACCACCGCCATGCAGTTCCTGCCGATGCTGCTGTTCGGCCTGTTCGGCGGGGTGCTCGCGGACCGGATGCCCAAGCGCCGGCTGCTGATCTTCACCCAGGGCGCGATGGGCCTGCTCGCCGCCGGTCTCGCCGTGCTGACCATCGGCGGCGTGGTGACCCCGTACTACGTGTACGCGTTCGCGCTGCTGCTCGGCCTGGTCACGGTGGTCGACAACCCGACCCGGCAGGCGTTCGTCTCCGAGATGGTCGGTCCGAAGGACCTCGCCAACGCGGTCAGCCTGAACGCCGCCAACTTCCAGACCGCCCGGCTGGTCGGCCCCGCCGTCGCGGGCCTGCTGATCGCCGCGGTCGGCAGCGGCTGGGCGTTCGCGCTGAACGCGCTGTCGTTCGCCGCCGTGATCGGCGGGCTGCTCGCCATGCGGACGGCCGAACTGCGCCCGACCGCGCCGATCGCCCGCGAGAAGGGGCAGCTGCGGGAAGGGCTGCGGTACGTCAAGGAGCGGCCCGAGCTGCTCTGGCCGATGGTGCTGGCCGGGTTCATCGGCACCTTCGGGTTCAACTTCCCGACGCTGCTGGCGGGTTTCGCCTCCGACACCTTCCACGTCGGCGCCGGGCAGTACGGCCTGCTGAACACCGCGATGGCCGTCGGTTCGCTGACCGGCGCGCTGATCGCGGCCCGCCGGGGCGTGCCACGGCTGCGCAGACTCGTCGGGGCCGCCCTCGCGTTCGGGGCGCTGGAGGTGGTGGCGGCGTTCGCGCCCGGCTACTGGACCTTCGCGCTGCTGCTCACCCTGGTCGGGGTGTTCGGGCTGAGCTTCAACACCTCGGTCAACGCCTCGCTCCAACTGGCCACCGAGCCCGCGATGCGCGGGCGGGTGATGGGCCTGCTGATGCTGGTCTTCACCGGCGGGACGCCGATCGGCGCGCCGGTCGTGGGCTGGGTCACCGCCTCGTACGGGCCCCGGATCGGGCTGCTGGCCTGTGGGCTGGTCTCGGCGGCGGCGGCCGGGGTGGTCGGCCTGGTGCTGGCCCGCAGCGCCGAGCTGCGGCTGCGGCTGGACCTGCACCCGGGCCGCGGCGGCCGGGTGGTGGCGCTGGTGCCGCGTACGGCGGCGAGCGCCAAGCCGGAGCTGGCCACGGCCTGCTGACCCCGGCCCCGCCCCGGCGCGCCGGGGCGGCGCACCGGGGCGGCGCACCGGGGCGGGCCTTCAGCCGACCAGCCGGTCGGTCGGTCAGCCGGTCAGCCGGATCGCCAGGATCTGCCCCGGCCAGGGGCCGGCCGGCTGCTCGACCTCGAAGGACTCCGTCTCGGTGAAGCCGAGCGCCCGGTACTGGCCGACCAGCTTGCGGTCGTCACCGCCGAAGCAGTCCACCCGCAGCAGGCCGATGCCGCGCCGGCGGGCCTCGTCGAGGGCGTCGGCGATCAGGGCGGCGCCGATCCCGGACCCCTTGCGGGACCGGTCCGTCACCAGGTTGCGGATGTACAGCTCGGGCTCGTCCACCGGTGTGGCGTACTCCGGGCGCTGCTCGGACAGGACGCAGGAGCCGACCGTCCGCCCGTCGTCGTCGACCGCGAGCCGGATCAGGAACGGCTCGTGGGCGTACCGGCCGATGTGCTCGACGCGGGCGGGGATGCCGCTGAACGACCGGTCGCCCCACTGCCGGGTGCGGCCCCGGGCGGCCAGCCAGGCCACCGCGCCGTCGAGCAGGGACAGGATGTCGGGGATGTCCTCGGGGCTCCCGTTGCGGATCTTCATGGCAATCCGTTCTAGTCCAAACCGTCTCGCGGGGGAAGATGGCCCCATGAGGCTCTTCGTGGCGGTACTGCCTCCGGTGGAGGCCCTGCAGGGCCTGGCCGACGCGGTGGCCCCGGTGCGCGGTCTGCCGGGGGCGGACCGGCTGCGCTGGACCCCGGCCGACGCCTGGCACCTGACCCTGGCCTTCCTCGGCGAGGTGCCCGCCGAACGGGTGCCCGAGCTGGAGGTCGCACTGGCGGAGGTCGCCGAGGGGCACCCGGTGCACACACTGCGGCTGGCCGGTGGCGGGCGGTTCGGCGACCGGGTGCTCTGGGCCGGGGTGGAGGGGCAGGACTGGGCGCTGCGCCGGCTCGCCGAGGCGGTGTACGAGGCGACCGCGGAGGTGGCGGGGGAGAGCGACGCGTTCCGCTTCCACCCGCACCTCACGCTGGCCCGGGCCGGCTCCGCGCGCGGCCGTCGGCGGGCCGAGCAGCGGACGGCGGCCGTCGAGCTGGACGCCCTGGCGCGGGCGCTGGAGGGCTACCGGGGGCCGCAGTGGGAGGCCGCCGAGCTGCACCTGATGCTCAGCGCGCACGAGGGCGGCAGGGTCCGCCACACCGCGCTGTGCTCCTGTCCGCTGGCCCGCTGGGAGGCCTGACCGGGGCCGGGGCCGGGATCGGGGCCGGGGCCGGGATCGGCCCCCGCCGCCGGCTCAGGGCCAGACCCGCATCGCGTCCGCCGCGACCCGCTCCAGCTCCGCGCGGCCGGCCCCGTCGCGGGCCCGCTGCGACATGCCCTGGACCACGGTGGCGGTGAACTGCGCCAGGGCCGCCGGGTCGGTGCCGGCGGGCTCGTGGCCGGCCGCGACGTCGGCGCGGATCCGCGACTCCAGCGCGCGGACGTTGGCGTTGCGCAGCTCCCGGACGGCCTCGACCACCTCGGGCGAGGTGCAGTTGACCGTCGAGCTGATCAGCAGGCAGCCCCACGGGTGGTCCGGATCGGTGGCCTCGGCGGCGGCCTCGCGCAGCATCCGGGCCACACCGGCCCGGGCGGTGGGCTCCTCGGTGAGCGCGCGGTTCGCGTAGGCGCCGTGGCCCTCCCGGTAGCGGGCGACCACCTCGTCGAAGAGGGCGCGCTTGTCGCCGAAGGCCGCGTAGAGGCTCGGCGGGCGGATGCCCATCGCGGTGGTGAGGTCGGCGACCGAGGTCGCCTCGTAGCCGCGCTCCCAGAACAGCCGCAGGGCCTGCTCCAGGGCGGCCTCGCGGTCGAAGGAGCGCGGGCGGCCGCGCTTCGCGGCGGGAGTGGTCATGCGCCGATTCTATATCGCCCGCTACAGAAAGCGTGCTACGGTTCCTTTCATTAGCGACCGCTACACAAATGGGAGGGTGCGGTCATGTCGAAGCTGACCGGGAAGACGGCGCTGGTGACGGGCGGCAGCCGGGGCATCGGGCGGGGGATCGCCGAGCGGCTGGCGCGCGAGGGCGCGCTGGTGGCGGTGCACGGGCGGGACACGGCGGCGGCCGAGCAGGTGGTGAAGACGATCGAGCAGGCCGGCGGCCGGGCCTTCACGGTCACGGCCGAGCTCGGCGTCCCCGGGGACGCCGAGGCGCTCTGGGCGGCCTTCGACGCCGGGCTGGCCGGGTACGACGGGGGGAGCGGGCTGGACATCCTGGTCAACAACGCCGGGATCGGGCAGTACGGCCGGATCCACGAGGTGCCGGAGGACGGCTTCGACCGGGTCTTCGCGGTCAACGCCAAGGCGCCGTTCTTCGTCGTCCAGCACGGCCTGGGCCGGCTGCGCGACGGCGGGCGGATCGTCAACGTCTCCTCGGGCGTCACCCGGGTGGCCTTCCCGGTCGCCGTCGCCTACGCCATGACCAAGGGCGCGCTCAACACCCTGACGCTCACCCTCGCGCAGGAGCTGGGGCCGCGCGGGATCACCGTCAACGCCGTCCTGCCGGGCATCGTCGACACCGACATCAACCCCTGGCTGGCCGATCCGCAGGAGCGGGCCAGGGCCGCCGGGTACTCGGTCTTCGACCGGGTCGCCGAGGCCGGCGACATCGCGGACGTCGTGGCCTTCCTGGCCTCGGACGACGCCCGCTGGATCACCGGCCAGAACCTGGACGCCACCGGCGGGTCCAACCTCGGCGTCTGAGCGCGGACCGGCCGGGGGTACGCTCGTTGACCGTGGATCCCAAGACTCGCATGCGAATCGTGACCGGCGCCCTGGTACTGCTGCTGGTCGTCGTGCTGATCAGCTCGCTGGTCGGCCAGTAGCGGCCCCAGTGGCGGCCGAAGACACGGGAAGGGCCACCGCCCGGAGGCGGTGGCCCTTCCCCATGTGTCCGCGCGGAGCGGTCAGAGCCGCTCGACCACGTAGTCGACGCAGGCGGTGAGGGCGTCGACGTCGGCCGGGTCGATCGCCGGGAACATCGCGACGCGCAGCTGGTTGCGGCCCAGCTTGCGGTACGGCTCGGTGTCGACGATGCCGTTGGCGCGCAGCGCCTTGGCGACGGCGGCGGCGTCCACCGCGTCGTCGAAGTCGATCGTCCCGACGACCTGCGAGCGCTCGGCCGGGTTCGCCACGAACGGGTTGGCGAACGAGGACTTCTCGGCCCAGCCGTAGAGCCGGGACGAGGAATCAGCCGTACGGGCGACGGCCCAGTCGAGCCCGCCGTTGCCGTTCAGCCACTCCAGCTGGTCGGCCAGCAGGAACAGGGTGGCGATCGACGGGGTGTTGTAGGTCTGGTCCTTCGACGAGTTGTCGATGGCCGTCGGCAGGTCGAAGAACGGCGGGATGTAGCGGCCGGAGCCGGCGATCCCGGCGGCGCGCTCCAGGGCGGCCGGGGAGAAGGACGCCAGCCAGAGACCGCCCTCGGAGGCGAAGGACTTCTGGGGGGCGAAGTAGTAGACGTCGGTCTCGGTGATGTCCACCGGCAGGCCGCCGGCGCCCGAGGTGGCGTCCACCAGGACCAGCGAGCCCTCGTCGCCGCCGGCCGGGCGGGCGATCGGCATCGCGACGCCGGTGGAGGTCTCGTTGTGGGTGAGGGCGTAGACGTCGACGCCGGCCTCGGCGACCGGCAGCGGGTGGGTGCCGGGCGCGGTCTTGATCACGCTCGGCTCGGCCAGCCACGGCGCGGCCTTCACGGAGGAGGCGAACTTGGAGGAGAACTCGCCGAAGTCGAGGTGCTGGGACTTCTCCCGTACCAGGCCGAAGGCCGCGATGTCCCAGAAGGCGGTGGAGCCGCCGTTGCCGAGGACCACCTGGTACCCCTCGGGGAGGGAGAACAGGCTGCTCACGCCCTCGCGCACGCGCTTGACCAGGTTCTTCACCGGGGCCTGGCGGTGCGAGGTGCCGAGCAGGGAGGTCTCGGTGGCGGCGAGGGCACTCAGGGCCTCGGGGCGCACCTTGGACGGGCCGCAGCCGAAACGGCCGTCTGCGGGCTTGATGTCAGCGGGGATCTGGATCTGAGCCACGGGCGCAGCCTACCCGCCGGGGCGGTCGGGAATCGACGGTGGTCCGCCCGCTGAGATGCCGCCGACCGGCCTGCGAGCTGCGGAAACAGCGGGTCCGGTTCATATTCCGGACCCGCTGCTCGGCGACCTGCGGCGACGCGCGACGACGAGCGGCCGCGTGCCCCGGCGCGGGGCGGGCCGCGGTGCCCGGCCCGCCCGGGGGTCAGTGCTTGATGGCGTCGTAGCCCTCGATCTCCTGCGGGCTGCGCGGGCCGGGGCCGATGTAGCGCGCGGCGGGACGCACGAGCCGGCCCGTGCGCTTCTGCTCCAGGATGTGCGCCGACCAGCCGGCCGTCCGGGCGCAGGTGAACATCGAGGTGAACATGTGCGCCGGGACCTCGGCGAAGTCCAGCATGATGGCGGCCCAGAACTCGACGTTGGTGGCCAGCACGCGGTCGGGGCGGCGGTTGTGCAGCTCCTCCAGCGCGGCCTTCTCCAGCGCCTCGGCGACCTCGAAGCGCGGCGCGCCGAGCTCCTTGGCGGTGCGGCGCAGCACGCGGGCGCGCGGGTCCTCGGCGCGGTAGACGCGGTGGCCGAAGCCCATCAGGCGCTCGCCCTTGTCGAGGGCGTTCTTGACCCAGGTGGTGGCGTCGCCGGTGCGCTCGATCTCCTCGATCATGCCGAGCACGCGGGACGGCGCGCCGCCGTGCAGCGGGCCGGACATCGCGCCGACCGCGCCGGAGAGGGCGGCCGCGACGTCGGCGCCGGTGGAGGCGATGACCCGGGCGGTGAAGGTCGAGGCGTTCATGCCGTGCTCGGCGGCGGAGGTCCAGTAGGCGTCGATGGCCTTGACGTGCTTGGGGTCCGGCTCGCCGCGCCAGCGGATCATGAAGCGCTCGACCACGGTCTCGGCCTTGTCGATCTCGCTCTGCGGGACCATCGGCAGGCCCTGGCCGCGGGCGGACTGGGCGACGTAGGAGAGTGCCATGACGGCGGCGCGCGCGAGGTCGTCGCGGGCCTGCTCGGCGTCGATGTCCAGCAGCGGCTTCAGGCCCCAGACCGGGGCGAGCATCGCGAGCGCGGACTGCACGTCGACCCGGATGTCGCCGGAGTGGACCGGGATCGGGAAGGGCTCGGCGGCCGGCAGGCCGGGGTTGAAGCGGCCGTCCACCAGCAGGCCCCAGACGTGACCGAAGGAGACATTGCCGACCAGGTCGTCGATGTCGACGCCCCGGTACCGCAGAGCGCCGCCTTCACGGTCGGGTTCGGCGATCTCGCTCTCGAACGCGACGACACCTTCGAGCCCGGGTACGAAGTCGGACATGCACGGCTCCTTCAGTTCTGCGATCGGCGGCCGCCGTGGTGGGGAGGCACGCCTCTGACCGAATGGTGGTTGGCACTCGGTGCCAGGGTGACAGGCACGGGGTGCATTGCGCCATACACCACGATGGTGATGTTTCCCCGGCGCGCACTTGACTTTTCTCGCGGCGGCCGACCGGGCCCGGCGGATCTCCGGAACCAAGGGCACGGTTGCGGACAAATCACCGTACGACGGACAGCCGATCGGTGGCGAGTCACCTTATCTCCCACCGGGGTTTGTCCGGAGGTAGCGGTGCCGGTTGCTTGTCGTACGGGATGATGTTGATGTGCAGACCCCGGACCGCGCCCAGTCGACGCCCCTGACCCCCGCCACCCGGATCCTGGCCGACGAGGCCCGCCCAGGACCGGACCTCACCGTGATGCGCAAGCACTACGCGCACGAGGGCCTGGCCGAGGAGCAGCTCGCCGCCGATCCGATCGGCCAGTTCACGCGGTGGTTCCACGAAGCCGACGACGCGGGGGTGGTCGAGCCCAACGCGATGGTGCTCTCCACCGCCGACGCCGGGGGGCTGCCCAGCACGCGCACCGTGCTGCTCAAGGCGTTCGACGCCCGCGGCTTCGTCTTCTTCACCAACTACGGCTCCCGCAAGGGCACCGAGCTGGCCGCCAACCCGCACGCGGCGCTGCTCTTCCCGTGGATCGCGCTGGCCCGCCAGGTGATCGTCCAGGGCCGGGTGGAGAAGGTCGGCCGGGACGAGACCGCCGCCTACTTCCGCACCCGCCCGCACGGCTCCCAGCTCGGCGCCTGGGCCAGCGAGCAGTCCAGCCCGGTCGCCTCGCGCGAGGTGCTGGAGCAGCGCTACGCGGAGCTGGAGCGGCGCTACCCGGAGGGCGAGGGGGTGCCGGTGCCGCCGTTCTGGGGCGGGTACCGGGTGGTGCCGGCCAGCGTGGAGTTCTGGCAGGGGCGGGAGAACCGGCTGCACGACCGGCTGCGCTACGTCGCGGCCCCGGACGCCCCGACGGGCTGGCGGGTGGAGCGGCTCTGCCCCTGAGGCGGGTGCGGCGCTGCCCGCCGGGGCACCGGGGAACTGCCCCCGGAACGGGTGCGCCGCCGCCCGCCGGGGCGCCCCGGGGGCCGTCCGCGCTCCCCGCCCGCACGCCCCCGACCAGGGGCGTCGAGGCGCCGGGCCGGACTTGTGACGACACCGCGACAACTTCCTCCGCCCATCGGCTGACCCTCCGTCAAGCCCGCCAGTAAGGTGGGGGCGTTCACCGGGTCGGTGGGGGGTTGTCGGTGCGGCCGTACTTCTTCTTCAGCTACGCACGGCGGGACCAGCTGGCCGGAGGCGCCTTCGTCGACCAGTTCTTCACCGACCTGCGGGACGAACTGGCGCGGATCGAGCCCGAGGCCGGACCGGGCGAGCTGGCCTACCGCGACACCGAGCGGCTGCGGGTCGGCGACGACTGGGAGCGGCAGCTCTCCCGGATGGTCGGCGCCAGCCGCACCATGGTCGCGCTCTACTCGCCCGCCTACTTCGCCAGCGACTACTGCGGCAAGGAGTGGACCGCCTTCGACCGCCGGACGCGGCGCCACGAGGAGCAGACCGGCGAGAGCGTCCCGGCCCTGATCCCGGTCCTGTGGGAGCCGCCGCCCCGGGACCTGCCCGCCGAGGTGCTGCGGATCCAGTACGTGCAGGACGACTTCGGCCCGGAGTACGCCACCGGAGGGCTGCGCCACCTGCTGCGGACCGACCCGCACGGCACGGCGTACCGCCAGGTGGTGCGGGTGATCGCGGAGCGGGTGCGGGAGGCCGCCGCCTGGCGGGTCTCCGAGCAGCGGGACCTCGACCTCGGGCGGGTGGACGGCTGCTTCCCGGTGCCGGAGATCCTGGTGTCCACCGGCCGCAGCAGCCTGGTGCGGCTGTTCGTCGCCGCCCGCTGGGCCGGGGACCGGGCCGTCCAGGGCGCCGGGGACCGCGTCCCGCCGCAGCGCGCCGGGGGCCCGGCGGCCGTGGGCGGGGACGGCGGCGCCGAGCGCGACGAGTGGTACCACGGCGGATGGTACGGGGCGCACCCCCGGGACTGGGCGCCCTACCACCCGCCGCGGATGCCCTCGCTGGCGGTCCAGGCCCAGCAGGTGATCACCCGGGCCGGGCACAGCACCAGCCTGGAGACGGTCGGCCCGGACCTCGCCGACGCGCTCGACCGGGCCCGGGAGAACAACGAGGTCAGCGTCCTGCTGGTGGACCCGTGGGCGGCCGGCCGCGAGCCCTACCGGCAGGCGCTGCGCGACTTCGACCGGCAGAACCACCCGGTCACCGCCGTCCTGCTGCCCGACAGCACCGAGGACCCGCCGCCCGGTCCGGCGCGCGCCCGGCTCTGGGAGGGGGTGCGCGAGGTGTTCGCGCGCACCTGGTTGCACCGGTCCGGGCCCGAGCCGCTCTTTCGCATCCACGTCCAGCGGGAACGCTTCGAGCGCGAGCTCCTGTCGACGGTGACCGTGGCCCAGAACCGGCTGCTGGACCAGATCGACGACGATCCGGAGACGATCCGCGCCCAGTTCGGCCTCGGCCCCGACCCGCGGCCGATGCCCGGGCTCACCATCCCGTCCTGGTCGCCGTCCGTCCCGCCGGACCCGCCGGAACCGCCGACCCAGGCGGGTCCACCCCTGCCACGCCCGGGGAACACCCCGGGGAACGGAGCCGCCCCGGGGGCACGGGCGGCCCTGCGCGAGGAGACCGTGCCCCCGGCCACCCGGGCGCCCAGTGAAGGAGAAGCGGACCGATGAGCCCCGAGCACGCCGCCCTCGCGGACCACGGGTCCGCCGCCCTGGCGCCCCCCGACACCGGCGCCGTCGTCACCTTCTACTCGTTCAAGGGCGGCACCGGCCGCACCATGGCGCTCGCCAACCTGGGCTGGATCCTGGCCAGCCAGGGCCTGCGCGTCCTGGTGGTGGACTGGGACCTGGAGGCCCCGGGCCTGCACCGCTACTACCACCCGCTGCTGGTCGACCCCGAACTCCACGCCACCGACGGCCTGATCGACATGCTCCGGGCCTACGTCGACGAGGCGCTGCCGGGCCCCGGCCGCCCCGGCCCCGGCCCGGACCCCCGGGAGTGGCTGGCCGCCCCCGGCCGGCTGGAGCAGTACCTGTGCGGCCTGGCGCTCGACCTCCCGGACGGCGGCCGGCTCGACCTGATGCCGGCCGGCCGGCAGAACGCCTCCTACTCGGCCGCCGTCACCAGCTTCAACTGGCGCAGCTTCTACACCCGCACCGACATCCGCGGCGCGGAGTTCCTGTACGCGCTGCGCGAGCAGTGGACCGGCAGCTACGACTACGTGCTGATCGACAGCCGCACCGGCGTCAGTGACACCTCCGGGATCTGCACCGTGCTGATGCCCGACACCGTCGTGGACTGCTTCACCCTCGGCGCGCAGAGCATCCGCGGCGGCGTCGACGCGGCCCGCGCCATCGTCGACGCCGACGAGCGCGACATCCGGGTGCTGCCGGTCCCGATGCGCGTCGAGGACGCCGAACGCGCCGGGCTGGCGGCCGGCCGCGACCTCGCCCACGACGCCTTCGCCCCCTACCTGGACTGGCTGGGCCCCGAGCGCCGCGCGGAGTACTGGCGCGACGTCGAGGTGCCGTACAAGCCGTTCTACGCCTACGAGGAGGTGCCGGCCACCGTCGTCGACCGGCCGCAACAGGACCGCACCCTGCTCGCCGCCTTCGAACGGCTCGCCGACTGGCTCACCGACGGCCGGGTGCGCGAGCTGCGGCCCGTCCCCGACCAGGCCCGCCGCCGGCTGTACGCGGCCTACCTGCGCCAGGGCCGCACCCGCTCCCGCCAGGTGTACGTCAGCTACGCCCCCAAGGACCGGGTCTGGGCCGAGTGGATCGCCGGAACCCTGGACGGCTTCGGCTACCTCGCCACCCTGCACAGCGCCGCCGTCCCGCTCGATCCGGGCCCGGCGCAGGCCGCCCCGCTCTCCGAGGCCGCCGCGCCGCTGGACGGCGACGGCCGGCTGCTCGCCCTGCTCAGCCCCGACTACGCCGCCCTGCCGCGCGCCCGGGAGATCTGGCGCCGGCTCACCACCGAGGACCCGGCGGGCGACTCCGGCGGCCTGCTCGCGGTGCGGATCGGCACGCCGGAGCAGCCCCAGTTCGCCGGGCAGCGCGCGCTGGACCTCGCGACCGGCTCCGCCCAGCAGGCCGAGGCCCAGCTGTTCGAGCTGATCGGCCCGCCGCCCGGCGTCGGACGCTGGATGGACTCCGGCGAGCCCGCCGCCGCCCGCCCGCCGCGCTTCCCGGCCGGCCGCCCCGCCGTCCTGGAGGTGCCGCCGCGGCTGCCCACCTTCACCGGCCGGACGCGGCTGCTGGAGGCCGTCCGCGACGGCTTCACCGCCGGTGCCGACGCCGCGCCCGTCCAGGTGCTCTACGGCATCGGCGGGGTCGGCAAGTCGCAGGCCGCGATCGAGTACGCGCACCGCTTCGCGGCCGGCTACGACGTGGTCTGGTGGGTGCCCTCCCAGCAGACCGCGGTGATCCCCCAGTCGCTCGCCGAACTCGCCCCCGCCCTCGGCCTGGAGACCGACGGCGACGTCACCCGCACCGCGCGCGCGGTACTGGAGGCGCTCGGCAGCGGACGGCCCCACCGCCGCTGGCTGCTGATCTTCGACAACGCCGAGGACCCGGAGCTGCTGGACCCCTGGCTGCCCGCCGCCGGGCCGGACGGCCACGTCCTGGTCACCTCGCGCGACCGGCGCTGGGCCCGGCGGCCCGGGCGCACCGAGGTCGAGGTGTTCGACCGTGCGGAGAGCGTCGAACTCGTCCGGCACTTCAACACCGGCGTCGAACGGGCCGACGCGGAACGGATCGCCGAACTCCTCGGCGACCTGCCGCTCGCCGTCGGCCAGGCCGCCGCCTGGCTCCAGGAGACGCCGATGCCGGCCGCCACCTACGCCGACCTGCTCGACGAGACGCTCACCGACATCCTCGACCGCTCCGTCCGCTCCGGCTCCGCCGGGAACGGCTTCGGCGCCGACGCCGGGCGGGCCGCCGAGGAGGGCCCCAACGCCACCGCCACCGCGGCCACCTGGCGGATCGCCGGCTCCGACCTGCGCCGGATCAACGCCCCGGCCGCCCGGCTGCTGGAGATCTGCGGCTTCCTCGGCCCGGACGCCATCCCGATCGGGCTGCTCTACAGCCCGCCGGTGATCGAGGCGATCGGACTCCCGCCCGGCACCTCCGACCACCGGCTCGCCATCGGCGACATCCTGCGCACCGTCAACCAGTTCAACCTCGCCCGCTACGACCAGGCTGCCGGGACCCTGGTGGTGCACCGGATCGTCCAGGCGCTGCTGCGCGAACAGGTCGGCGACGCCGACCGGGACCGGGTCCGCGGCGTGGCCCACCGGGCCCTGGCCCTCGCCGACCCCGGCGACCCCGACGCCCCGCAGCACTGGCCCCGGTACGCCGAACTGCTGCCCCACCTGCGCCCGTCCGGCGCCGACGGGTCCACCGACCCGGCGGTCCGGCAGTGGATCGTCAACTCGGTCCGCTACCTGTGGCAGCGCAGCCTCCACGACGCGGGCCGGGAGCTCGCCGAGCGCGTCCTCGCCCGCTGGCGGGAGCTCGGCCCGCTGGGGGTGGGGCCGGACGTCAAGGTGCAGTTGCTGCGCGTGCAGCTCGGGAACATCCAGCGGACCCAGGGCCTGGTCCGCGAGGCGTACGCGACGGATCGGGACGCGTTCGAGCGGCTGACCGCGCTGCTGGGGCGCGAGCACCGGGACAGCTTCCCCGCGGCCACCAGTCTGGGGGGCGACCTCCGGCACCTGGGCCGCTACCGCGAGGCCCGGGAGCTCGACGAGGAGACCTTGGCCGCCGCGCGCCGGGTTCTCGGCCAGGACCACCCGCGCACACTTATGGCGGAGAACAATCTGGCCGTCTCCATCATGCTCGCGGGAGATTTCGCCGGTGCGCTGGCCATTCACGAGGATCTCTATCCTCGAAAGCTTGAGGTCTTCGGGAAGCGCAGCCCCTACACGATCCTCGGGGGTGTCGTATACGGGCACGTGCTGTGTGAGATGGGGCGACCCGTCGAGGCGCTCACCCGTATGGACAAGGCCGTTCGCCGGAGCCAGCAGGTGCTTGGCGAGGACCACCATGAGACCCTGCGTGCCCGGCGCTACCGGAGCGCAGTCCTGCGCCGGCTGGGCCGGCTCCCGCAAGCGCTGGTCGACGCCGAGGACGTCCACCAGCGGCTGTTCGAACGGTTCGGCGCCGATCATCCCGGAACGGCGGCTGCGGCGGGTAGCCTGGCGGCCGTGCTCGGCACGCTCGGGGACACTGAACAGGCCGTAACCCTTGCCGAGGAGTCGTACCTCTACCACCGTGACCACTTGGGCGCCGGCCACCCCATGGAGCGCTTGGGGGCGGGCAATCTCGGCGTGGCACTCCGGCGGGCCGGCCAGGCCGAGGGGGCGCACGCGGTCTCGGGCAAGGTCCTGGACGATCTGCTCGCCGCGCTGGGAGAGGAGCACCCGTACGTCGGGATCGCACGTCTCAACCGGGCCAACGACTTGGCGCACGCCGGAAGTCACAGCGAAGCGCTGGCCCAGGCGGAAGCGGCCGCCGCGCTCCTCACCGAGCGCTTCGGACCGGAACATCCCGATGCCCTGGCAGCCACCGCGAACGTCGTCCTGGCGCTCGCCGTCGTCGGCGAGCCCGCGAGGGCGGCGGAACTGCGGGTACGGACGTTGACCAGGGCACGGGCGGTGCCGTATCTGGGCGACGGCCATCCGCTGACCGAAGGGATCAGGGTGGGGGCCTGGCTGGACGTGGAGATCGAGCTGCCAGTGGTGTGACAGGTCTCCTCCGGCCCTTTGACACAGGGGAATCGACTATGGATCGGCTTGCGGACCAGGACCTCGCGGGGGACCCGATACGGCAGGGTGGCGCTGCCGGGCGGCCCACCCTTGTGGAACTGGCGCGTTGCGACGTGGGTGAACTGGCCCGGTTCTTCGAGCTGGCCCTCTCCTGCGCCGATGGCCAGCCGTACTCACCCTTCAACTCCGCTATCTGAACATGCCGTTCACGCAGGTCGTGCTGAAGGTCCACAGCCGGTGCGACCTCGCCTGCGACCACTGCTACGTCTACGAGCACGCCGACACCGGCTGGCGTTCCCGACCGCGCGTCGTCGGGGACGCCGTGCTGGGCAGAGCCGCCGAGCGGATCGGGGAGCACGCCGCGGCCCACGGGCTGACGGCGGTGCGCGTCGTCCTGCACGGCGGTGAACCGCTGCTCGCCGGACCGGAGGTGATCCGGCGGGCGGCGGAGGCGCTGCGGGCGGCGCTGCCCGAGGTCTGCGAACCGGACCTGCGGGTGCACACCAACGGCGTCCGGCTCACCGCGGCGTACTGCGAGCTGTTCGACGAACTCGGCATCCGGGTCGGCCTCTCGCTGGACGGTGACCGGGCCGCCAACGACCGCCACCGCCGGTTCGCGGACGGCCGGTCCAGCCATCCGCAGGTGCTGCGCGCCGTCGGACTGCTGCGCGAGCCCCGGTTCCGGCACCTGTTCGCGGGGCTGCTCTGCACCGTCGACGTGGCGAACGACCCGGTGGCCGTCTACCGGGCGCTCGCCGAACTGCAGCCCCCGGCCGTGGACTTCCTGCTCCCGCACGCCACCTGGGAGCACCCGCCGCAGCGCCCCGCCGGGGCGGGCGCGACACCGTACGCCCACTGGCTGCTGGCCGTGCACGCGCACTGGGAGGCGGACGGCCGCCCGTTCGCCGTCCGCACCTTCGACTCGGTGCACCGCACCCTGTCCGGGCTGCCCGGGCTGAGCGAGTCGCTCGGGCTGGAGCCGGTGGACCTGGTGGTGCTGGAGACGGACGGCACGTACGAGCAGGCGGACAGCCTGCGGACGGCCTACGACGGCGCGCCCGCCACCGGGATGGACGTCTTCCGGCACAGCCTCGACGACGTCCTGCGGCATCCCGGGATCGCCGCCCGGCAGTCGGGCCTGTCCGGGCTGAGCGCCACCTGCCGGGCCTGCCCGGTGGTGCGTTCCTGCGGCGGGGGCCTGTACGCGCACCGCTACCGGGACGGCTCGTTCGACCACCCCTCGGTGTACTGCGCGGACCTGCGGGCGCTGATCGACGGGCTGGCGGCGCGCGCCGGGGGCGCACGACGCCCGGCCCCGGCGGTGAACGTCACCGGGCCGGAACTCAGCGACGCCCAGCTGGCGGAACTGGCGACCGGACTGGGCTCCCCGGAGACCGTCCGGGCGCTGGCCCGCTCCCAACTCGCCCTCACCCGCGCGATGCTGGCCGCCGTGCGGGGTTCCTCGGGCCTGGCCCGCTCGGCCGCCTGGGAACTGCTCGCCGACCTCGACGCGACCCGGCCGGCCGCCGTGGACGCCGTGCTGGCCCACCCGTACGTCCGGGCCTGGGCCGCCCGCCGCCTGAGCGGCGACCCGGCCGCGGGCCTCGGCCCGCTGGCCGAACTCGCCGCCGCGGCAGCCGTCGTGGCGGCGCGCGGGGACACCGTGGCGGTGCCGGTCCGCGACGGATCCCTGTACCTGCCGACCCTCGGCCGGCTCACCCTCGGCGGGGGCGTCCGCGAGGCCCGGGTGACCGGCGGGCGCACGGGCTGGACGGCGCGCACCGACGACGGCACGCTCACCGGCCCGGGTGATCCCCGCTGGCAGCCGGTCCGCCGGATCGGGCCGGTCGCGCTGGAGGACCTCGACCCCCGACGAGCCGTCCACGGCTGGCCGGTGGAGGACCGGCTGTCCTCCGCCGGGTACGCCGAGTGGGCCCGCGACCTGCGGGCCGCCGCCCGCCTGCTCGACCGCGACCTGCCGGCCCACGCCGCCGGTCTGCGGGCCGGCCTGACCACCGTCACCCCGCTGCGCCCCGCCCCGGACGGGCACGACCTCAGCTCGGCGGCCCGCCAGGCCTTCGGCGCGGTCGCCATCGCCCGCCCGCGCGACGCCTCGACCCTGGCCCTCCTCCTCGCCCACGAGTTCCAGCACGTGAAGCTGGGCGCGGTGCTCGACCGCCGGGAGCTGTACGACCGCAGCGACACCCGCCTGTTCGAGGCCTTCGACCTCTCCCCGCGCCCGATCGGCTCCCTGTTCCAGGCGGTCTACGCCCACGTGGCGGTCACCGCCTTCTGGGGCGCCCGCGCGGCGGACGGCCCGCCGTCCGCCCGGTCGCGGTTCGCGCACTGGCGGGCGCTGACCGACGCGGCCGTGGACCTCCTCGCCGGCAGCGGATCCCTGACCCCCCTCGGCCACCGCTTCGCCACCGGGGCCCGGGAGTCGCTCGACTCCTGGCCGTGACGGATCCGGGGACGACGCCCTGCGCCGCAGGTGCCCGGGACGGCACCCCGCCCCCTCGTCCGGCCCGGCGCGGGGGCGGAGCGTAGATTCAGGACCCATGAACGAGCTGCCCCCGGTCCTGGTCACCCGCCGTCTCGCGCCCGGTGTCGCCGAACGGCTCACCGCGCACCTCCCGGCCACCGTGCACGACTCCGACCTGCCGATGGCGCGCGCCGAACTCCTCGCCGCCGTCCGCGGCCGCCGGGCGCTGATCACCACGCTGGACGACCGGGTGGACGCGGAACTGCTCGACGCGGCCGGCCCCGGCCTCGCGATCGTCGCCAACCACGCCGTGGGCCACCACAACGTCGACCTCGCCGCCTGCGCCGAGCGCGGCATCCCGGTCACCAACACCCCCGGCGTGCTCACCGCCGCCACCGCCGACATGGCCTGGGCCCTGCTGCTCGCCGCCACCCGCCGCCTCGGCGAGGGCGAGCGGCTGCTCCGCTCCGGCGGGACGTGGGCCTGGGCGCCGAACTTCCTGCTCGGCCTGGAGCTGACCGGCACCCCGCTCGGCATCCTCGGCATGGGCCGGATCGGGCAGGCGGTCGCCCGCCGGGCGCGCGGCTTCGACATGCCGGTCCGCTACCACAACCGCCACCCGCTCCCGCCCGAGCAGGCCGACGGCGCCGAGTGGCTGCCGCTGGAGGAGCTGCTCGCCACCTCCCCCGTCCTGGTCGTCACCTGCCCGCTCAGCGACGCCACCCGGCACCTGCTGGATGCCCGCCGGCTCGCCCTGCTGCCGCCCGGCGCCGTGGTGGTCTCGATGACCGCCGGCGTCGTCGACGAGGAGGCGCTCGCCGCCGCGCTGGAGTCCGGCGCCCTGTTCGCCGCCGCCGTGGACAACTTCGCGCACGAGCCCGCCGTCCCCGCCGCCCTCCTCGCGCAGGACCGCGCCGTCCTCGCCCCGCACCTGGGCAGCGCCACCGTCCGCACCCGCCGGGCGATGGGCGACCTCGCCGTCGACAACGTCCTCGCCGTCCTCGCCGGCGAGGACCCGGTCACCCCGGTCACCCCGGCCGGCCCGGTCGCTCAGTAGTCGCGGTCGGCGGAGCCGTTGACCTCGCGGCGGGCCTGCCAGGTGGTGTGCTCGCGGGAGACGGCGTCCTCGGCGTCGCGGGCGAGGCGGGCCCAGAGCTCCTCGGCGTCCGGGGAGCCGACGTCCAGCCGGGCCAGCTGGGCGCGGATCTGGGCCAGTTCGTCGGCGGCCAGGCCGTAGGCGGCGGCCAGCGGGCGGTACTGGCGCAGCTGGGCCCAGGCGGTGACCGAGGCGGCCACCGCGGAGACGGTGCCGAGCGCGTCGAAGGTGAACCCGCCCATCGCCCGCAGCACGGCGAGCACCAGGCCGAGCAGCGGCAGTGCCACTCCGGCCACGCCGGTCCAGAAGCCGGCGCGGGCGCAGCGGCGCGACTTCGACCGGTACCAGTCCTGCTGCACCTGGATCCGCTCGCGCAGGTAGACGTCCCGGCGGACGGCGAGCGGCTGCTCGCGCAGCCCGCGCATCGCCGGGGTGATCTGGCTCTCGGCCGGCCGGCCGGCCAGGCCGGGGCCGACCGCGCGGCTGCCCCGGAAGGCGTGCAGCACCCGGCCGAGCTGGAGGCCGTAGAGGCCCTCGGCGTCCGGCAGCGGGCGCGGGGGCGGCTGGACGGCGTCGGCCCGGACGGCGAACTTCCAGGCGAGCGTCTTCACCGACTCGGCGGCGGCCCGGCCCTCGTACCAGAGGCCCTGCGGGTTCTGCCGGCTGATCACCGCGGAGAGGGCGATCGCGCCGAGGTAGGCGACGGCGGCGAGCCAGGCCCACACCGTGCCGTCGGCGGAGCCCGCCGTCGCGGCCGCGACCAGCAGCACCAGTTCGGCGGCGGAGAGCCGCACCGCCCTGGTCTGCCCCTGCTGGGAGGCCGAGTCGGCCGCCCAGAAGAGTTCCGGCAGCAGCTCGTGCTCCCGCACCACCCGCTCCGCCCCGCCCGTGCCCGACGTCATCCCGTCCCCCCGCTCGCCGCTCCACCGCCCCGGCGGTACTTGCCCCGGCGGGGGGACGGGTACGCCTCGGGCGGGTGATGAGGCCGGTTCCGGTGGGGCCGGGGTGGCGGCGCGCGGCCCGGTGCCGGGGCGCGCGCCGCGGACGTGCTCCGGACCGCCGCCGGCCGGGCGTCCAGACCGGTCGGCCGTTCGGCGTAGCCGGCCTGGTGCCGGCGGCCGCGCCGCCCTACGGCGAACGGCCGGACGCGGACGGAGGGCGGTCAGAAGGTGTAGAAGATCCGTTCCGCGTTGTCGGCCATCTGCTTGGCGTTCCACTCGGTGCCGCCCGGCACGTTGCCGGAGCGGAACAGCGGCGGGGTGGCGCCGGTGCCCGCGAGCGCGGCGTCGGCCAGGCGGTCCACCGCGGAGGCGACCACGGCCTGCATCAACGCGCTGGTCACGATGGTGGAGACGGGGCCGAAGGTGGTCTCGGCGCCGGGGTGGGTCAGCTCGCCGTCGCCGACCGCGATCTTGTTGTCCAGGACGACGTCGCAGTGGTCCTTGAGATAGGTGCCGGAGGGGTGGGCGGAGGCGATCTCGCCGGGGTAGGCGAGCGAGGTCAGCCCGATCACCTTCAGGCCCCGGCCCCGGGCGTGCTGGGCCAGCTCGACCGGCATCACCTGGCGGCCGGAGAGCGAGATGAGGAACAGCAGGTCACCGCTGGTGGCGGGGGTGTGGTCCAGGGCGGCGGTGGCGAGTCCGGAGACCCGCTCCAGGGCGCTGGACAGCGGCGCCGGCATCACCGTGACCCCGGCCATCCCGGGGACCTCCAGCAGGTTCACCGGGACGAGTCCGCCGGCCCGGTAGACGACGTCCTGGGCGGCCAGCGAGGAGTGGCCGGCACCGAAGGCGAAGATCCTGCGCCCCTCGGTGACCGCCCCGGCCAGCAGGGCGGCGGCGGCCTCGATGTTCTCCGCCTCCTCGGTGCGGACCCGCTGGAGGTGCGCGATCGCGGCGTCGAAGTACCGGCCGACCAGCTCGCTCATCAGTTGCCTTCGCTCTCTGCCGGTGGGGGATTCCGGCCGGGTGGGGGCGGGCCGTGGTGGTCCGGGCCGCGGGGGAGAAAGCTCCGGCCAGCACCGTGCTGCCTCACCGGCGCCGCTGTCAACAGTCGCGAAAAGCCGCCCCCGCCGCCCCGGGGCGGGCCCGGCAGTCGGTGCGGTAGGTCAGAATTGGCGATGAGGACACCGAGGAACGGAGCCAGCGGCGATGTCTGGGCTGATCGACACCACTGAGATGTACCTTCGCACCATCCTGGAGCTGGAGGAGGAGGGCATCACCCCGATGCGCGCCCGGATCGCCGAGCGCCTGGAGCAGAGCGGTCCCACGGTCAGCCAGACGGTCGGCCGGATGGAGCGCGACGGACTGCTGCGCGTCGCGGGCGACCGGCACCTGGAGCTGACCGAGGAGGGGCGCCGGCTCGCGGTGCGGGTGATGCGCAAGCACCGCATCGCCGAGTGCCTGCTGGTCGACGTGATCGGCCTGGAGTGGGAGCAGGTGCACGAGGAGGCCTGCCGCTGGGAGCACGTGATGAGCGAGACGGTCGAGCGCAAGGTGCTCGCCATGCTCGGCCACCCCACCCAGTCCCCGTACGGCAACCCGATCCCGGGGCTGGACGAGCTGGGCGACGCCAAGGCCGAGGGCGAGGGCTTCGACGCCGGGCTCGTCCCGCTGGACGCCGTGCTGCCGGGCGCGGACGGCGCCGACGTGGTGGTCCGCCGGATCGGCGAGCCGATCCAGACCGACGGGGAGCTCATGCGCACGCTGCGGCGGGCCGGGGTCCGGCCGGGGTCGACGGTGCGGGTGAGCGCCGGGGTCGGCGGGGTGCTGGTGGGCACCGGTGAGAACGCGGCCGAGCTGGGCAAGGACATCGCCGCGCACGTCTTCGTCGCGCAGACCTGAGCACGCCGGGGGCCGGCCGCGTGAGGACCTGGGCACGCGGCGCCCCGGGTGCGTGGCGCCCCGGGCAGGCGGCGACCCGGGTGCGTGGCGACCTGAGCACGTGACAGCCGGCGCGACGGCCGGGCAACGCCGGACGGGGCCGGGCGCTCCCCGCGCTCCCGGCTCCGTCCGGCCCCTCCCGTTCCCTCCCGCTCTCCGCGGCACCGGCCTCCCCGAACCCGGCCGGTACCGCGGCCCCGCCCCGTCCCTCCCGTCCCTCCCGTCCCTCCCGTCCCCTCCGTCCCTCCCGTCCGCCTCGCCCGGCTTCCCCGACCGAGCGCCCCGTCCGGCGGCCCCTCTCGCTGGAAGTTCTCCCACTCGGACGATCAAGGCAATCCTTGAGCGCTGTCACTCGTACGAGGGGCTTTCACCGCTGGCCAGCGGGTACACCGAAGCCTTATCCGCACATGCGTATGACGGGCCCCGTCTCCGGTGGGAGACAAGGCCCGTCACTCGCGCGCGGGGTCTCGCGCAGCGCACGCCCTCACTCGATCGGCGCAGGGCGGCAGTCCAGGGGTGCGGCCGGGGGCGGTCGGCGCACCGCCGCGGGCCGGACCGGCCGGGCGGCGGACGACGGCGCGTCACGCCCCCGGCCGGGGAGATCGCCGAGGTCCTCCACGGGATGCTCAACTACCGTGCGTGAGCCGGGTTACGGCCGGGGCCCGGTCATTGCGCCAGGTGGGGGCTCTTCACCCGAACCGGTGAGGCGGACCGGGCGGGAGCGCGCCGGGGGGAGGCGGGGTGGGCGCAGTGGGGGCGCACAGGAGCATATGGGCGGGCGCGTGGGGGGTCGGCATCGTCACCGTGGGTATCCCGCTGGCGTTGCTGATCGCTAACCTGGTGTCAGTTTCCTTGAACGGTCGGACAGTCGGCAACTCGGCAACAGAGATCAGCAGAAAGCGTCGCCCGCCGGCCGGGACCGGAGGGTGTGGGGAGGCGAAGCCCAATGGCCGCGAGACCACTTGTCGCACGACAGCCCAACGAGCGTCTCCAGCAGCTGATCCAGGAGGCCAGCTGCTCCAACGCCGGTCTGGCACGGAGAGTCAACCTCTGCGGTGCCGAGCACGGTCTGGACCTGCGGTACGACAAGACCTCCGTCGCGCGCTGGCTCCGCGGCCAGCAGCCGCGCGGGCAGGCGCCGGCGGTGATCGCCGAGGCGCTCGGGCGCAAGCTGGGGCGCAGCGTGTCGGTCGAGGAGATCGGCATGGCCGACGGCAAGAACCTCAGCTCCGGCATCGGCCTGCAGTTCGCGCCGACGCTGGGCGCGGCGCTGGAACAGGTCTGCGAGCTGTGGCGCAGTGACGTCGGCCGCCGGGACTTCCTGACCGGGGCGACGGTGGCGGCCTCCGCGCTGGTCGAGCCCAGCCGGGACTGGCTGATCACCCCGCCCGACCCGGTGGTGGCCCGCACCGGCGGGACCAGGGTCGGCCCGACCGACGTCGCGGCCGTCAAGGCGACCACCGCGATGCTGGTCGACCTGGACCACCGGTTCGGCAGCGGGCACGTGCGCCCGGTGGTGGTGCACTACCTCAACAGCGTGGTCTCCGGGCTGCTCGGCGGCTCCTACCGGGACGAGACCGGGCGTCAGCTCTTCGCCGCGGTCGCGCGGTTGACCGAGCTGGCGGGCTACATGGCGGTGGACACCGGCCAGCCCGGCCTGGCCCAGCGCTACTACATCCAGGCGCTCCGGCTGGCCCAGGCCGCCGACGACCGGGGGTACGGCGGGTACGTGCTGGCGGCCTCGATGAGCCACCTGGCGGCGACCCTGGGCAACCCGCGGGAGATCGCCCAGCTCGCCCGGGCCGCCCAGGAGGGCGCCCGGTCGGTCGCCACCCCGACCGCGATGGCGATGTTCTACGCGGCCGAGGCGCGCGGGCACGCCCTGCTCGGCGACGCCAAGGCCTGCGAGGCGGTGGCCGCCAAGGCGCTGGAGATGATGGAGAAGCGCCGCCCGGAGGACGACCCGGACTGGATCGTCCACTTCGACGACGCCTACCTCGCCGACGAACTGGCCCACTGTCACCGGGACCTCGAACAGGCCGGCCCGGCCGAGCACTACGCCCGCCGGGCGCTCGACCTGCACCCGCCGACCCGGGTGCGGCGCCGCGCGGTGGACCTCGTGCTGCTGGCGACGGCGCAGCTCCAGCAGCGGGACGTCGAGCGGGCCTGCGAGACCGGGGCGCAGGCGGTCCGGCTGCTGAGCGGGCTGCGCTCCAACCGGGGCGTGGAGTACCTGGACGAGTTCCGGCGCCGTCTGGAGCCCTTCCGGGAGCAGCGGGTGGTCCGCGAGTTCCAGGCCCGCGCGGAGGCGGAGGCGGCCTGAGCCGGGGCCGTCGAGGAGGACGGCGCAGAGCGTGCAGGGTCGGTGAGGGATGGACCGCCCACGTGGTCGGCCGGTTCGGTGAACCGGTAGCGTGGGCGCGACGTCCAAGGAACTGTGATGCTCCCAAGAACCGACGAGATGTGGTCCGCCGTCAGCGCGCGGTCGTGCACAGGTGAGGAATCGCGTTGAGCCAGCGCCGCTCGTACCCCAACTCGGGTGACTTCAACCTGGACGACCTGTTCCGCCCGGAGCCCGGACAGCAGCCGCAGCAGCCGGGACAGCAGCCCGGGCAGCAGGGCCCGCCGCAGGGGTACGGCCCGCAGCCGGGGCAGCACGCCGGTCCGCCGCCGCACGCCCAGCCGCCGCACGCCCAGCCGCCGGCCGGGCCGTACCCGGGGCAGCCGTCCGGGCAGCCGGAGTACTTCGGCGACAGCGCGCTGCCGACCCAGGCCATGCCGGTCCAGCCGGGCGGCCCGCAGCCGTCCTGGGGCGGCGCCCCGCAGCCGGGCCACCCCGCCGACCCGGCCCAGGCGACCCAGTACCTGCCGCCGTACCCGGGCCCGGACCCGCAGGCGGCGGGCGGCTACCCGCCCGCGCAGCCGGGATACGCCGACCGGCCCGCGCCGGGCCACCCGGGCGAGGCCCCGGCCGGGCGCGACGGCGGCCGCGGCGGCCGTTCCTCCTCCAAGCTGCTCATCGGCGGCGTGGTGGCCGGTGGCGTGGCGGCGGCGATCCTGGTCGCGGTGCTGCTGAACGGCAACGACGACACGTCCGGCACGGAGAAGAAGGCCGTCCCCCCGGTCACCGACAGCGGCACGGTCGCCGCCACCGTCCAGAGCGCCGGCCCGACGACCGCCTCGGTCAACCCGGAGGTCAAGGCGCAGGCCCAGGCGCTCTCCGACCTGCTCGGCACCGCCAACGACAGCCGGCAGGCCGTGATCGGCGCGGTCGCCTCGGTGCAGAAGTGCGACAAGCTGCCGGAGTCGCAGCAGGCGCTGACCGCCGCGGCCGGGCAGCGCCGGGAGCTGCAGAGCAAGCTGGCCGGGCTGAAGACCGACAAGCTGCCCGGCGGTCCGCAGCTGGTCGAGCAGCTGAACGCGGCGTGGACGGCCTCGGCGACCGCCGACGACGAGTACGCGGCCTGGGCCGGGGACGCCCAGGCCGGCTGCGACCCGAAGAAGAACGACAACCAGCACTACAAGAACGCCGTCGCCGCGAGCGGCACCGCCACCACGGCCAAGAAGCAGGCGGCCGGGCTGTGGAACACCGTCGCCGGCCAGACCGGCCTGCCCACCCGCACCGACGGCGACCTCTGACCCGCCCGCACCCCGCAACCAGGGGCACGGACCCGGCCGCAGGACACCGGGACACGGCGAAGGGCCCGGCCGAAGGACGGCCGGGCCCCGGGAACCGCGGGGGCGCAGCGCCGGATCAGGCCGGCGGCTTGCCGCCGGTGAGCACCCAGCGCACGTCCACGAAGCCCGGCCGCTGCAGGGTCAGCTGCCCGCCCTTGACCACCTGGTAGGTGACCCAGGTGTTCACCAGCCGGGGCGACTCGGTGGACGGCAGCATGTTGGTGGTCGCCCAGTTCAGCGGCGGGGTGAGCCCGACGTCGATCTGCTCGCCGCTGTCCAGCAGCCCGGTGACCGTCTTGCTGCTGATCTGGCGCCCGGCCGCGGCCAGCCGGTCGGCGACCTGGCGGAACACCTCGTAGGCCACCCAGGTGGTCTGCACCCCGGGGTCGGCGGCGTCGATGGTCCGCCCGGCGGTGTCGGCGCGGATCACCGCCCGCAGGCCGTCCCAGATCCTGGCCGACTCCGGCGGGTACCAGCCGGTCACGAAGGCTCCCGCGAGCGGGCCGCTGTCGCCGCCGGTGGAGTCGACCACCGACTGCTGGACGCTGCCGATCACCGAGGCGATCCGGGTGTTCTTCGCGCCGGTCCGGCGGAAGGCGTCGAGCAGGTTGCCGGTCGGCTCCGAGCCCAGCGCGCTGGTGACGCAGCCGCCCGGCTGGTCACCGCCGATCGCCTTGCGGACCTCGGGGGAGTAGTCGTTGGACTTCTCCGGCGCCTTGACGTCCAGCAGCTTGATCCCGGCCGGCTTGAGCGCGTTGCCCAGGTAGCCGAGCAGGTTGTCGCCGGCCGGGGTGTCCGGGCGGATCAGCGAGACCGTCTTGCAGCCGGCCTCCACCAGCTGCCGGCCGCTGCCGCCGATCAGGGCCGGCATGCCGCCGCCCACCGGGTAGGACAGCGGGCTGCTGAACTCCGGCTGGGACAGGCCGTAGCCGCCGATCAGCGGGATGCCGGCCCGTTCCAGGGCGGGCATGAAGTCGTCGCCGTACTGGCTGTAGGAGCCCAGCACCGCCACCGCCCTGGCGTCCACCGCCTGCTGCGCGCAGGCCTTGGCGCCGTCGGAGGTGTTGTGCTCGTTGCAGGTGATCACCCGCAGCCGGCGGCCGTGCAGGCCGCCCTTGACGTTGACGTCCCGGCCGATCGCCTCGGCCAGGGCCGTCATCCCGGGGCGGTCGGCCGATCCGGTGTCGGACGGCGCCCAGGTCATGACGGTGAGATCGCCGCTGCCGGTGGCGGCATCGGCCGGTCCGCCGCACGCGGAGGCCGAGAAGAGGGTTGGGAGCACCGCCGCGGCGGTCGCGACGGCAGCGATCGGGCGCCGGCGGCGCCGTCCCGCGATCGGGTGCATGGCCTGGGACGAGCCCCTACGGCTGGTCATCGGTCTTTCCCTCCCTGGGCGCTGTGCTGCGCACCGGTTCCAGCCAATCCCCGGTGTCGCAAGCCGAGAGGACCGCCCAGCCAACGGCCGGCAAACGGGGGCGGAAATCCGGGTGGGGACGCGTGTAGATCGGGAGTGGAGCCCGAACGGTGGGGGAACGTACGATCGATCCCCATGTCCGCCAGCACAGAATCTTCGTATCGGTCTGCCCGAAACCCTTCTCGTCCGGGCCACCGCTCCAGCACGATGGGCGGCATGCCGCTCAACGACCTGCCCTGGTGGCGCTGGCGGGCCCGGCTCCGCTCGGCGCTGCACATGCTCTCCGACCCCGGGTTCCAGCGGGACGCCTGGCTGACCGGCCGCGAGGGGTACGGCGACGTCACCGACGCCGTCTACCGCCTGGTCGAGGACACCTGGCTGGACCGCTGGTCGGCCGAGAAGTACGTCGGCACGATCTTCCGGGACTCCGCCGAGGCGACCCTGGTGGACGTCGCGGTGCTGCGGGTGGTGCGGATCCTGCACGAGGTCGGCGCGGACGCCCCGGTCTCCGCCTACCTGGAGCACCACGGCTGGCCGGAGGCGGTCCGGGCGGCCCGCGAGGCGCACGTCAGGCTGGCCGCCAACGACGGCGAGGACCCGGACGTCCCGCCGCGCTCGCTGGACGTGCTGCGGATCCTGACCCAGGTCTGAACGGGCCGCCGCCCCGGTCCGGGGCGGTCCGTCCCGCAGTGCGGGCAGCCGGAGGGGGGCCTCCCGGAGTGTGACACGCTGGAGCGTCCACATCCGCACGAGCTCAGGACGGGATACCACCACCGTGGAACAGCAGCCGGCCAGCGCCCAGTACGTCCTCACGCTGTCCTGCCCCGACAAGCAGGGCATCGTGCACGCGGTCTCCAGCTACCTCTTCATGACCGGGTGCAACATCATCGACAGCCAGCAGTTCGGTGACGGGGACAGCGGTCTGTTCTTCATGCGGGTGCACTTCTCCGCCGCCGAGCCGGTGACCCTCGACAAGCTGCGGGCGAGCTTCGCCGCGATCGGCGCCTCGTTCGGGATGGACTGGCAGATCCACCCGAGCGACGAGAAGCTGCGAATCGTCCTCATGGTCAGCAAGTTCGGGCACTGCCTGAACGACCTGCTGTTCCGCACCCGGATCGGCGCGCTGCCGGTGGAGATCGCCGCGGTGGTCTCCAACCACACCGACTTCCGCGACCTCACCGAGGGCTACGGGATCCCGTTCCACCACATCCCGGTGACCCGCGACACCAAGGCCGAGGCCGAGCAGCGGCTGCTGGACCTGGTCGCCGAGGAGAACGTGGAGCTGGTCGTGCTGGCCCGCTACATGCAGGTGCTGTCGGACCGGCTGTGCACCGCGCTCTCCGGCAAGGTGATCAACATCCACCACTCCTTCCTGCCGAGCTTCAAGGGCGCCAAGCCGTACCACCAGGCGCACACCCGGGGCGTGAAGCTGATCGGCGCCACCGCGCACTACGTCACCGCCGCCCTCGACGAGGGCCCGATCATCGAGCAGGAGGTGGCCCGGGTGACCCACGACGTCACGCCGGACCAGCTGGTCGCGCTCGGCCGGGACGTCGAGTGCCAGGCGCTGGCCCGCGCGGTGAAGTGGCACAGCGAGCACCGGGTGCTGCTGAACGGCACCCGGACGGTCGTCTTCGCCTGACGCGCCCGCCCGCCCGCCCGATGCCGCCGCCCTGCCGGCCGGCTACGGCCGGGACAGCAGCGGCGTCGCGTGCAGCACCTCGCGGATCGCGGCCCGGTCGCCGTGCTCGCCGACCGGCAGCCGGTCCGGGTCGCGGTGCGCGGCGGCCAGCTGGCAGAACTCCAGCCCGTCCAGCACCATCGCGGCCACCGGCTCGCCGCCGGGCGGTCCCGCGTCCGGGCCGTCCAGCGGTATCAGCCACTCGCCGGACGCCGGGCCGTCGATCACCAGCCGGATCCGTCGGCCGGCCGTCCTCCCGTCGGCGGGCCCGGGGGCACCGGCGGGCGCCCCGGCGAGTTCGGGCCGGGCCGCCCGCTGCCCGGCCAGGGCCAGCGGCAGCATCCGCACGGCCAGGTCGATCATCTGCCGCAGGTGCTGCGGGGCCGGCGGGGCGTACGGGTAGGCGACCGCGCGGGCGACGTCCTCGCCGTGCACGTAGCACTCGAAGGCCCGGTCGACGAAGGCGTCCCGGAGCGGGACGGTCACGAAGCCGAAGTCCACCGGGGTGTTGCCCTGCGGGGCGAGCGCGGCCGAACGGACCAGCTCGTGGCAGTGCCGGCGCCACCGGGCCCGGACCCGCTGCGGCGGCTGTCCGGCCTGCTCGGCGGTGAGCCGGGCGGTGCGGTCGGCGATCCGGGCCCAGGGCCGGCCGGCCTGCGGCGGCACCCGGGGGACCGGCGGGAGGACGGGCTCCTGCGGCGGGACCCGGCGCTCGGCCGCCGGTCCGGCGCCGCCGGGAGCCGTGCCACCGGAGCCGGGGCCGGAGCCGGGGCCGGATCCGCCCGGGACGGGGTCGGGCAGACCGAGGGCGACGGCCACGTAGCCGTCCACGGCGGCGAGGTGGCAGAGCACCTCGGCCGGGCGCAGGTACTCGGTGCCGCCGTGCCAGGGCAGTTCGGCGACCTCCTGCCACTCCTCCGGGCCGAGGTCGCGCAGCAGGGCGTCGAACTTGGCGGTCTCGGCGGCGTACGGCAGGCCCCAGGCGGGGACGGGCAGGTCGGCCGGGCGGCGGGCCAGGCACCAGTCCAGCACCTGCCGGCGCAGCGCGGCGGGCTGGTCCAGCGGCTCCTCGACGGAGAGCCAGCCGGCGGCCTCGCGCAGCCGCTCGGCCTCGTCGGAGCACTGCGGGCAGCCGGCCAGGTGGGCCTCGAACGCGGCGGCCTCCCGGGGCGGGACGGCGCCGAGCGCCCAGGCACCGAGCAGCGAGCGCAGGGCCTCGTGCTGCTCGTCGGTGATCGTCACGTCCCCCCGCCCTCCTGCCGCCGCCCGCGCTCCCGTTCGGTGTCCGCCCGTTCCGCGACCGCCCGTTCCGCGACCACCGGTTCCGCGACCACCGGTTCCGGGTCCGCCCGTTCGGGGCCGGCCGGGGCGGGGCCCCGGTGCCGGGCGCGCTCCTGTTCCAGTTCGGCGGCGAGCAGTTCCAGGCCCTGCCGCATCCGCTCCTTGGCGGCCTGTTCGCTGATCCCCAGCCGACGGGCCGTCTCCTGGTAGGTGCGGCCGTCGTAGTAGGACTCCGCGATGGTCTCACGCAGCGGTTGCGGCAGGGCGGCGACCGCGTACTGGACCCGGGCGGCGGTGGCCACCGCGCGGATCTCGTCCTCCGCCTCCCCGGCGGGGCCCGCCTCCGCGGCGCGGCGGGCCCGCAGCCGGTCCACCGCGCGGCGGTGGGTCAGCGCGCCGAGCCAGGAGCGGAGCGAGCCGCGGGCCGGGTCGAAGGCCTCGGGGTGCTCCCAGACGTGGGCGAATATCTCCCGGGTGAGTTGCGCCGCCGCGGTCTGGTCGGCCAGTATCCGGCCCGCCAATCCGTGGACCATCGGGGCGAGTTGGTCGTAGAGCTCGCCGAGGGCGGTCTCCTCGCCGCGGGCCAGGCGCCGCTGCAGCTGTTCGTCCCGGCGCGGGGCGCCGTCGGTGCTGGCCACCGGTCACCACCCTCCTGCCGGACCGGCCGCTGACGCGTCCCACGGTAACCCGGACGGTTCGGACGCCGGGTGGATTCGGTGAAGAACAGGAGGCCGGGGCTTCGGATCGTCGGATCGTGGGATCTGCGGTGGATCCCGGGGCCGTGCTGTTCGAAGGTGGTTGGACATATGTCGCACGGGTGGTTCGCGAGTGGCGGGTGCGGTGCGAGGGGCGGACGGCGGTAGGTTCGCCTCTGCGTCGCGGCCCGGGCCGGGTCGGGCTGGGCCGGGCGGTCGCCGGTCCGGGGCTCGCCAGAGTGAACGGGACAGTATGCCGTGCCCGTCCCCCGATCGCTGGAATATGCCCGAAGCGCTTGCTGCGGTCCGCCCGCCGAACCATCCTGAGGCGTATTCGTGTCGCGGCCGGTGCGCGACGGACGACGTGGCGCGGGCGCGCCGCGGCGGGTGCGACGTGCGGTCACCCGCCGGGCGGCGCCCCGGCGGACGGCGGGCCCGGTGCGCGCCCGGGCCGGACGGGCGACCGGGGCCCGGCCGAGACGGTGGCCGAACTGCGAGTGCGGGTGGTGGAGCGGTGCAGGTTCTTCAGGTACAGCTTGCGGTGCGGGCGGACCCCGCCGAGGTCGGCCGGGCCCGCCGGTGGGCCCGCTCGCGGCTGCTCAACCACGGGGTGGACCCGGACGCGCCGATCGCCGAGGCGGTGGTCCTGGTGGTCTCCGAACTGGTCACCAACGCCGTGGTGCACACCGGCCGTCCGGCCGTGCTGCGGCTCTGCTTCCCGCTGGACGACCACCGGGGCGCCGCTCCCGGCTCCTCCCCGGGCGGCCCCGGGAGCGAGGGCGTGCGCGAGGCGGCGACGGTCGGCCCGCTGCGGGTCGAGGTCGCCGACGCCAGCCAGGTCGCCCCCGCCCCCCGGCACGCGGGCGCGGACGTCGACGCCACCAACGGACGCGGCCTGGAACTGGTGGAACTGCTCTGCGACCGCTGGGGCTGGTACCCCGACGGCACCGGCAAGCGGGTCTGGTGCGAGATCAGCCCGGACGCCCGGCCCGCGGACCCGCTCGCCGCCGTCGACTGGGTGGCCCTGGCGCAGCCTTAGGTCCCGTCGTCGGGCCGAAAGCTGACGCAACCATTCCGAATTTCCGACTACCCATTGACGTGACGTATCCGACTGATCACTCTTGGGTGCAGCGCTCCGTCGCGAGGGGACGCCGAGGGAACACCCGAACGCCGCTGCGGTGCTGCTGTCCAGGGGGACCACGTCAGCAGGGGGGCCGTGGACCGGTCGTGCGCTGGCTCCTTGGCGAGTGCGGAGGGATCGGCACGGCTTCAGGGCCCGTGTGCCGAGGTTGGATGGCGGCCGGCCGTGCCGTGCTCGGGGTGCGCACGGCCCGCCGCCATCCGATCCGCCCGTCACGGGCGATCCCTTTCGGCCACCCGGCCCGCCCACCGAAC
Organism: Kitasatospora sp. NPDC058115; assembly: GCF_042884635.1. Classification (NCBI taxonomy): domain Bacteria; kingdom Bacillati; phylum Actinomycetota; class Actinomycetes; order Kitasatosporales; family Streptomycetaceae; genus Kitasatospora; species Kitasatospora sp. NPDC058115. Next base: position 105,812 of record NZ_JBHVTL010000024.1, read on the forward strand.
CGCCGCTTCCGGTCGGCCGGTTCCCGCCCCCGGTTGGCCCGATTCCGGCGGAAGCTGGCAGCCCCGCCCCTCGTCGTCGCTCGGCGCCGTCGGAAGACTCGGCCGGGTGAACGAGACCGCCGCCCCCACCGGCCCCGCTGATCCCACCACCCCCACCGACGCGCTCCCCGTGCCCGCTCGCACGCCCCGGGTGCACTACGCCTGGGTGGTGGCCGGCGTCTCCCTGCTGGTGCTGCTCGGCTCGGCCGGCTTCCGGTCCACACCCGGTCTGATGATGGACCCGCTGCACACCGAGTTCGGCTGGTCGATGGCCACGATATCCAGCGCCAGTTCGGTCAACCTCACCCTCTACGGCCTCACCGCGCCGTTCGCCGCCGCCCTGATGGACCGGTTCGGGGTGCGGTTGGTGGTGGTCTGCGCGCTGCTGACGATCTCGGTCGGCGCCGGGCTCACCATGCTGATGCGCCAGCCCTGGCAACTGGTGCTCTGCTGGGGCGTCCTGGTCGGCCTCGGCAGCGGCTCGATGGCCGGCGCGTTCGCCACCACCATCACCGGGCGCTGGTTCCGGGCCCGGCAGGGGCTGGTCACCGGGGTGCTGACGGCCGCCGGTGCGGCGGGCAACCTGGTCTTCCTGCCGCTCGGTGCCTGGCTGGTCGAGCAGCACGGCTGGCGCTCGGCGGTGGTCGTGGTCTCGCTGGCGGCCAGCGCGGTGGCCGTCCCGGTGCTGCTGCTGATGCGCGAACGGCCCGCCGACCTGGGCCTGTTCCCGTACGGCGCCACCGAGCCGCCGCCCGCCCCGGCCGGCGGCGAGCGGGTGCTGGCCCGTTCGCTGCGGGTGCTCCGGCAGGCCGCCCGCAGCCGGGCGTTCTGGCTGCTGGCCGGCTCCTTCGCGATCTGCGGCGCGACCACCGCCGGGCTGGTCGGCACCCACTTCATCCCGGCCGCCCACGACCACGGCCTGCCGGTCACCACGGCGGCGGGCCTGCTCGCGCTGATCGGCGTGTTCGACGTGATCGGCACCGTCGCCAGCGGCTGGTTCACCGACCGCTTCGACGCCGGGCGGCTGCTGATCGTCTACTACGGTCTGCGCGGGCTCTCGCTGCTGGTGCTGCCGCAGCTGTTCGCGGGTTCGCTGGAGCCGCCGATCCTGGCGTTCGTCATCTTCTACGGACTGGACTGGGTGGCCACCGTGCCGCCGACCGTCGCGCTCTGCCGCCGGCACTTCGGGGAGGACGCGCCGATCGTCTTCGGCTGGGCGCTGGCCTGCCACCAGATCGGCGCCGCCGTGGTGGCCGGCCTGGCCGGCTTCGCCCGGGACGCGCTCGGCGACTACGACCTCGCCTGGTACGCGGCGGGCGGGCTCTGCGCGGTCGCGGTGCTGCTCTGCCTGGCGCTGCGGTCCGGGGGCGCCGAGCGGACCGCCCCGGCCCCGTCCTGAGGCGCGGCCGTCCTGTCGTAAGGGGCGGCTAGGCTCCGGGGCCATGACGCTCACCTTCACCCTCGACCCGGAACTCGACCCCGCGCTGCGTGCGGAGATCACCGCCCTGTGGACCGCCGCCAGCAACGCCGGCGGGGCCGTCGGCTTCGTCCACCAGGTGACCGAGGAGGAGGTCGGGGCCGCCGGGGTGGCGCAGTTCGCCGGGCTGGCGCCGGCCGGGCCGGACCGGCTGCTGATCGCTCGGGAGGCCGCGACGGGCAGGCTGGCCGCGCTGCTGGTCTTCGAGTCGATGCGGTTCGGGCCGATGGACCACTGGCGGCTGGTGGCCAAGGTCATGGTCCACCCCGAGCTGCAGGGGCGCGGCCACGGCGCGGCGCTGATGGCCGAGGCCGAGCGGACCGTGCGCGGCTGGGGCCTGGACGGGCTGAAGCTCCAGGTGCGCGGCGGGCTCGGCCTGGAGTCGTTCTACGCCCGCAGCGGCTACGTCGAGGTCGGCCGGGTGCCCGCCACCATCCGGGTCGCGCCCGGGGACGACCGCGACGACGTCATCATGTGGCTCGACCTGCGCTGATCGCGCGCTCGGCGGAGCGGTGCCCGGCGGGACCCGTTCCCCGCCGGGCGCGTCGGGCATGCTTCACTGGGAGACCGGCCCGGTTCCCAGCGCAGTGAAGGATGTGTCCCCGGTGGGCAGCAATGTGAGCAAGAAGTCGCACGCCACGCTCCGGTACACCTCGATGCGGGTCTCCATCTTCCTCGGCTGCCTGCTGGTCGCGCTGCTCCTCGGACACTTCCAGGTCATCCCGGTCTCCGGCGAGGCGGGCGTGGTCTTCCTCTTCCTGCTGGCCGCGGTCGCCTCGGCCCCGCTGAGCTACGCGCTGCTGAGCCGCCAGCGCGACGAGATGTCGGCCGAGATCTCCGGCAGGGTGGACGGCATCCGCTCCCGGACCGCCTCCAGGATCGCCGCGCAGAACGCCGAGGAGGACGCCGCGGACGACGCCGCCCGCGCCGCGGCCGCCAAGAAGGCCGCCCCCGGCTCCGCCGCCTCCGCCCCGCAGAACTGACCCGCGCCGTCGTGCCGGAGAACGCCGCGCCGGACAGCGCCGCGTCGGACAGTGCCGCGCCGGACAGCGCCGCGCCGGGCGTCCCCGCACCGGCCGGCGCCGGGGCGGGGCGGGCCGACGGGCCCGCGCCCGGGACCTGGCCGGCCCCGGTCCGCCGCCCCACCGGCCGGGACGTCGCCCGGCTCGCCGGGGTCTCGCAGGCCACCGTCTCCCTGGTGTTCTCCGGCTCCGAGGCCGGCCGCCGGGTCTCCGACGCCACCCGCGAGCGGGTCCGCGAGGCCGCCCGCAGCCTCGGCTACCGCCCGCAGGCGGCCGGCCGGCAGCTGCGGCTGGGCCGCAGTGGGATGATCCTGCTGGCCGTGCCGAACATCCTCGGCCCGTTCTTCGGCCGGGTCCTGGAGGGCGTCCACGAGGAGGCCGGCCGGCACGGCCTGGCCGTGGTGGTCAGCTCCGGCTGGGGGAGCGCCACGCTCGCCGAGGCCGCCACCACCAGCCGCTTCGACGGCCTGCTGATCTGCTCCCCCGACGACAGCCAGCTCGGTGAGCTGCCCGCCGACACCCCCGTCGTCTTCCTGGACGCCGACCCGGGCACGGACCGGACCCGGCCGACCGTCGAGCTGGACGTGGCCGGCGGCATGCGGGCCGCCGTCGAACACCTCGCCGGGCTCGGCCACCGCCGGATCGGCCGGCTGCGCTCCACCCATTCCGCGTACACCTTCCGGGTCCGCCAGGCCGCCTTCGAGGAGACGGTCCGCCGGCTCGGCCTGGAGGTGGTCGAGCTCGGCGTCAGCCTGAACGAGGGCCAGCCGGCCGCCCGCGAGGCCGCCCACCGGCTGCTCGCCCGTCCGGACCGGCCACACGCGGTGATCTGCGACGACGACGTGGTCGCCTCCGGCGTCTACCAGGCCGCCGCCGAGCGCGGGCTGCGGGTGCCCGCCGACCTCTCGGTGATCGGCATCGACAACGTCCCGGTGGCCGCGCTGCTCGCCCCGCCGCTGACCACCGTCGACCTGCCGGGCGAGGAGCTCGGCCGGGCCGGGGTGGCGGCGCTCGCCGGGCTGCTCCGGGGCGAGGCGGTCGCGCCGGTGCCGCCGCTCGCCACCTCGCTGGTGCGGCGCTCCTCCACCACGGAGGCCCCGTCCCCGGCGCAGGACTGACGGTGCGTTCGGGTGCGGTGCGCCGTGCGGGCCGCTCCGCAGGGTGAAGGATCGTGCCGCGGCCTCGCGGCGCACCCGGCCGTCATCTCCACCCGGCGGGGCCGAGGCCGCCACGGCGGGCCGAAGGGACGAAGAAGTGACTGCGCCCGTCGGCCAGACCACCCGGTCCGACGGGCGCAGTCACGTCCAGGGGGATGCGGCGGGCGTCAGCCCACCGGCATCGGTCCGGTCGGCAGCGGCCGCGCCCCGGCCGACGCGGCGGCCGGCCGGAACCAGCGGCGGGCGCCGAACAGCAGGGCGGCGCCGAGGCCGATCCCGCCCGCCGCGCACAGCGCCACCGGGCGCAGCGAGCCCTCCGCGAGGTGGCCCGAGACGGCGTAGCCGAGCGAGTTGCCGGTCGCGAAGAGGGTGACCAGCCAGGCGAACGCCTCCGTCACGGTGCCGGTCGGTGCGAGCTCGGCGACCAGGACGAACGCCGCCGCCAGCAGCGGGGCCAGCGCGATCCCGGAGAGGAAGGCGAGCCCGGCCATCGCGACCGGCCCGGGGAGCAGCACCAGCGGCAGGTAGCTGACGGCCATGCCGAGCGCCATCAGCCAGGTGCGGGTGGCCGTCGAGCTGCGCCACGGCACCGCTCCGTAGGCGAGCGCGCCGAGCAGTCCGCCGAGTGCCGCCAGGGCCAGCAGGGTGCCCGCACCGCCGGGCAGGCCGTCCGCGGCACGGGCCTCGGCGTACGCGATGAACAGCACGTTCTGCGCGCCGACCGCCCAGCCGGCGCCGGCCAGGCCGATCAGCAGCAGGACCAAACCGGGGGAGCGGAGCGGGCCGAGCAGGCCGGCCGAGTGCGCGCGCGGCGGGGCCTGCCAGGCCCGGGCCGGCGCGGCGGTGGCGACGACGGCCGCCCCGATCAGGCCCAGCGCGGCCGCCACCCAGAGCGCGGCGACGGCGCTGACCGCGCCCGCGATGCCGGCCACCGCGAGCGGACCGGCGACGTAGAGGATCTGCTGGGAGGCGGAGTCGAAGGCGTAGGCGGTGTCGAGCTGCTCCTCCTCGACGACGTCCGGCCAGAGCGAGCGCAGGCAGGGTTCGAGCGGGGGCATCGCCAGGCCCGCGATCGCGGCGCCGAGCGGGGCCGCCACCGCCGAGCCGGGGGCGAGGGCCAGCAGGGCGTACCCGCCGCCGGCGATCACCGCGGAGACCAGCAGCACCCGCGGCTGCCCGGTGCGGTCCACGATCCGGCCGAGCACCGGTCCGCCGACGGCCGCCGCGATCGCGTACGCGGCGGTGGCCAGGCCGATCCGGCTGAACGGCGCGTGGACCTCCCGCAGGGCGAGGGCGATCACCAGGGCGGTCATGCCGGCCGGGAGGCGGCCGAGCAGGGTGCCGAAGAGGAGACGGCCGACGTGCGGGGCGCGGAGCAGGGCGAGGTAGCCCATGGGCGGGATTCTCCGGTCTGGGCGGGCAGCGGGCGGGGGATGCCACCAAGTTATACGTATAACTGTTGACCGGTCAATCGGTCCGTACCCAGAACTCAAACAACTACTTTGAACATCTCAAAGCTTTACTGCTAATGTGTCGGCCGTGACCACCTCAGACGCACGTTCGCCGCTCGGCCCGGGCCCGCTGCCCGGCGCCGCCCGCGCGTGTCGTCTGTCCGGTGCTGTGGACAGCCCGCGCCGTTGTCGCGCCATGAGCTGTATTCAGGCGGCACGCCCCTGACCGGGGCCGGTCCCCTTCCCGTCCGGCCCGCGTGCCGTGCCGCCGTCCTCACCCCCGCCTCACCACCAGCAACGCCTCCCCCGGAGCCGCACCGTCATGTCCACAGCGCCCGAGGCGACTTCGTCGCCGTCCGTGCTCGCCAGAATCCGCAAGACCCCGTTCTGGGTCCAGATCGTCGCCGGCCTCGTGCTCGGCGTCGGCCTCGGCTACCTGGCCCGCGCGGCCGACATCTCCTGGCTGGCCACCACCCTGGAGACGATCGGCCGGATCTTCGTCCAGCTGCTGAAGCTTGCCGTCCCGCCGCTGGTGTTCACCGCGATCCTGGTGAGCGTGGCGAACCTGCGGAACGTCACCAACGCGGCCCGCCTCGCCGTTCGCACCCTGCTCTGGTTCGCGATCACCTCGCTGATCGCGGTGGCCATCGGCCTCGGCCTCGGCCTGCTGACCAACCCGGGCGAGGGCACCAACCTCAAGACCGAGGGCCTCAAGCCGCCGAAGTCCACCGGCAGCTGGATCGACTTCCTGACCGGGATCTTCCCGACCAACATCGTCACCGCCTTCACCGAGGTCGAGGTCCTGCAGATCGTCTTCCTGGCGATCGTGGCCGGCGCCGCCGTGATCAAGCTCGGCGCCAAGGCCGAGCCGATCCTCAAGCTCAGCGAGTCGGTGCTGGAACTGGTCCAGACCGCCCTCTGGTGGGTCATCCGCCTCTCGCCGCTCGGCACCCTCGGCCTGATCGGCAAGTCCGTCGCCAAGTACGGCTGGGACCTGCTGGAGCCCTTCGCGACGCTGACCGTGGACGTCTACGTCGGTTGCGCGCTGGTGATGTTCGTCGTCTACTCGCTGCTGCTGAAGTTCGCCGCCGGCCTCAACCCGGTCAAGTTCTTCCAGGGCGCCTGGCCCGCGATCCAGCTGGCCTTCGTCTCGCGCTCCTCGGTCGGCACCCTGCCGGTCACCCGCCGGGTCACCGAGCGCCTCGGCGTCCCGGGCGAGTACGCCTCGTTCGCCGTGCCGTTCGGCGCCACCACCAAGATGGACGGCTGCGCCGCGATCTACCCGTCGCTGGCCGCGATCTTCGTCGCCCAGGTGTACGGCATCGACCTCGGCGTCAAGGACTACCTGCTGATCGCCTTCGTCTCGGTGATCGGCTCGGCGGCCACCGCCGGTCTCACCGGTGCGATCGTCATGCTGACGCTGACCCTCTCCACCCTGGGTCTGCCGCTGGAGGGCGTCGGCCTGCTGCTGGCCATCGACCCGATCCTCGACATGATGCGCACCGCGACCAACGTCGCCGGTCAGGCCCTGGTGCCGATCCTGGTCGCGGCCCGGGAGAAGACCCTCGACCTGGTCGCCTACAACAACCCCACCGGTGAGCTCTACGACGAGGCCCCGGCCGTGATCCCGTCCCAGGGCAAGGGTCCGAACCAGGCCGCCGCGACGGCCTGACGCTCCTTCGCACGGGTACCGCGAAGGGCCCTCCTCCCCGGGACGGGAGGAGGGCCCTTCGGTGTTCCCGCGCTGCTGCTGCTGCTGCGGCGGGCCCGGAGGCCGGCGGCCCCGGGCGCCCGGCGCGCTGCGAGGCGGGCGGGCACAAGGCAGGGGGCCCACCGGACGGCGGGCCCCCTTGGGTACTGCAGCTCTTGTGCTCATGGTGACGGCCGCGGGCCGTCGGCGGACCCGATGGGGTCCCGAGCGATCAGATCATCATTGAGGATGGTCAGATAACGGTGACGTTCTCCGCCTGCGGGCCCTTCGGGCCCTGGGTGACGTCGAAGCTGACCGCCTGGTTCTCCTCCAGCGAGCGGAAACCGCTCGCGTTGATGGCGGAGTAGTGGACGAAGACGTCGGGGCCGCCGCCATCCTGGGCGATGAAGCCGAAGCCCTTCTCAGCGTTGAACCACTTGACGGTTCCCTGAGCCATGCCGTTCTCCTTGCGAGGGACGTGTCGGGGACCACACCGTGTGGCCACCCGGTCCGCTGCGCTGATCGCCCTGCCTCCGGACGGGTCCGGAGTTTTTCGATATTGCTGAAAAACTACAAAAAGCCTGCGGTTACATGCTCCGCAGGCTTCAAGTACTGCAAGGGGAATCAAACTGCAACTGAGGGCAACGCTAGCATGCGGCTGCTGTGACGACCAGGGGTGACTTACGGGCTGGACAGCGCGTGTCGTAAGGCCGTTGTGACGCTCGGTGCGGGCTCCGGCGGGTCGTCCCGGTGCGTCCCGGAAGGGCGGTGCGGGACTCCCGGGACGGCGGGCATACGCTGCGGGGAGGCGCACGAACAGCAAGGGAGCGGCGCAGTGGCAGTACCGGATGCGGAAACGCGGGAGCCCCGGGAGAACACCCCGGCGCGGCCCCGGGTCGGGCATATTCAGTTCCTCAACTGCGTACCCCTCTACTGGGGGCTGGCCAGGACCGGCAATCTGCTCGATCTGGACCTCACCAAGGACACCCCGGAGAAGCTGAGCGATCAGCTGGTCGACGGTTCCCTGGACATCGGACCGATCACCTGCGTGGAGTACCTGCGGCACGCGGACGAGCTGCTGGTGCTCCCGGACATCGCCGTGGGCAGCGACGGTCCGGTGATGTCCTGCGTGATCGTCAGCAAGCTGCCGCTCGCCGAGCTGGACGGCCGGCGGGTCGCCCTCGGCTCCACCAGCCGCACCTCGGTCCGGCTCGCCCGGCTGCTGCTGGAGGAGCGCGAAGGGGTCCGGCCGGAGTACTTCAGCTGCCCGCCCGACCTCGACGCGATGCTCGCCGAGGCCGACGCGGCCGTGCTGATCGGCGACCCGGCACTGCGCGCCTACCTGGGGCAGGCGGCCGAACAGGGCCTGGCCGTGCACGACCTGGGCGAGATGTGGAAGGAGTGGACCGGGCTGCCGTTCGTCTTCGCCGTCTGGGCCGCCCGCCGCGACTTCGCCGAGCGGCGTCCCGGGCTGACCGCGGCCGTCCACCGGGCCTTCCTGGAGTCCCGGGACCTCTCGCTGGTCGAGGCCCGTGAGGTGGCCGAGCAGGCCGCCCGCTGGGAGGCCTTCGACGCGGGGGTGCTGGAGCGGTACTTCAGCGAGGCGCTGGACTTCTCGCTCGGCGAGCGGCAGCTGGCCGGGGTCGCCGAGTTCGCCCGGCGGGTCGCGCACGACAGCGGCTTCGCCCCCGACGTGGCCGTGCGGCTGCTGGAGCCGGCGCCGGCGCCGGTGGCCTGAGCGCGGCCGTCCCGGACGGCTCCGGTGGCGGGGCCGTGCGGGACGCCGCCGCGGTGGGCGGTCGTGGCGGTGCGGTCGTGGCGGTGGGCGGGGCGTGGTGGGCGGGCGGGCTGGCGCGGGCGCCGCGGAGCGCTGGCGTAGGCTGAACCGGATGCGACCCGGTGCCCCGGCACGGGGTCGTCGCACCCGCCGCACACGTAGCACGTGCAGTACCCGAGAGAGAGAAGGCCGCCAGGTGTCCGAGCTCGCAGCGACCACCCTCGATGCGCCCAGCACCGACCTGCAGGCCGTGCTCGACCGGGCGGCCGGCGGTGGCCGGATCAGCCCGGAGGAGGCGCTGGAGCTCTACCGCTCCGCCCCGCTGCACGCGCTCGGCTCGGCGGCCGACGCGGTGCGCCGCCGCCGCTACGCGGGCACCGAGCACATCGCGACGTACATCATCGAGCGGAACATCAACTACACCAACGTCTGCGTGACGGCGTGCAAGTTCTGCGCCTTCTACGTGCCGCCGAAGAGCGACAAGGGCTGGTCCCGCGACCTCGACGAGATCCTGCGCCGCTGCGCCGAGACCGTCGAGCTGGGCGGCACCCAGATCATGTTCCAGGGCGGCCACCACCCGGACTACGGCGTCGAGTACTACGAGCGCGCCTTCTCGGCGATCAAGGCGGACTTCCCGCAGCTGGTGATCCACTCGCTGGGCGCGTCCGAGGTCGAGCACATGGCGCGGATCTCCGGCGTCTCCATCGAGGAGGCGATCACCCGGATCCACCGGGCGGGCCTGGACTCCTTCGCCGGCGCCGGCGCCGAGCTGCTGCCGGAGCGCCCGCGCAAGGCGATCGCGCCGCTCAAGGAGTCCGGCGAGCGCTGGCTGGAGATCATGGAGACCGCCCACAGCCTGGGGGTGGAGTCCACCTCCACCATGCTGATGGGCACCGGCGAGACCAACGCCGAGCGGATCGAGCACCTGCGGATGATCCGCGACGTGCAGGACCGCACCGGCGGCTTCCGCGCCTTCATCCCGTACACCTACCAGCCGCAGAACAACCACCTGAAGGGGTCGACCCAGGCGACCGTCTTCGAGTACCTGCGGATGATCGCCATCGCCCGCCTGTTCCTCGACAACGTCGCCCACATCCAGGGCTCCTGGCTGACCACCGGCAAGGAGGCCGGCCAGCTGTCGCTGCACTACGGCGCGGACGACCTCGGCTCGGTCATGCTGGAGGAGAACGTGGTCTCGGCGGCCGGCGCCAAGCACCGGTCCAACCTCACCGAGCTGATCCACCTGATCCGGGCCGCCGACCGCGTCCCCGCGCAGCGCTCGACCACGTACGAGCACCTGCGGGTGCTGGACGACCCGGCCAACGACCCGGTCGACCCGCGGGTCGCCTCGCACATCGCCTCCACCGCGATCGAGGGCGGCACCGCGCACCCCGAGCTGAAGATCCTCGACAACGACTGAGGTCCCGTCCCGTCGTGCTGACCCTGCACCGGGCGGCCCTCGTGCTGCCCGACCCGGCCGATCCCACCGCCCCGTCCCTCGCCGACGGGGCGGTGCTGGTGCGCGGCGAGCTGGTCGAGGCGGTCGGCCCGTACGCCGGGCTGGCGGCGGCGCACCCGGCCGCCCGGGTCCGGGACTGGGGCGACGCGCTGCTCACGCCCGGGCTGCGCAACCCGTACGGGCACTGGCTGCTGGAGCGGGCGTACCACCCGGACCCGCGTGAAGGCGCCGGGGACGAGCCGGTGCCGGACGGGCTGGCGGGGGAGCGGGACGAGACGCGCTGCGGGGGCAGTGCCCGGCGCGGGCTGCAGCGGATGCTCGGCTGCGGCGTGACGGCGGTGGCCGGACCGTTCGAGCGCGCCTCGGTGCGGACGGCGGTGGCCCGTTCGGGGCTGGCCGTGCTGCCGGGGGGCGGGGCGGACGCGGGGGCAGACGCGGGTGCGGGGGTGGGGGTGGGGGTGGGCGCCGGGGCCGGGCCGCTGGACCCGCTGGCGGTGCTGCCGCTCGCCGAGGCGGTGCACGGCCGGGTGGCGGCCGGGGGCCGGGCGGACTTCGCGGTGTTCGCCCCCGGCGGGGTGTTCCCGTCGCAGGGGGTACAGGGGCAGGGGCGGGTTCAGGCGCCGGTACAGGGGCTGGGGCGGGTGCAGGGGCAGGCGCAGGGGCGGCCGGAGGGGGCGGGGGCCGGGGAGTGCCGGGCCACCGTGCTGGCCGGCCGGCTGGTGTTCCGGCGGCGCTGAGCGGGCGCCCGGGCCGGTTCCGGACACACCCTACTCGTCGGTAGGCGTACAGCCCCGCCAGGTTTCCCCGTACTCCCGTGCGGTGTGCGGGACTTGCTTCGTGTGCCACTGAACTGGGGGTTCTCCCCCGTGGCCTGATCGACCCTTCGCCGTGACCTGAGGGCCCGCCAGCGGATAGCATCCGGCTCAGCTCGATTCCGTACCCTCACCACACCTCGCCCGTGCCCGCGGGCGGCGGGGCCCCGTCCCAGGCCCCGAACGCAAGCCAGGACAGGAACCATGCGATCCGCGACCGTCCCCCCGCAGCGATCCCCGCGGTTGGGCCGAGGCTGGTACCTCACCGCCGTGCTCAGCGCCGTGCTGGCCGTCGGGATGTGCCTGCTGGGATGGCGTCAGGCCGAGCAGGCCGACCGGATCGGCGCCCACCCGGTGCGGGTCGACGGCGTGGTGACCCAGCTGCAGACCGGCGGCGGCTCCTACAGCACCGTCAGCTACCAGGCGGCCGGTCAGCACCGCACCGCCACGGCGCTGCCGCTGGCCGACGGCACCAAGCTCGGGGACACCATCTGCCTGGAACACGCGGCCGACGAGCCGAAGGCCGTGCGGATCTGCGGTGACACCTACCCGCAGCCGGTCGGCGTCGGGCTGGCCCGGTTCAGCGTGCCGGTGGCGGTGCTGCTGTTCGCGGTCTGCATGCTGAGGATCCGGCGGCACCGGCGGGCGGTGGCCGTCCGGAGCGGGCAGAACCGGTTGGCCACCACCGTCGCCCTGGCGACCGAGGCGCTGGCCGACGGGATGCCCGCGATAACGCAGGGCAAGCGCTCGCGCCGGCGGCGCCGCGCGGGCGGGCGGCGCGGCCTGCACTGAGGCCGCGCCCGGCCGGCGCGGCGCGCTCCGGGTGCGCGTCCGGTGCGTATCCGGCGCGCTCCCGGCGGGTCCCGGCGGGTCCGGGTGTGCTCCACGGGTGTCCCGGCGGTGCCCGGAAGACGCCCCCTTGCCCGGATCGCCGGAGCCAGGGTGAACAATGGGGGGCGTGACCCGAGCCTCCCTGGACAAGCAGCCGCACGAAGTCGCCGCCATGTTCGACGACGTCGCGGCCAAGTACGACCGCACCAACGACGTTCTCTCGCTCGGCCAGGCCCGTGCCTGGCGCCGGGCGGTGGCCGAGGCGGTGGCCGCCGGGCCCGGGGACGTCGTGCTCGACCTCGGGGCCGGGACCGGCACCTCCTCGCTGCCCTTCGCCGAGGCCGGCGCGCGGGTCGTCCCGTGCGACTTCTCGGTCGGCATGCTCGCCGAGGGCAAGCGCCGCCACCCCGAGCTGGCGCTGACCGCCGGGGACGCCACCAGGCTGCCGTTCGCCGACGATACCTTCGACTCGGTGACGATCTCCTTCGCGCTGCGCAACGTCCACGACACCGAGGCGGCGCTGAGCGAGATGCTGCGGGTCACCAAGCCCGGCGGCAAGCTGATCATCTGCGAGTTCTCCACGCCGACCTGGACGCCGTTCCGGACGGTCTACACCGAGTACCTGATGCGCGCGCTGCCGCCGGTCGCCACCGCGGTCAGCAGCAACCCGGACGCGTACGTCTACCTCGCCGAGTCGATCCGCGAGTGGCCCGACCAGCCGGCGCTGGCCGCCCTGATGCAGGAGGCCGGCTGGTCCAAGGTGGCCTGGCGCAACCTGACCGGCGGGATCGTGGCCCTGCACCGGGCCTACAAGGTCTGACCGTCCGCAGCCGCGGCGGCAGCTCCGTCCGCAGCTCATAGACTCGTCCAAGCCCAGCCGGGCCGGCCCCCGCCGGCCGGCCGACCCCCAGCAGGAGTGTGCCCACCGTGTCCGAGACCGCCGTTGACCTGAGCGCAGGCGTTGTGGAGAGCACCGCGGACGTCATCGTGGTCGGCGCGGGCCCGGCCGGGTCCACCACCGCGTACCACCTCGCACAGGCGGGCCTGGACGTGCTGCTGCTGGAGAAGACCAGCTTCCCCCGGGAGAAGGTCTGCGGCGACGGCCTCACCCCCCGGGCCACCAAGCAGCTGGTGGACATGGGCATCGACGTGTCCACCGAGAACGGCTGGCTGCACAACAAGGGTCTGCGGATCATCGGCGGCGGGGTCCGGCTGGAGCTGGACTGGCCCGAACTGTCGGCCTTCCCGGACTACGGTCTGGTCCGCAAGCGCGCCGACTTCGACGAGCTGCTCGCCCGGCAGGCCGAGAAGGCCGGGGCCCGGCTCTACGAGCGCTGCAACGTCAGCGGCCCGGTGCTGGACGAGCGGACCGGCCGGATCGTCGGGGTCACCGCCAGGCTCGGGGACGAGAAGCGGCCGGTGACCTTCCGAGCCCCGCTGGTCGTGGCCGCCGACGGCAACTCCACCCGGCTCTCGCTGGCCATGGGCCTGCACCGCCGGGAGGACCGTCCGATGGGCGTCGCCTACCGCACCTACTTCACCTCCCCGCGCCACGACGACGACTACCTGGAGTCCTGGCTGGAGCTGTGGGACACCCGGGGCGGGGAGCGCAAGCTGCTGCCCGGCTACGGCTGGGTCTTCGGCATGGGCGACGGCACCTCGAACGTCGGCCTCGGCATCCTCAACTCCTCGCCGGCCTTCGGCGAGCTGGACTGGCGCGAGGTGCTCAAGGCCTGGTGCGCGAGCATGCCGGAGGAGTGGGGCTACACGCCGGAGAACATGACCGACCCGATCCGCGGGGCCGCCCTGCCGATGGCCTTCAACCGGCAGCCGCACTACACCCGCGGCCTGCTGCTGGTCGGCGACGCCGGCGGCATGGTCAACCCGTTCAACGGCGAGGGCATCGCCTACGCGATGGAATCCGGTCAGATCGCCGCCGGGGTGATCGTGCAGGCGCTCGCCCGGGTGACCGACGGCGGCCGGGAGCGCGCGCTCCAGGCCTACCCGCGCATCCTCAAGGACGTCTACGGCGGCTACTACACGCTCGGCCGGGCCTTCGTGAAGCTCATCGGCAACCCGAAGGTGATGCAGCTCGCCACCCAGCGCGGGCTGACCCACCCGATGCTGATGAGGTTCGTCCTCAAGCTCCTCGCCAACCTCACCGACCCGCAGGGCGGCGATGCCATGGACCGCATCATCAACGGCCTGGCGAAGGCCGCGCCGAACGCCTGACCGGCGGCCGCGGGTCGGCCGACCGACCGCTGTCGGCGCCGTCGTCGTCGGCCGGGCCGTCGTCGTCCTGGCTTCCGTCAGCCGGCCGGGCTGTCCGTCGGGCGGCTGGCGTCGGCGCGGCTGGCGGCGGAGCGCTGCTCGACGTAGGCGAGGCGGTCGGCGAAGACCCGCGCCGCGTCCGGGGTCAGCGTGCGCAGCGCGACCAGGGCGGAGAAGACCACGTCGCACAGCTCGTGCTGGACGTCCTCCCAACTGTGGGTGACGCCCTTGCGCGGGTTCTGACCGGTGGCGCCGATCACGGCGGCACTGACCTCGCCGACCTCCTCGGAGAGCTTGAGGATCCGGGCGAGCCGCTCCTCCTGCGGGGGGAGCGGGCTCTGCTCGTCGAGCCAGGCGACCAGGTGGTCGACGCTTTCCCAGATCCTGCTGTCCATGCGGTGCCGCTCCCGTACGGTGTCGATGGCCTGTTCCTGGCCTCTTCCGGCCTGTCCGCGGCCTGGCGGTGGCCGGTCGTGGTGGCCTGCTCCACCGTACGGGAGTCCGGTGGACGGCTCAGCGGGCGGAGATCTTCACGTTGCGGATGTTCACCGGCAGGGTGGGGAAACCGTCACCGGGGTTGTTCTGGTCGTCCTCGCCGCCGGCGGCGATCTTCTGCAGCACGTCCAGGCCCTCGGTGACCCGGCCGAACGGGGTGTAGGCGGGGGAGAGCTTGGTGTCCTTCCAGACGAAGAAGAACTGGCTGCCATTGGTGTTGGGCCCCGCGTTGGCCATCGCGACGGTGCCGGCCGGGTAGGTGGCGCCCTCCAGGTTCTCGTCGGGGAAGGAGTAGCCCGGGCCGCCGCTGCCGGTCCCGGTCGGGTCGCCGCACTGCAGGACGTAGAGCCGCTGGGTGGTGAGCCGGTGGCAGTGGCTGCGGTCGAAGTAGTCGCGCTCGGCGAGGAACCGGAAGGAGAAGGTCGTGCAGGGCGCCTTGTCGGTGAGCGCCTGGAAGGTGATCGAGCCCTGGGTGGTCTTCAAGGTCGCCTTGTACGGCTTGGCCGCCTTGCGGGCGTCGAAGACCGGGATGCCCTTGAAGTTGTCGGCGGGGACGGCCGGGGTGTAGGTGCAGGTGACCCCGGCCGCGCCGGTGCCGGAACCGGTCGACGGGGTGTCCGCGACGGCGGTGCCGGTGCTCGCGACGAGCGGCAGGACGGTGGCGGCGGCGATCAACGCCCAGTGCTTGCGCGACACTTGAGTGGCCTTCCGGTGGGTGGGGGACGGCTGTTTTGGCATGGCGACATCATCCACGGCGGGGTGGAGATTCGGTAGGGGGTGGGAAACCGTTGATCCGGTGCGGGGCGGTGCGCGAGGATGGCGGGCCCCGCTCCGCTCCGGGATCCGTCCGATGACGTGCGTGACTCTCGTGTGGCCGCTCTCCCTTCGCTCCGAGAGGCTCCGCCGTGCGTGCTCCGTCCTCCGCTCCGATGCGTGATCTGCCGGTCCTGCTGGTGGCGGTGGTGTGGGGATCGAGCTTCCTGGCGGTGCAGCGGGTGGCCGAACCGGGGACGGTGGTGGCGATGCTGGTGCTGCGGTTCGGACTGGTGCTGCCCGTCCTGGGACTGGCCGCCTGGCGGCCGCTGCGGCGGTTGCGGCGCGCCGAGTGGCTGGGCGGGGCCGGGCTGGGGCTGGTACTCGGTGCGATCTTCCTCCTGGAGACGTTCGGCGCGGTGCACACCTCGGCGACCAACGCGGGCCTGATCATCAGCCTCACGATCGTGTTCACCCCGCTGGCGGAGAGCGCGCTGGCCCGGACGCCGCTGCCGCGCGCCTTCCTCGCGGCGGCCGGTCTGGCGGTGGTGGGCATCGCGCTGCTCACCGGGGACGGCGGACTGCGGGCTCCGGCCTCGGGGGACCTGCTGGTGCTCGGCGCCGCCGTGGTGCGGACGGTCAGCGTGCTGGCCACCGCCCGGACCCGGGCGATCCGGGAGAGCGACACGCTGGCCGTCACCTGGGTCCAGCTCGCGACAGCGACGCTGGTGTTCGCCGTCGTCGCGCCGTTCGCCGGCCCGCTGCCCTGGACGGTCGCGGCCGCCTTCGGGCCGGCCCAGTGGGGCTGGCTGCTGCATCTGGCGCTGCTCTGCACGCTGTTCGCGTTCTTCGTGCAGATGTGGGCCGTCCGCACCACCTCGCCCTCCCGGGTCAGCCTGTTGCTGGGCACCGAACCGCTCTGGGCGGCGGTGTTCGGCATCACCCTGGCGGGCAACCACCTCGGGCCGCTCGCCCTGCTGGGCGGTGCCCTCGTCCTGGCCGGCACCGAGTGGGGCCGGCGCACCGCCGCGGTGCCGCGGCCGGAGGCGGTGCCGGCGGAGCGGGAGCGGATGGCGGCCTGAGGCCGGGGTGCGGTGGTCACCGGCGCCGCCCCAGGGTGCGGCGGGCGTAGGCGACGGTGACCGCGGCGAGCAGCGGACCCCAGGCGACCAGCGGCAGGTAGCAGAGGGTCATGATCACCCCGGCGGGGCCGTGCGGGGCGTCCGGATCGCTCATCGCCGAGGCCCAGCCGCCGAACAGGGCGGGCAACCAGAGCGCGGTCAGGGCGGCGGAGCCGAGGGCCGCCGGGACGATCGCGGCGAGCGGCGGGACGGCGCGCCCGCCGATCAGCGGGATCCGGCGCGGGAGCACCTCGCCCCAGGGCCGCACCAGCCCCAGGGTGAGGAAGGCCAGCAACTCGGCCAGCCCGCTGAGCGCGACGACGTACACGGTGCCCCAGCCGGGGACGTAGGGGTCGAAGGCCGCGGCGAGCTCCCCGCTGAAGCCGACCGGGACGCCCACACCGAGGGCGATCCGCCAGAGGCCGGACGGGACGGTCGTCCAGACGGTGGCGCGGGCGGCCAGCTCGGCCCAGCGCGGGGTGCCGGCCGGCGGGACGGCCCGGGCGGTGCGGCCGGTGCGGCCCGTGCTGGGGTTGCGGGCGGTGCGGGTGGTGCGGGAGCGGGGGGCGGCCGGTACGGCGGACGCGGTGGTGGACACGGTACGGACTCCTCTCCCGGACCGGCCGTGGCGGCCGGTCCGACGGGATCAAGAGTGGCCGTCGGCAGGGGGCTTCCATCAGTGCCGATCGGGCTGTCTTGGCTGCTCGGAACGGGTGCGGAAATGTGCCGATCGGCACAGGCGGAGCACTCCGCGGGTCCGTAGGCTTCCCGCAGGAAGGAGGCGACGATGAGTCAGATGCCAGCGTTGGCGGTCTCCGTGGCAGTACCCGTGGCAGTCCCGGTGGCGGTCCTCTGCGGGTGGCTGCTGCGGTCCCGGCTCGGGGTGGCGGCGGTGGCCGGCGCGGCCGGTGCCGTGTCGGCCGCCGCCACGGCCGGCGTCTGGGCCGCCGGCCGGTGGCGGGAGGCCGACCGCTGGCCGGGGCTGATCGGGCTGCTCGAACTCGCCCTGCTGCTGCTCCTGGTGGTCGTGACGCTGCGGGCCGAGGGCGGCCGGCGCGGGGCGGTGGCGGTCTGGACGATCGGCGGCGCGGTCGCCCTGTGGCCCTCCCGGTTCCAGGCGATCGAGGGTCCGCAGGACGCACTGACCCTCTTCGGGTTCGGCTCGGTCCTCGCGCTGCCGGCCGTCCTGGTCGGGCTCTACCTGCGCGGGCTGGACGACACCCGGCTCCGCTCGGTGGCCGCCGCGCGGCGCTCCCAGCGCCTCGAACTCGCCCACGACCTGCACGACTTCGTCGCCCATGACGTCAGCGGGATGGTCGCCCAGGCGCAGGCGGGCATGGTGCTGGCGGCCTCCGACCCGGTGCGTGCGGCGGCCCTGTTCGAGCGGATAGAGCAGGCCGGGCTGCAGGCCTTGGCCTCGCTCGACCGGACCGTCCACCTGCTGCGCAGCGAGGACGCGGACGGTCCGGAGCGCGGTCCGCAGCCCGGCCTGGCCGAGCTGTCCGAACTCACCGAGCGGTTCGCGGACTCGGGCGGAGTGACGGTGCGGCTGGACGCCCCGGCGGAGGAACCGGGGATCCCCCGGGAGGTGGCGGCCACCGCCTACCGGGTCGTGGTGGAGGCCCTGACCAATGTGCGGCGGCACGCACCGGCCGCCCGGGTGGTCGAGGTCCGGGTGCGCCGCGAGGGGCGGCGGTTGACGGTGCGGGTGCGGGACGACGGCGGCCGGCCGCCGCAGCCGTCCGGACCGCGCCGGGGCGGCAGCGGACTGGCGGGGCTGGCCGCCCGGGTGGAGGCGCTCGGCGGCACGCTCGTCTCCGGCCGGGAGGGCGGCGGTTGGCAGGTGGCGGTGGTCATGCCGCTGAAGGCGTGGTGACCGGTCCGGCCGCACCCGTCGCAGGGAGGGCACGGCCGGTGCGTACGGCGCCCGCGGCACGTACGGCCGGCACGGCACGAACGGAAGGAGACGCGGGCCGATGACCATCAGGGTGCTGCTCGCCGACGACGACGAGGCGATCCGCAGCGCGTACCGGATCATCCTCGACGCCCAGCCGGACATCGAGGTGGTGAACGAGGCCGCGGACGGCGAGGCGGCGGTCGCCCTGGCCCGGCGGCTGCGGCCGGACGTGATCCTCGCCGACATCCGGATGCCCCGGCTGGACGGGCTGGAGCTGACCAGGCAACTGGGCGGGGAGTTCCGGGTGGTCGTGGTGACCACCTTCGACCTGGACGAGTACGTGCATGAGGCGATCCGGGCGGGTGCGGCGGGCTTCCTGCTCAAGCGGTCGGGGCCGGCGCTGCTGGCCGAAGCGGTCCGGTCGGCCGTCGCGGGGGACGCGTTGATCAGCCCGCAGATCACCGTCCGGCTGCTCCGCCGGCTGTCGGGCGGTGCACCGCAGAGACCGGCGGGCGGACGGGCGGCGGAGCGCCCGCAGGTCGGTCCGGTCGAGGAACTCACGGCGAGGGAGAAGGAGATCGCGCGGCTGGTCGCGGACGGTGCGACCAATGCCGAGATCGCGGCGGAGCTGTTCATCAGTGCCGGGACGGTGAAGAACCACCTGGCCTCGGTCCAGCGGAAGCTCGGTGCCCGGAACCGGGTGGGCATCGCCGCCTGGGCGTGGGAGAGCGGCGCCTGAGCACCGCTCGCGCGCTTGTGAACGAAGGGTCAAGCGGACGTTCGCGGAGCCGCCACCCCTGCGAGTGAGCCGCTATAACACGTCAACATGTCGCCCAGAAATTTGCTCTCGGCGATGCATAGTTGATATAGGTGCGCGGCCCTGACCTGCCGCTTCGCAGATGAATGCGACTGCTTGTGACCATTTGACTTCTTTGCGTTGACAAATCTCGCCATGTTCACCTTCGTGGTGATTCACGAGGTGGCGGAGATCACAAAGATCGGCTTGAACTGCGTGTCGCAGATCACAAGCCGACGGGCATAGGATGCGCTCGTTCCAGGCTTTGTGAACTGCCTCACATGGGGTGGATCTCGGGAACTGGAACGCCGGGTTCACCGCAGCGTGACCCGTCGGTTCCGATCTGCAGTCAAGGACGACTGGACGGAGGGAGCGGGGCTATGAATGCCTACGCGCCGATCCTCGTACTCGGTGCCATCGCGGCGGCGTTCGCGGTCGGCTCCGTCGTGATGGCCTCACTGACCGGCCCCAAGCGCTACAACCGGGCCAAGCTGGAGGCGTACGAGTGCGGCATCGAGCCGACCCCGCAGCCCGTGGGCGGCGGTCGGTTCCCGATCAAGTACTACCTCACGGCGATGCTCTTCATCGTCTTCGACATCGAGATCGTCTTCCTCTACCCGTGGGCCGTGAGCTTCGACGCCCTGGGGATCTTCGGACTGGTCGAGATGCTCCTGTTCATCGCCACCGTCTTCGTCGCCTACGCCTACGTCTGGCGCCGCGGCGGTCTGGAGTGGGACTGACCGCTGACTTTGTGAACATGCGGACAAGCCAACGGACTTGAGGGCATTGAGAGGGATCTGATGGGAATCGAGGAGAAGCTGCCGAGCGGCTTTCTGCTCACGACCGTGGAGACGGCCGCCGGCTGGGTGCGCAAGGCGTCGCTCTTCCCGGCCACCTTCGGGCTGGCCTGCTGCGCGATCGAGATGATGACCACCGGCGCGGGCCGTTACGACCTGGCCCGGTTCGGCATGGAGGTGTTCCGGGGCTCCCCCCGGCAGGCCGACCTGATGATCGTAGCGGGCCGGGTGAGCCAGAAGATGGCCCCGGTGTTGCGCCAGGTCTACGACCAGATGGCGAATCCGAAGTGGGTCATCTCGATGGGGGTCTGCGCCTCCTCGGGCGGGATGTTCAACAACTACGCGATCGTGCAGGGCGTCGACCACATCGTCCCGGTGGACATCTACCTGCCCGGCTGCCCGCCCCGCCCGGAGATGCTGATGGACGCGATCCTGAAGCTGCACGACAAGATTCAGCACGAGCCGCTCGGCGTGAACAAGCGCCGCGCCGAGGAGCTGGGCGAGGCCCTCGCGCTGCAGGCGACCCCGGTGAGCGAGATGCGGGGGCTGCTGCGATGAACGAGCAGGTACCCGAGACCCGGCGCGAGCAGCCGCACCGCGAGATTCCGGTCGAGGTGGTCGGCCGCCGGCAGGGCATGTTCGGTGCCCAGGGCAGCGGCGACACCTCCGGCTTCGGCGGGCTGGTCGCCCCGATCGCCCTGCCGCCGGCCAGCGAGCGCCCGTACGGCGGCTGGTTCGACGAGGTCGCCGACGAGCTGGAGGGCGCCCTGGAGGAACAGGGCCTCGACCCGGCCGAGGTGATCGAGAAGACCGTCGTCGACCGCGCCGAGATCACCTTCCACATCGCCCGCGAGCACCTGCTGCGCACCGCCCGCACCCTGCGCGACGACCCGGCGCTGCGCTTCGAGCTCTGCCTCGGGGTGAGCGGCGTGCACCACCCGGGCGACCAGGGCCGCGAACTGCACGCGGTCTACCACCTGCGCTCGATCACCCACGGCCGGCTGATCCGGCTGGAGGTCACCGCGCCGGACGCCGACCCGCGCATCCCGTCCGTGGTCAGCGTCTACCCGACCAACGACTGGCACGAGCGCGAGGCCTACGACTTCTTCGGTCTGGTCTTCGAGGGCCACCCGGCCCTCACCCGGATCATGATGCCGGACGACTGGCTGGGCCACCCGCAGCGCAAGGACTACCCGCTCGGCGGCATCCCCGTCGAGTACAAGGGCGCCCAGATCCCGGCGCCCGACCAGCGGAGGTCGTACAGCTGATGAACACCCAGCACTACGAGGAGACGCACCAGGGCAGCGCCGCCGAGGCCGGCGCCCGGGACACCACCGAGGGCCGGGTCTTCACGGTCACCGGCGGCGACTGGGGCGAGGTGGTCGAGGCCGTCGGCCGGGCCGACGACGAGCGCATCATCGTCAACATGGGCCCCCAGCACCCCTCCACCCACGGGGTGTTGCGGCTGATCCTGGAGATCGACGGCGAGACCGTGACGGAGGCCCGCTGCGGCATCGGCTACCTCCACACCGGCATCGAGAAGAACATGGAGTTCCGCAGCTGGGTCCAGGGCACCACCTTCGTGACCCGCATGGACTACCTGACCCCGCTGTTCAACGAGACCGCCTACTGCCTGGCGGTCGAGAAGCTGCTCGGCATCACCGACGACATCCCCGAGCGGGCCAGCGTCATCCGGGTGCTGATGATGGAGCTCAACCGGATCGCCTCCCACCTGGTCTGCCTGGCCACCGGCGGCATGGAGATCGGCTCCACCACGCTGATGATCTACGGCTTCCGCGACCGCGAGCTGATCCTGGACGTCTTCGAGCTGGTCACCGGCCTGCGGATGAACCACGCCTACGTCCGCCCCGGAGGCCTCGCCCAGGACCTCCCGCCCGGAGCGGTCGACCAGATCCGCGAGGCCGTGAAGACGCTCCGCTCCCGGATGCACGAGTACGACAAGCTCGCCACCGGCAACCCGGTGTTCAAGGCCCGCCTGGTCGACGTCGGCTTCCTCGACCTGCCCGGCTGCCTGGCCCTCGGCGCCACCGGCCCGATCCTGCGCGCCACCGGCCTGCCGCACGACCTGCGCAAGACCGACCCGTACTGCGGCTACGAGAACTACGACTTCGAGGTCGCGATCGCCGACAGCGCCGACTCCTACGGCCGCTTCCTGATCCGCCTGGAGGAGATGAAGCAGTCGCTGCGGATCGTCGAGCAGTGCCTGGACCGGCTGCGCCCCGGCCCGGTCATGGTGGCCGACAAGAAGATCGCCTGGCCCGCCCAACTCGCCGTCGGCCCGGACGGGATGGGCAACTCCCTCGACCACATCCGGAAGATCATGGGCACCTCCATGGAGGCCCTGATCCACCACTTCAAGCTGGTCACCGAGGGCTTCCGGGTCCCGGCCGGCCAGGCCTACTCGGCGGTCGAGTCGCCCAAGGGCGAGCTGGGCGTGCATGTGGTCAGCGACGGCGGGACCCGCCCGTACCGGGTCCACTTCCGGGACCCGTCGTTCACCAATCTGCAGACGATGGCGGCGATGTGCGAGGGCGGCCAGGTGGCCGACGTCATCGTCGCGGTGGCCGGGATCGACCCGGTGATGGGAGGCGTGGACCGGTGACAGACGTCCGACTGGGGATGCCGGCGCTGCCGGCCCGGCCCTACCCCGAGGAGGTGCACGCCCGGCTGGCCGCCGACGCCGCGGAGCTGATCGGCCGCTACCCGGTGGCCAGGTCCGCCCTGCTGCCGCTGCTGCACCTGGTGCAGGCCGAGGAGGGCTTCGTCAGCCCGACCGGCATCCGGTTCTGCGCCGAGCAACTGGACCTCACCACCGCCGAGGTCACCGCCGTGGCCACCTTCTACACCATGTACCGGCGCCGGCCCGCCGGCGAGTACCACGTCGGGGTCTGCACCAACACCCTGTGCGCGGTGCTCGGCGGCGACCAGATCTTCGCCGAGCTCCAGGAACACCTCGGGATCGCGAACAACGAGACCACCGAGGACGGCCGGATCTCGATCGAGCACATCGAGTGCAACGCGGCCTGCGACTACGCCCCCGTGGTGATGGTCAACTGGGAGTTCTTCGACAACCAGACGCCGGAGAGCGCCAAGCGGCTGGTCGACGACCTGCGCGCGGGCCGCGAGGCCGCCCCCACCCGAGGCGCCCGGCTCTGCTCCTTCAAGGAGACCGCCCGGATCCTGGCCGGCTTCCCCGACGAGCGCCCCGGCGCCGTCGACGAGTCCGGCGCCGGCGGCGCCCCCTCGCTGGCCGGCCTGCGGCTGGCCCGCGGCGAGGCCCTGCCCGGCACCGGCGGCACCCGCGTCGTCTCCCCCCGCCACGAGGGCTCCGGCCAGGAAGGGAACGAAGCGTGATGACCTCCGCCGAGCCGGCCGAGAAGCTGCTCACCCCCGTCCTGTCCGCCTCCTGGGACGACAGCCGCCCCTGGAGCCTCGCCACCTACCGCCGCCACGCCGGGTACGACGGCCTGCGGGCCGCCCTCGCCATGCCCCCGGACGACGTGATCGCCCTGGTCAAGGACGCCGGCCTGCGCGGCCGCGGCGGCGCCGGCTTCCCCACCGGGATGAAGTGGCAGTTCATTCCGCAGAACGACGGCAAGCCGCACTACCTGGTGGTCAACGCGGACGAGTCCGAGCCGGGCACCTGCAAGGACATCCCGCTGCTGTTCGCCAACCCCCACGCCCTGATCGAAGGCATGATCATCGCGTCCTACGCGATCCGCTGCGACCACGCCTTCATCTACCTGCGCGGCGAGGTCGTCCCGGTGCTGCGCCGGCTCCAGGCCGCCGTCGCCGAGGCCTACGAGGCCGGACTGCTCGGCCGGGACATCCTCGGCTCGGGCCTCGACCTGGACATCACCGTCCACGCCGGCGCCGGCGCGTACATCTGCGGCGAGGAGACGGCCCTGCTCGACTCGCTGGAGGGGCGCCGCGGCCAGCCCAGGCTGCGCCCGCCGTTCCCGGCCATCGCCGGCCTCTACGCCTGCCCGACCGTGGTCAACAACGTCGAGTCGATCGCCTCGGTGCCGCCGATCCTGGCCCGCGGCAAGGACTGGTTCAAGGGCCTCGGCACCGAGAAGTCCCCCGGCTTCACGCTCTACTCGCTCTCCGGCCACGTCACCAACCCCGGCCAGTACGAGGCCCCGCTCGGCATCACGCTGCGCCAGCTGCTCGACATCAGCGGCGGCATCCGGACCGGCCACCGGCTCAAGTTCTGGACCCCGGGCGGCTCCTCCACCCCGATGTTCACCGACGAGCACCTCGACGTCCCGCTCGACTACGAGGGCGTCGGCGCGGCCGGCTCGATGCTCGGCACCAAGGCCCTGCAGATCTTCGACGAGACGACCTGCGTGGTCCGCGCGGTCACCCGCTGGACGGAGTTCTACGCCCACGAGTCCTGCGGCAAGTGCACCCCCTGCCGCGAGGGCACCTACTGGCTGGTCCAGCTGCTCAAGCGGATCGAGGCCGGCGGGGGCACCGAGGGCGACCTCGAAAAGCTCCTCGACATCGCCGACAACATCAACGGCAAGTCCTTCTGCGCGCTGGGCGACGGCGCGGCCAGCCCGATCGTCTCCTCGCTCCAGCACTTCCGGGCCGAGTACGAGCAGCACCTCACCGAGCGCCGCTGCCCGTTCGACCCGGCCGCCTCCACCGTCTGGGCCGACGGCCCCCGCCCCGGCCACCAGTCCGCCACCGAAAGGGAGGTGCACGCGTGACGATCACAGAACCCTCCACCTCCAAGGGCGGCCAGGCCGCGGTCGAGCTGGTCACGCTCACCATCGACGGCGTCGAAGTGCAGGTCCCCAAGGGGACGCTGGTGATCCGGGCCGCCGAGCAGATCGGCACCCAGGTCCCGCGCTTCTGCGACCACCCGCTGCTCGACCCGGCCGGCGCCTGCCGCCAGTGCATCGTCGAGATCGAGGGCCAGCGCAAGCCGGTCGCCTCGTGCACCATCCCGGTGGCCGAGGGCATGGTGGTCCGCACCCAGCTCAGCTCGCCGGTCGCCGAGAAGGCCCAGCGCGGCGTGATGGAGCTGCTGCTGATCAACCACCCGCTGGACTGCCCGGTCTGCGACAAGGGCGGCGAGTGCCCGCTGCAGAACCAGGCGATGTCCACCGGGGACACCGACTCCCGCTTCGAGGGGATGAAGCGCACCTACGAGAAGCCGGTCCCGATCAGCAGCCAGGTCCTGCTGGACCGGGAGCGCTGCGTGCTCTGCGCCCGCTGCACCCGGTTCTCCCAGCAGATCGCCGGAGACCCGTTCATCGACCTGGTCGAACGCGGCGCCCTGCAGCAGGTCGGCACCGGCGAGGGCGACGACTTCGAGTCGTACTTCTCCGGCAACACCATCCAGATCTGCCCGGTCGGCGCCCTCACCTCGGCGGCCTACCGGTTCCGCTCCCGCCCGTTCGACCTGGTCTCCTCGCCGAGCGTCTGCGAGCACTGCTCCTCCGGCTGCGCCCAGCGCACCGACCACCGGCGCGGCAAGGTGCTGCGCCGGCTGGCCGGCGAGGACCCGGCGGTCAACGAGGAGTGGAACTGCGACAAGGGCCGGTTCGCCTTCCGCTACGCCCAGCAGCGCGACCGGATCACCACCCCGCTGGTCCGGCGGGGCAGCGAACTCGTCGCCGCCTCCTGGCCGGAGGCGCTGGCCAGGGCCGCCGAGGGGCTGCGCGAGGCCCGCACCGGCGTGCTCACCGGCGGCCGGGTCACCGTCGAGGACGCCTACGCCTACGCCAAGTTCGCCCGGGTGGTGCTCGGCACCAACGACGTGGACTTCCGGGCCCGCCCGCACAGCGCCGAGGAGGCCGGCTTCCTGGCCGCCGCGGTCGCCGGGCAGGGCGTGGACATCACCGGCGAGGGCGTGACCTACCAGGACCTGGAGGCCGCGCCGGTGGCGCTGCTGGTGGCCCTGGAGCCCGAGGAGGAGTCGCCGATCGTCTTCCTGCGGCTGCGCAAGGCCAACCGCAACCGCGGCCTGGCGGTCTTCTCGGTCGCCGCGCACGCCTCCCGGGGCCTCGGCAAGCTGCACGGGGCGCTGCTGCCCGCCGCGCCCGGCACCGAGGCCGAGTGGCTGGCCGCGCTCGCCGCCGACGAGCCGCTCAGCGACGACGCCGGCCGCGCCGCCGAACTGCTGCGCACCCCCGGGGCGGTGATCCTGGTCGGCGAGCGGGCCGCCGCCGCCCCCGGCGCGCTGACCGCCGCGCTGCGCCTCGCGCACGCCACCGGTGCCCGGCTCGCCTGGATCCCCCGGCGGGCCGGCGAGCGCGGAGCGGTCGAGGCGGGCGCGCTGCCCGGACTGCTGCCGGGCGGCCGCCCCGTCGACGCCCCGGCCGCCCGGGCCGAAACCGCCGCCGTCTGGGGCGGGACCGACCTCCCGGTGCGGCCCGGCCGGGACACCGAGTCCATCCTCTCCGCGGCCGTCGGCGGCGAACTCGGCGCGCTGCTGATCGGCGGCCTCGACCCGGAGGACCTGGCCGACCCGGCGCAGGCCGAGCTGGCGCTGGCCGCCGTCCCCTTCGTGGTCTCGCTGGAGCTGCGCCCGTCCGCCGTCACCGCGCACGCCGACGTGGTGCTGCCGGTGGCCGCGGTCGCGGAGAAGGCCGGCACCTTCCTGGACTGGGAGGGCCGGGTGCGGATGTTCGAGGCCGCGCTCAAGCCGGACCAGCAGATGGGCCGCCACCTGCACCCGGACCTGCGGGTGCTGAACATGCTCGCCGACGCACTGGGCCACCGGCTCGGCCTGCCGGACGTCCGCGCCGCCCGGCTGGAGCTGGACCGGTTCGCGCCCTGGGCCGGCGAGCGCCCGGCCGCCCCGGCCGCCCACCCCGGCGTGCTGCCCCGCCCGGCCACCGGCCAGGCGGTGCTGTCCGGCTGGCGCCTGCTGCTCGACCGCGGTTCGCTCCAGCAGGGCGACCCGCACCTGGCCGGCACCCGGCACCGGGCCGTCGCCCGGATCTCGCCGACCACCGCCGAGGAGATCGGCGCCGCGGGCGCCCCCGCGCTGCGGCTCACCGGCCCGGCCGGTTCGGTCACCCTGCCGCTGGAGATCGGCAAGGAGATGCCGGACCGCACGGTCTGGATCCCGCTCAACTCCACGCCGGGCGGCGCCCACCGCACGCTCGGCACCACCATCGGCCACCTGGTCACCATCGCCCCGGCGCAGGGCACCGAGCCCGACGAGGAGGAGAAGTGAACCCCACCTCGCACCCGCTCGCCGGGTACGACCTCGCCGCGTACGAGACGCTGGGCTTCTTCGGCCGTGACCCCTGGTGGCTGGTCCTGCTGAAGGCGGTGTTCTGCTTCGCCTTCCTGGTCGGCACTGTGCTCGTGGCGATCGTCTGGGAGCGCAAGGTGGTGGCCTGGATGCAGCTGCGCATCGGGCCCAACCGGCACGGCCCGTGGGGGATGCTGCAGTCGCTCGCCGACGGCGTGAAGCTGGCGCTCAAGGAAGACCTCGTGGTCAAGGGCGCCGACAAGGCGGTCTACGTGCTGGCCCCGATCGTCTGCGCGATCCCGGCGTTCATGGCCTTCGCGGTGATCCCGTTCGGTCCGGCCGGCGACGAGGTGTCGGTGTTCGGCACCCGGACGCCGATGCAGCTGACCGACTTCCCGGTGGCGCTGCTCTACATCCTGGCCACCGCCTCGGTCGGCATCTACGGCATCGTGCTGGCCGGCTGGTCCTCCGGCTCGACCTACCCGCTGCTCGGCGGTCTGCGCTCCTCGGCCCAGATGATCAGCTACGAGATCGCGATGGGCCTGTCCTTCGCGGCGGTGTTCATCTACTCCGGCTCGATGTCCACCTCGGAGATCGTCTCCTCGCAGCAGCCGACCTGGTTCGCGGTGCTGCTGCCGGTGTCGTTCATCGTCTACATCGTGGCGATGGTCGGGGAGACCAACCGCGCGCCGTTCGACCTCCCGGAGGCCGAGGGCGAGCTGGTCGGCGGCTTCAACACCGAGTACTCCTCGCTGAAGTTCGCGATGTTCATGCTGGCCGAGTACATCAACATGGTCACCGTCTCGGCCGTCGCCTCCACCCTGTTCCTGGGCGGCTGGCGGGCCCCCTGGCCGGTCTCCACCTTCTGGGAGGGCGCCAACCACGGCTGGTGGCCGCTGCTCTGGATCACCCTCAAGATCCAGTTGCTGCTGTTCTTCTTCATCTGGCTGCGCGGCACCCTGCCGCGGTTCCGCTACGACCAGTTCATGAAGCTCGGCTGGAAGGTGCTCATCCCGGTCTCGCTGGTCTGGCTGGTGATGGTGGCCGCCGTCCGGGCGCTGCGCAACGAGGGCTACGGGTTCGGCGAGGTGGTGCTCTACGTCGGCGCCCCGGTCGGTGCGCTGCTGCTGCTCGGCCTGCTGCGGGACGTCGTCAAGCGCCGGCCGGAGACCGAGGACGGTGCGCCGAGCGGCGAGTTCGACCCGATGGCCGGCGGCTACCCGGTGCCGCCGCTGCCCGGCCAGCAGCTCCCGCCGGTCCCGCGCCGGCGCAGCCGCGCCCCGAAGCAACTCCAGGACGCCCTCAACGGGGCCGACCATTCCGAAGGGAGCTGAACCGAGATGTCGTCCGACCAGAACCCCCGGACCGACCGGCCCGAGCGGGCCGAGAAGCCGTCCATCCTCGGACCGGCCGCCGGCTTCGGCGTGACCTTCAAGGCCATGTTCAAGAAGCGGCTCACCGAGCAGTACCCGGAGCAGAAGAAGCCCACCGCCCCGCGCTTCCACGGCCGCCACCAGCTCAACCGGCACCCGGACGGCCTGGAGAAGTGCGTCGGCTGCGAGCTGTGCGCCTGGGCCTGCCCGGCCGACGCCATCTACGTCGAGGGCGCGGACAACCAGGAGGAGGAGCGCTACTCGCCGGGCGAGCGGTACGGCGCGGTGTACCAGATCAACTACGCCCGCTGCATCCTGTGCGGTCTGTGCATCGAGGCCTGCCCGACCCGGGCGCTCACCATGACCAACGAGTACGAGCTCGCGGACTCCTCCCGCAAGGACCTCATCTTCACCAAGGAGCAGCTGCTGGTCGGCCTCTCCGAGGGCATGGTCGACACCCCGCACGCGATCTTCCCGGGCGCCGACGAGGGCGCCTACTACCGCGGTGAGATCACCGCGGCGGCGCCGGGCACCGAGCCCCAGGAGCGCACCGAGCGGGAGAAGGAGGCGCAGTCGTGACCGCCGCCCCCGCCACCCTCGCCGCCGTCACCGGTGCGACCTCCACCGGCGAGGCCGTCCAGTTCTGGGTGCTCGCGGTGATCGCCGTCGGCGGCGCCCTCGGCATGCTGCTGATGAAGAAGGCGGTGCACAGCGCGCTCTGCCTGGCCGCCACGATGCTCGCCCTGGCGGTCTGTTACATGGCCCAGGGCGCGGTGTTCCTGGGCGTGGTGCAGATCGTTGTTTACACCGGCGCGATCATGATGCTCTTCCTGTTCGTGGTGATGCTGGTCGGCGTCACCAGCGCGGACTCGCTGAAGGAGCAGCTGAAGGGCCAGCGGTTCGCCGCCGTGTTCTGCGGCCTGGGCTTCGGCGTGCTGCTGGTCGCCGGGATCGCCAACGCCAAGCTGGACACCTTCGGCGGCCTCGCCGAGGCCAATGCCGAGGGCAACGTCCAGGGCCTGGCCCGGCTGATCTTCACCAAGTACGTGTGGGCCTTCGAGGTCACCGGTGCGCTGCTGATCACGGCCGCGATCGGCGCCATGGTGCTGACCCACCGCGAGCACGTGAAGGCCCCGAAGACCCAGCGCGAGCTGGCCGCCCAGCGGGTCGCGGACAACCTTCAGGTCCCGCCGCTGCCCGCACCCGGCGTCTACGCCCGGCACAACGCGGTGGACATCCCGGGCCTGCTGCCGGACGGCACGATCGCCGAGGACTCGGTGATGGCGACCCTGCGCGAGCGCGGCCAGATCCGCGACGTCAGCCAGGAGATGCTGGCCCGGATGGCCGAGCTGGAGTCCACCACCGCCGACTGGCTGGGCCGCGCGCCGTCCGAGCGCCCGCCGGTGACCGGCCCGCGCCAGGCGCTGGAGCCGGTGGCCGCCAACCACACGGCGCCGGCGAACCGCCCGGCGTCCGACCACGACGAGGAGGGGGCGGAGTGAATCCGGTCAACTACCTCTATCTCTCCGCCCTGTTGTTCACCATCGGCGCCTCCGGCGTGCTGATCCGGCGGAACGCGATCGTCCTGTTCATGTGCGTCGAGCTGATGCTCAACGCCTCCAACCTGGCGCTGGTCACCTTCTCCCGGATGCACGGCAACCTGGACGGCCAGATCATCGCGTTCTTCACGATGGTGGTCGCGGCGGCCGAGGTCGTGGTCGGCCTCGCGATCATCGTTTCGATCTTCCGGACCAGGCACTCCGCTTCGGTCGACGACAGCAACCTGATGAAGCTGTAGGCGGAGGGCCTCGGTGAACTCTCTCATTCCGCTGCTGGTCGCGGCCCCGCTGGCCGGCGCCGCCCTGCTGCTGCTCGGTGGACGGACCTTCGACCGGTTCGGCCACTGGCTGGCCACCGCGCTCGCCGCACTGTCCTTCGGCTTCGGCCTCGCGCTGTTCTCGTCCATGCTGGGCCGGGACGCCGAGGAACGCGCCGTCACCGAGCACCTGTTCAGCTGGATCCCGGTGAACGGCTTCCAGGCCGACGTCTCCTTCCGGCTCGACCAGCTCTCGATGACCTTCGTCCTGCTGATCACCGGTGTCGGCACGCTGATCCACCTCTACTCGGTGGGCTACATGGCGCACGACGAGCGCCGGCGCCGGTTCTTCGCCTACCTGAACCTCTTCCTGGCGGCCATGCTGCTGCTGGTGGTCGCCGACAACTACCTGCTGCTGTACTTCGGCTGGGAGGGCGTCGGCCTCGCCTCGTACCTGCTGATCGGCTTCTGGCAGCACAAGCCGAGCGCCGCGACGGCCGCCAAGAAGGCGTTCATCGTCAACCGCGTCGGCGACCTGGGCCTGTCCATCGCGATCATGCTGATGTTCGTCGAGTTCGGCTCCTTCACCTTCGAGCCGGTCTTCGCCACCGCCGACAGCGCGAGCGAGGGCAAGCTGACCGCGATCGGCCTGATGCTGCTGCTCGCCGCCTGCGGCAAGTCCGCGCAGGTGCCGCTGCAGTCCTGGCTCGGGGACGCGATGGAGGGCCCGACCCCGGTCTCCGCGCTGATCCACGCGGCCACCATGGTCACCGCCGGCGTCTACCTGATCACCCGCTCCGGGGCGATCTTCAACCTGGCGCCGGACGCCCAGACAGCCGTGGTGGTGGTCGGCGCGGTCACCCTGCTCTTCGGTGCCGTCGTCGGTTGCGCCAAGGACGACATCAAGAAGGCGCTGGCCGGTTCGACCATGTCGCAGATCGGCTACATGATCCTCGCGGCCGGCCTCGGCCCGATCGGCTACGCCTTCGCGATCATGCACCTGGTGACCCACGGCTTCTTCAAGGCCGGGCTGTTCCTCGGCGCCGGGTCGGTCATGCACGGCATGAACGACGAGGTGAACATGCGTCACTACGGCGGCCTGTGGAAGCACATGAAGGTCACCTTCGTCACCTTCGGCCTGGGCTACCTGGCCATCATCGGCTTCCCGGGCCTGTCCGGGTTCTTCTCCAAGGACAAGATCATCGAGGCGGCGTTCGCCAAGGGCGGCACCGAGGGCTGGATCCTCGGCCTGTGCACCCTGACCGGCGCCGCGGTCACCGCGTTCTACATGACCCGGGTGATGATCCTGACCTTCTTCGGCGAGAAGCGCTGGCAGCCGGACGCCCAGGGCCACGAGCCGCACCCGCACGAGTCGCCGCGCACCATGACCGTTCCGATGATCGTGCTGGCGATCGGCTCGGTGCTCGCCGGCGGGCTGTTCGCCTTCAACAGCTCCTTCCTCCACTGGCTGGAGCCGGTCACCGGCCACGACGAGGGGAACTCCCCGCTCTCCCCGCTGGTGGTCACCCTGCTCACCAGCGCCTGCATGGTGGCCGGCGTCGCGCTCTCGTACCTGGTGTACGGCCGCTCCGCCGTCCCGGTGGTGCCGCCCTACGGCTCCCCGCTCACCCGGGCCGCCCGCCGGGACCTCCTCCAGGACGACTTCAACCACGCCGTGCTGGTCCGCCCGGGCTCGGCGCTCACCGCCGCCCTGGTCTACTTCGACAGCCGCGGCCTGGACGGCTTCGTCAACGGCCTGGCCGCCACCATCGGCGGGGTCTCCAGCCGGCTGCGGCGGATCCAGACCGGCTACGTCCGCACGTACGCGCTCTCCATGTTCGGCGGCACGCTGGTGCTGGTCGCCACGACTCTCCTGATGAGGTCCGTCTGATGCACCCGGATTACACACGTCGTCAGGAGGCCGAGGCATGAGCGCCCTCCTCACCGCCACCTGCGCGGTCCCGGCGGCCGGCGCGGTGGTCACCGCCGCGCTGCCGGCCGGGACCAGCGAGAGCCGGCGGCGCACCGCCAAGACGGCGGCACTGGCCTTCTCGGCCGTCACCCTGGCCCTGGCCGGGGCGGTGGCCGTGCGGTTCGACCCGGACGGCGCGCGCTACCAGCTGACCGAGTCCTACAGCTGGATCCGCTCCTTCGGCATCAGCTTCTCGCTCGGCGTGGACGGCATCGGCGCCGTCCTCGCCCTGCTCACCGCCGTCCTGGTGCCGGTCGTGCTGCTGGCCTCCTGGCACGACGCCGACCCGGCCGCCCCCGCGGCCACCTCGGCGACGGGCGCGGCCGCGGCCGCGGCCGAGGGGACCTTCGAGAACCGGCGCCGCACCCAGGGCTTCTTCGCCCTGGTCCTGGCGGTGGAGGCGATGGTGATCGTCTCCTTCTACGCCACCGACGTCTTCGTCTTCTACGTGTTCTTCGAAGCCATGCTGATCCCGATGTACTTCCTCATCGGCGGCTTCGGGGACCGGGCCGGCGGCCCGGAGTCGGACCGTCAGCGGTCCTACGCCGCGGTGAAGTTCCTGCTGTACAACCTGCTCGGCGGCCTGGTCATGCTGGCCGCCGTGATCGGCCTGTACGTGATCGCGCAGGACCAGGGCCTGGCCACCTTCGACCTGCAGGCGCTCACCGGCGCGGTCGCCGACGGCCGGCTGCAGTTCAGCGGCCCCGCCGAGAAGGCGCTGTTCCTCGGCTTCTTCTTCGCCTTCGCGGTCAAGGCCCCGCTCTGGCCGCTGCACACCTGGCTGCCGAACGCGATGGGCGAGGCCACCGCCGGCACCGCCGTGCTGATCACCGCCGTGGTCGACAAGGTCGGCACCTTCGCGATGCTCCGCTTCTGCCTCGGGCTGTTCCCGGAGGCCTCGAAGACCTTCGGACCGGCGATCCTGGTCCTCTCGGTGATCGGGATCATCTACGGCGCGCTGCTGGCCATCGGCCAGAAGGACATCAAGCGGCTGGTCGCCTACGCCTCGATCTCGCACTTCGGCTTCATCATCATGGGCATCTTCGCGCTGACCAGCCAGGGTCAGAGCGGAGCCACCCTCTACATGGTCAACCACGGCATCTCCACCGCCGCGTGGATGCTGGTGGCCGGCTTCCTGATCTCCCGCCGCGGCTCCCGGCTGATCGCCGACTACGGCGGCGTGCAGAAGGTCGCCCCGGTGCTCGCCGGTACCTTCCTCATCGGCGGACTGGCCACCCTCTCGCTGCCCGGACTGGCGCCCTTCGTCAGCGAGTTCCTGGTCCTGGTCGGCACCTTCACCCGCTACCCGGCGGTGGGCATCGTGGCCACCCTCGGCATCGTGCTCGCCGCGCTGTACGCCCTGCTGCTCTACCAGCGCACCATGACCGGCCCGGTCAAGGAGGGCGTCAGCGGCATCACCGACCTCAAGGCCCGCGAACTCGCCGTGGTGGCCCCGCTGGTGGCGCTCACCGTGCTGCTCGGCGTCTACCCGAAGCCGCTCACCGATCTGGTCAACCCCTCGGTGAACGCGACCCTCTCGCAGGTCCACCAGACCGACCCGGCGCCGGCCCACCCGGTCGCCGACCACGGGAACGGCCAGGACGGGGCCGCCCGCTCAGGAGGTGAGCACAAATGAGCAGCACCGGATGGCTCGCCGCCGCCGGCGGCACCCAGAGCATCCCCGCACCGCACATCGAGTACGGCCGGCTCTCGCCGATGCTGGTGGTGTTCGGTGCCGCCGTGACCGGCATCCTGCTGGAGGCCTTCCTGCCCCGGCGGCTGCGGCACTGGGCCCAGGTGGTGACCGCGCTGACCGGCCTGGCCGGCGCCTTCGTCGCCGTCCTGGTGCTCGCCGCCCAGGGCTACGGCACCACCAAGGTCGACGCGGTCGCGATGGGCGCGGTCGCCCTGGACGGCCCGACGCTCTTCCTCCAGGGCGTCATCCTGCTGGTCGCGGTGGTCGCGGTGCTGACCTACGCCGAGCGCCGGCTGGAGCCCAAGGCCGGGGGCGCACCGGCCGATGCGTTCGCCGCCCAGGCCTCCGCCACCCCCGGCGGCGAGCAGGAGCGCGGCGCGATCCGGGCCGGCTTCACCACCAGTGAGGTCTTCCCGCTCACCATGTTCGCGGTCGGCGGCATGCTGCTGTTCCCGGCCGCCAACGACCTGCTGACGATGTTCGTCGCGCTGGAGGTCTTCTCCCTCCCGCTCTACCTGCTCTGCGCGCTGGCCCGGCGCCGCCGGCTGCTCTCCCAGGAGGCGGCGGTCAAGTACTTCCTCCTCGGCGCCTTCGCCTCGGCGTTCTTCCTGTTCGGCACCGCGCTGCTGTACGGCTTCGCGGGCACGGTGCGGCTGGGCGAGATCGCCGACGTCATCTCCGGCAACGCACTGCTCACCCCGGCGCTGGTCTCCTCGACCCAGAACGACGCCCTGCTGCTGGTGGGCCTGGCGATGCTGTCGGTGGGCCTGCTCTTCAAGGTCGGCGCGGTGCCGTTCCACTCCTGGACCCCGGACGTCTACCAGGGCGCGCCGACGCCGGTCACCGGCTTCATGGCGGCGGCGACCAAGGTGGCCGCGTTCGGCGCCGTGCTGCGGCTGTTCTACGTGGCCTTCCCGGCGCTGCGGCTGGACTGGCGGCCGGTGCTCTGGGGTGTGGCGATCCTCACCATGGTGGTCGGCGCGGTCCTCGCCGTCACCCAGCAGGACGTCAAGCGGCTGCTCGCCTACTCCTCGATCGCGCACGCCGGCTTCATCCTCACCGGCGTGATCGCCAGCAACCGGCAGGGCGTCGGCTCGGTGCTGTTCTACCTGCTGGCGTACTCCTTCGTGACGCTCGGCGCGTTCGCCGTGGTCACCCTGGTGCGCGACTCCAAGGGCGAGGCCACCCACCTGTCCAGCTGGGCGGGCCTGGGCCGGCGCTCCCCGCTGGTCGCGGCGGTGTTCGCGCTCTTCCTGCTGGCCTTCGCGGGCATCCCGCTGACCTCAGGGTTCACCGGGAAGTTCGCGGTGTTCCAGGCCGCGGCGGCCGGCGGGGCCACCCCGCTGGTGATCGTGGGCGTGCTCAGCTCGGCGGTCGCGGCGTTCTTCTACATCCGGGTCATCGTGCTGATGTTCTTCTCCGACCCGCAGCCGGGCGGCCCGACCGTCGCCATCCCGAGCGCCTTCACGGCGACCGCGATCGGCGTCGGTGTGCTGGTCACGGTGGGGCTCGGACTGCTGCCGCAGTACTTCCTCGACCTGGCCTCGAAGGCCGTGTTCTTCGTCGGCTGACCGTCCGCCCGGGACCGGTCGGCCGTCCCGCCGGGGCCCGGCCGACCGCCCCGGCGGAGAGCGGGGCGACCGCTCCGCCGACCGTCCGGGTCGCGCCCCCGTGCGCGGCCCGGACGCGTCGTTGGGGAATCGGTGCTGGCCAGCGGGGACGCCCCGGGCATGACAGAGCCGCACGCCCGTGCAGTGATCCACTCGCGACCGGATACCCTGCCTGTATGGCCAGCGGCGGCACTCAGGGACCGGGCCGCTAGATCGACCAGGGACAGAGGAGTGGTCTTCGTGACCGTCGTGGGACCCTTTGGGCTCAGCGTGCAGGACCGCGATCTGACCCGCGACGTCCAGGCCGGGATGGACGCGGTGGAGATCGCGCTCACGGACGCCGTGAAGAGCGACGTCCCGTTCATCACCGTCACCGCCAGCCACCTGATGGAGGCCGGCGGCAAGCGCTTCCGTCCGCTGCTGGTGCTGCTCGCCGCCCAGTTCGGCGACGCCAACGCGCCAGGGGTGGTCCCGGCCGCCGTGGTCGTCGAGCTCACCCACCTCGCCACGCTCTACCACGACGACGTCATGGACGAGGCCCCGGTGCGGCGCGGCGCCCCCAGCGCCAACTCCCGGTGGGACAACTCGGTCGCCATCCTGACCGGCGACTTCCTCTTCTCCCGCGCCTCCCAGGTGCTCGCCGACCTCGGCCCGGAGGCCGTCCGGCTGCAGGCCGACGCGTTCGAGCGGCTGGTCACCGGCCAGATCCTGGAGACCGCCGGCCCCGGCCCGGAGGACGACCCGCTCGACCACTACCTGAGGGTGCTGGCCGGCAAGACCGGCTCGCTGATCGCCGTCTCCTGCCGGATAGGAGCGCTGGCGGCCGGCGCCGAACCCTGGGTGATCGACATCCTCAGCGCCTTCGGCGAGCGGATCGGCATCGCCTTCCAGCTGGCCGACGACGTGCTGGACATCGCCAGCGACGGCCACGAGTCCGGCAAGACCCCCGGCACCGACCTGCGCGAGGGCGTGGAGACCCTGCCGACCCTGCTGCTGCGGCAGATGCCCGCGGACCCGGCCGACCCGGACGACGCCCGGCTGCGCGAGCTGCTGCGCAAGGACCTCGCCGACGACGAGCTGCACGCCGAGGCGCTGCGGCTGCTGCGCCACCACCCGGCGCTGGAGCACGCCCGCCGGGAGACCCTGCGGCACGCCGAGGAGGCCCGGGCGCTGCTGGACCCGCTCCCGGCCGGCCCGGCGAAGAACGCGCTGCAGGCGCTCTGCGACTCGGTGGCCATCCGGACCATGTGACGGCCCGACGGCCCGACGGCCCGACGGCCCACAGCTCACGGCCCGACGGCCCTCAGGCCCTCAGGCCCTCAGGCCCTCCGGCCGCCCGCCGGGAGCGGGCGGGGCGATGTGCCGCCCCTGGTCCCGGGGACCCGCGCGGATGGGGGAGACTGACACCCGTCAGCACCGTGTCCGCACCTCCGCCCATCCGGAAGGCCGCCATGCTTCGCGTCGTCATCGCCGAGGACTCCGTACTGCTGCGGGAGGGCCTGACCCGGCTGCTCACCGACCGCGGCCTGGAGGTGGTGGCCGGCGTCGGTGACGGCGAGGCACTGATCAAGACGATCCACGACCTGGCCGCCGACGGCGCGCTGCCCGATGTGGTGGTCTCCGATGTGCGGATGCCCCCCACCCACACCGACGAGGGCCTGCGGGCCTGCGTGACCCTGCGCGGCCTCTACCCGGAGCTCGGCGTGCTGGTCCTGTCGCAGTTCGTCGAGGAGCGCTACGCATCCGAACTACTGGCCGGTTCCACCCGTGGCGTCGGCTACCTGCTGAAGGACCGGGTGGCCGAGGTGCGCGAGTTCGTGGACGCGGTGGTGCGGGTCGCCGAGGGCGGCACCGCGCTGGACCCGGAGGTCGTCCAGCAGCTGCTGAGCCGCAGCCGCAAGGGCGACGTGCTGGCCGGGCTCACCCCGCGCGAGCGCGAGGTGCTGGGGCTGATGGCGGAGGGCCGGACCAACACCGCGGTGGCCAAGCAGCTGGTGGTCTCGGAGGGCGCGGTGGAGAAGCACGTCAGCAACATCTTCCTGAAGCTGGGGCTCGCGCAGAGCCCGGGAGATCACCGGCGCGTGCTCGCGGTGCTCACCTATCTGAATTCCTGACCGGCCGGCCGTCGGACCGTTCGAAGGTGGCGTTCGCGTCCGAACCATATGGTCGATCCAGTGTCCCGAACCGGTCGTTCACGGCGTTTTTCCCGGCTGCGGCGGTGATTTTCCGCCGCATCGGGAAGTTCCGTCCAAGGCAATCCTTACCCGCATAGGATGCGAGAGGTGCACCAGGCGGACGGGGCACACGGCTCACGCCCGCGGCTGGTGCCCACGAGGAGGTCCGCGGCAGTGACCAGTCAGGTCGATCAGTCAGAAGCAGTGGACGGCTCGAACGGGGACGAGGGCCGATCGGGCCCTGCCGTGCCGGTCGGTCCACAGCACCGGGGCACCAAGCCGATCCGCAAGCTGGACCGGGTGATCATCAGGTTCGCCGGCGACTCCGGCGACGGCATGCAGCTCACCGGCGACCGCTTCACCTCGGAGACGGCGTCCTTCGGCAACGACCTCTCCACCCTGCCCAACTTCCCGGCCGAGATCCGCGCTCCCGCCGGAACCCTGCCGGGTGTCTCGTCCTTCCAACTCCACTTCGCCGACCACGACATCCTGACCCCGGGGGACGCCCCCAACGTCCTGGTGGCGATGAACCCGGCCGCCCTCAAGGCCAACCTCCCCGACCTGCCGCGCGGTGCGGAGATCATCGTCAACACCGACGAGTTCACCAAGCGCGCGCTCGCCAAGGTCGGGTACGGCGCGGACCCGCTGGAGGACGGCTCGCTGCAGGGCTACCACCTGCACAAGGTGCCGCTCACCACGCTGACCCTGGAAGCGCTCAAGGAGAGCGGCCTCGCCCGCAAGGACGCCGAGCGCGCCAAGAACATGTTCGCGCTGGGCCTGCTCTCCTGGATGTACCACCGCCCGACCCACGGCACCGAGTCCTTCCTGCGCACCAAGTTCGCCAAGAAGCCGCAGATCGCCGAGGCCAACATCAGCGCCTTCCGGGCCGGCTGGAACTTCGGCGAGACCACCGAGTCCTTCGCGGTGTCCTACGAGGTGTCGCCGGCCAAGCTGCCGCCGGGCCGCTACCGCAACATCTCCGGCAACCTGGCGCTGTCCTACGGCCTGATCGCCGCCGCCCGGCGCTCCGGGCTGCCGCTCTACCTGGGCTCGTACCCGATCACCCCGGCCTCGGACATCCTGCACGAGCTCAGCCGGCACAAGAACTTCGGCGTGCGCACCTTCCAGGCCGAGGACGAGATCGCCGGCATCGGCGCGGCCCTCGGCGCGGCCTTCGGCGGCGCGCTCGGCGTGACCACCACCTCCGGCCCGGGCGTGGCGCTCAAGAGCGAGACCATCGGCCTGGCCGTGTCGCTCGAACTTCCGCTGCTGGTGGTGGACATCCAGCGCGGCGGCCCGTCCACCGGTCTGCCGACCAAGACCGAGCAGGCCGACCTGCTGCAGGCGATGTTCGGCCGCAACGGCGAGGCCCCGGTGCCGATCGTGGCCCCGGCGACACCGGCCGAGTGCTTCGACGCGGCACTGGAGGCGGCCCGCATCGCGGTCACCTACCGCACCCCGGTCTTCCTGCTCTCGGACGGCTACCTGGCCAACGGCTCGGAGCCCTGGCGGATCCCGGCGGTCGACGAACTTCCGCTGATCGACCCGGACTTCGCCACCGAGCCGAACCGCGAGGACGGCTCCTACTGGCCCTACCTGCGCGACCCCCGGACGCTGGCCCGCCCCTGGGCGCTGCCCGGCACGCCCGGCCTGGAGCACCGGATCGGCGGTATCGAGAAGCAGGACGGCACCGGCAACATCTCCTACGACCCGGCCAACCACGACTTCATGGTCCGCACCCGGCAGGCCAAGGTGGACGGCATCACGGTGCCCGACACGGTGGTCGACGATCCTTCCGGCGAGGCCCGGGTCCTGGTGCTCGGCTGGGGTTCGACGTACGGCCCGATCACCGCGGCGGTCCGCCGGGTCCGCTCGGACGGCGGACTGGTCGCCCAGGCGCACCTGCGCAACCTCAACCCGTTCCCGGCCAACCTGGGCACGGTGCTGCGGAGTTACGACAAGGTCGTCGTGCCCGAGATGAACCTCGGCCAGCTGGCGCTGCTGCTGCGCGCCAAGTACCTGGTGGACGCGGAGTCCTACAACCAGGTGCGCGGACTGCCCTTCAAGGCGGCGCAGTTGGCGGACGTGCTGTGGGCGGCGATCGGCACCCTGGACGAGGAGGACAACCGATGAGCGAGCAGTTCCGCTCGTTGAAGCTGGTCCCGAAGGCCGAGGCGCCGCAGAGCGCCAAGGAGTTCAAGACCGACCAGGAGGTGCGCTGGTGCCCGGGCTGCGGTGACTACGCGATCCTGGCGGCGGTGCAGGCGTTCATGCCGGAGTTGGGGATCAGACGGGAGAACACCGTCTTCGTCTCCGGTATCGGCTGCTCGTCCCGCTTCCCGTACTACATGAACACCTACGGGGTGCACTCGATCCACGGCCGTGCCCCGGCGATCGCCACCGGGCTGGCGACCTCCCGGCGGGACCTCAGCGTCTGGGTGGTGACCGGGGACGGCGACGCGTTGTCGATCGGTGGAAATCATCTGATCCACGCACTGCGCCGCAATGTGAATCTGAAGATCCTTCTGTTCAACAACCGTATCTACGGCCTGACCAAGGGCCAGTACTCGCCGACCAGTGAACTCGGGAAGATCACCAAGTCCACACCGATGGGATCACTGGACGCCCCGTTCAACCCGCTCTCGCTGGCCATCGGCGCGGAGGCCACCTTCGTCGCCCGGACCATCGACTCCGACCGCCAGCACCTCCAGTCGGTGCTGCGGGCGGCGGCCGAGCACGAGGGCACCGCACTGGTCGAGATCTACCAGAACTGCAACATCTTCAACGACGGCGCCTTCGAGGTGCTCAAGGAGGCCGGCACCCGGGACGAGGCGCTGATCCGGCTGGAGCACGGGCAGCCGGTCCGCTTCGGCGCGGACCGCGCCCGGGGCGTCTTCCGCGGCGCCGACGGCGAGCTGTTCGTCGACGCCGTCACCGCGGAGAACGAGTCGGCCCTGCTGGTCCACGACGCCCACGCGCCGGGCCCGGCCACGGCGTTCGCGCTCTCCCGGATCGCCGACGCGGACACCCTGCACCACACCCCGATCGGGGTGCTGCGCGACGTCCGCCGGCCGGTGTACGACGAGCTGATGGCCGACCAGCTGGCCACCGCCGCCGCCGACCGCGGTGAGGGCGACCTCGGCGCGCTGCTCATCGGCGGCGACACCTGGACGGTCGACTGATCCCGGCCGGTCCGACGAGCACGGCGGCGCCCCCGACCCCTCCGGGCCGGGGGCGCCGCCTTCGTTGCGCGCGGCCGCTTACTGCTGCTCGGCCCACTCCACGACCTGGACCACGACCCCGTTCGGGTCGGTGACCTGGAAGAGCTTCTCGCCCCACGGCTCCTCGCGCAGCGCCATGGTGATCCTCACCCCGGCGGCCCGCAGCCGCGCCTCCTCGGCGGCCACGTCGGCGACCACGAAGGCCAGGATCAGCCCGGCGGCGACCTGGTCGCGGAAGCCCTCCGGCAGGACCTCGATCCCGCGCGCCAGGAGGACGACGTTCACCCCGGCGCTCGGGTGCCCGAGGGAGACGAACCCCTCGGCCGACATCTGCTCGGCGAACCCGAAGTGCTCCCGCAGGAACGACGCCGACGCCCCGACGTCCTCGACGGTGAGCGAAACGGCGGAGGAAGTGATCTGCATGGTCGATGACCCTCTCGTCGACTGTTTACCGTACGCAGTACACTATACGCAGTACGGAGAAATCGGGAACAGTGATCCCGGTCACGCAGGGTGGCCGCGTTCTAGTCCAGTCCGGGCAGCGGGTCCTGGTCGACCTCGTGGCGGGGCACGCGCTCGGCCGGGTCGCGGCACTCGGGGCCGAGGCGGAGGATGCGCGACTCCGGGTCGTGCAGCGGGCGGTGGCAGCGGCGGCAGGTCACCCGGGGGCGGACGGCCTCGGGGGTGTCGGTGCCCGGCAGCGGGTCGGGGTCGGCGGCGGTCATGGCCCCGACGGTACCGGCGGGCCGGGCGTGAAAGGATCGGGTCCATGGCCAGTGACCGCAGCAGCGCCGGGGACCCGGCGCGCACGCTCGCACTGCTCTGGGGCCTGTCGGCGCAGGAGAAGCCCGGCCGGCGCGGGCCCCGGCAGGCGAAGAGCCCGGCGGAGATCGCCGCCGCCGCGATCGCGATCGCGGACGCCGAGGGGGTGGACGCCGTGACCATGCGGCGGGTCGCCCAGGCGCTCGGCGTCTCGCCGATGGCGCTCTACACCTATGTGCCCGGCAAGGCGGAACTGCTCGACCTGATGCTGGACACCGTCTACGCGGCCATGCCCCGCACCGCCCCCGCCGACGACGGCTGGCGGGCCGGGGCCGCCGCCGTGGCCGAGGACAACCGCGCGCTGTACCGCGCCCATCCGTGGACGGTGGCGGTGGGCACCAGCCGCCCGCCGCTCGGGCCCGGCCTGATGGCGAAGTACGAGTACGAGCTGCGCGCCCTGGAGGGCACCGGCCTGCCGGACGTCGAGCTGGACGCCGCGCTCACCCATCTGCTGGGCTTCGTGGAGACCTGCGCCCGGATGGCGGCGGACGAGCGCGCGGCCCGGCAGGAGAGCGCGATGACCGACGCCCAGTGGTGGGCCGCCAACGCGGAACTGCTGGCCCGGGTCTTCGACGCCGAGCGCCACCCGGTCGCGGCCCGGGTCGGCGCCGCCGCCGGCGAGGCGCACGGCGGCGCCTACGACCCGGACCACGCCTACGCCTTCGGCCTGGCCCGGGTGCTGGACGGTCTGGCGGCCCTCATCGAGCAGCACGCCCGTTCCTAGCCCGACGCACCCCTCGTCGGTCGCGCGCCGGCTCCCGGGCGGCCGTCAGCGCCCCCGGGCGTCGTACTCGTCGCGGGCGGCCAGGACGACCGGGACGCGTTCCTCGGTCCAGTGCGCCAGCTCGGCGACCAGCCGGGCGGCCTCCCGGCCGAGCGGGGTCAGGCTGTAGTCGACCCTGGGCGGGATGACCGGGTGGGCCTCGCGCAGCACGAAGCCGTCGCGCTCCAGCGTCTGCAGCGTCTGGGCGAGCATCTTCTCGCTCACCCCGGTGATCCGGCGGCGCAGCTCGCTGAACCGGTAGCCGCGCTCGTGCAGTGCGCCCAGCACCAGGACGCCCCAGCGGCTGGTGACGTGCTCCAGGACGCCCCGGGAGGGGCACATCCGGTCGAAGACGTCGGGCGGGGGCAGCGGGCCGGCCGGGGCGCCGGGGTCCGCGGAGGGCGCCGGGGACGCGGTGTTCATTACCTGCATATCAGTACCCTACTTTGAAGTGCGTACTTACGAAAGGTTAGTGCCACCCCTAGGGTGAGTTCCGAAGCAGGAAGTTCAACGGACAACCACCCCAGGGAGCAGCACCATGTACGTCGTCACCGGAGCCACCGGACAGCTCGGCCGCCTCGTCGTCGAGGGCCTGCTGGCCAAGGTCCCCGCGAGCGAGGTGGCCGTGGTCGTCCGCTCCGCCGAGAAGGCCGCCGACCTCGCCGAGCGCGGCGTGAGCGTCCGGGTGGCCGACTACAACCGCCCGGAGAGCCTGGCGGGCGTCTTCGCCGCCGGCGACAGGGTGCTGCTCGTCTCGGGCAGCGAGGTCGGCAGCCGGGTGCCGCAGCACACCGCCGTGGTCGAGGCGGCCCGCGCCGCCGGGGTCGCGCTGCTCGCCTACACCAGCGCCCCGGGCGTGGCCACCTTCAAGCTGGCCGATGAGCACAAGGCCACCGAGGCCGTCATCCGGGAGTCCGGGCTGCCCTTCGCCCTGCTCCGCAACGGCTGGTACACCGAGAACTACCTGGGCGACGCGGCCGGCACGGTCGAGCGCGGCGCCGTGGTCGGCAGCGCCGGCCCGGACGGC
The DNA here is from genome assembly GCF_042884635.1 of Kitasatospora sp. NPDC058115. NCBI lineage: Bacteria > Bacillati > Actinomycetota > Actinomycetes > Kitasatosporales > Streptomycetaceae > Kitasatospora > Kitasatospora sp. NPDC058115. The sequence continues at coordinate 149,368 of NZ_JBHVTL010000024.1, forward strand.
CGGATCGCCACCGCCCCGCGCCGGGACTACGCCGACGCGGCGGTGGCCGTGCTCACCGGCGAGGGCCATGAGAACGCGGTCTACGAGCTGAGCGGCGACGCCGCCTGGAGCCTGCCGGAGCTGGCCGCCGAGCTGGCCCTGGCCTCGGGCCGGCCGGTCGCGTTCCACGGGGTGGCGCCGGAGGAACACCTGCGGATCCTGGTCGGCGCCGGCCTGCCGGAGGGCTTCGCGGAGATCCTGGTGGACGTCGACGCCGGCATCGCGCGCGGCGAGCTGGCCGGCACCCCGGGCGACCTGGCCCGGCTGATCGGCCGCCCGACCGTCCCGCTGGCGCAGAGCGTGAAGGCCGCGCTGGGCGCCTGAGGCCGCGCCCGACGGCCGTTCGTGGCACCGCCCGCGGCACCCGCCGCGGGCGGTGCCGTGCGCGTCGCCCCGGTAATGTCATGACCAAAAACCGAATACGGAGATGACAGGCGCTGTCCCGCCCGCTACCGTCGCCTCGACACTCGTGCGCGCGGAGGGCAGGCGTTCCATGGCGGAGACAACCCAGCAGGAGGCCGGCCACGGCCTCTGGTACGGCTTCGCGGCCTACGGCATGTGGGGCCTGTTCCCGCTCTTCTGGCCGCTGCTGGAGCCCAGCGCCGCCGACGACATCCTGGCCAACCGGATGGTCTGGTCGCTGGTCGCGGTCGTCCTGCTGCTGGTCGTCCAGCGGCACTGGGGCTGGATCCGCCCGCTGCTGCGCCAGCCCCGCCGGCTCGCCATGCTGGGCGCCGCCGCCACCGTGATCTCGGTCAACTGGGGCGTCTACATCTGGGCCGTCAACGCCGGGCACGTGGTGGAGACCAGCCTCGGCTACTTCATCAACCCGCTGGTCACCATCGGCTTCGGCGTGCTGGTCCTCAAGGAGCGGTTGCGCACCGCCCAGTGGGTGGCGGTGGGCATCGGTGCCCTCGCCGTGGCGGTGCTGACCGTCGGCTACGGGCGGCTGCCGTGGATCGCGCTGACCCTGGCCCTCTCCTTCGCCACCTACGGCCTGCTGAAGAAGACGGTCGGGCTGAGCGGCCTGGAGAGCCTGGCCGCCGAGAGCGCCTTCATGTTCCCCTTCGCCCTCGGCTACCTGGTCGTCCTCCAGGTCTCCGGCCGCGGCACCTTCGGGCACGCCGTGGCGGGCGAGTACGGCTGGGGGCACACCGGGCTGCTGATGCTCAGCGGTGTGATCACCGCCGTCCCGCTGCTGTTCTTCGGCGCGGCCGCCGTCCGGGTGCCGCTGAGCGTGCTCGGCCTGCTCCAGTACCTGGCCCCGGTGTTCCAGTTCCTGATCGGCATCGCGGTCTTCCACGAGTCGATGCCGCCCGCCCGCTGGGCCGGCTTCGCCCTGGTCTGGGCGGCGCTCGCGGTGCTCACCTGGGACGCGCTGCGGCGGGTGCGCGCCGACCGGGCGGCCGTCCGGGCCCGGACGGCCGCCGCTCCCGCCGCCGCCGACGCCACCGCCGGGGCGGTGCCGGTCAGGCGGTGATGTCCCGGGAGGTGAACCGGGACCACGCCGCCGAGCCGAACACCGCCACGTAGGCGGCCTGCAGCCCGAGGTTCTTCAGCACCCCGTCCCAGTACATCGGCTCCCGCAGCAGGTCGCCGAAGGTGAGCCAGTGGTGGGTGAACAGGAACGGCTGGATCGCGTGCAGCTGCGGGAAGCTGTCCAGGATCTGCACCGTGATCACCAGGCCGACGGTGGCCGCCATCGCCGCGATGCCGCTGCCGGTGAGCGTCGAGACGAACAGCCCGATCGCGACCAGCCCGGCCAGCGAGGCCGCCACCACGGCGGCCACCAGCACCGCCCGCAGCGCGGCCGGGCCGAGGCCGATGGTCTCGCCGGAGATCAGCGTGACGTCGCCGACCGGGAACAGCGCGGCCCCGGTGATCACCGCCGAGAGCGCCACGGCCGCCGTCGCCGCCAGGCAGAACGCCAGCCCGGCGGTGAACTTGGCGGCCAGCAGCCTGGTCCGCCCGGCGGGCGCCACCAGCAGGTAGCGCAGGGTGCCGGCGGCCGCCTCGCCCGCCACCGCGTCCCCGGCGACCACGCCGACCGTCATCGGCAGGAAGACCGGCAGCGCCACCGCGAGCGCCGTGAACACCAGGAACAGTCCGTTCTGGGTCACCTGGGCGATGAACGCCGGGCCCTCGCCGCCGCGCGGCCCGTCCGTCTCGATCCGGACCACCACGCCGATCAGCACCGGCAGCACCGCCAGGATCCCGAGCAGCACGATCGTCCGCACCCGGCGGAAGGTCAGCAGCAGCTCGTTGCGGAACAGCGCCAGGAACCCGGCCGCGGTCTGCGGCCGCCGCCCGTGCACCGGTGCCGCCACCGCCGGCACCGTCTCAGCCCGCGACATCGAAGCCCTCCCCGGTCAGCGCCACGAAGGCGTCCTCCAACGTGCCCCGCTCCACGCCGAAGCCGTGCACCCGGACGTCCGCCGCGACCAGCGCCGCGACCAGCCCGGGCAGCGCGTCCTCGGCCAGTGCGCCGACGTCGCCGTCCACCCGGCCGTCCCCGACCCGGACGTCGGTGACCTTGTGGGCGAGCAGCACCTCACCGGCCCGGTGGGTGTCCGGGGTCCGCACCACCAGCCGGCCCCGGGCCCGGGCGGCCAGCTCGGCGACGGTGCCCTGCACCACCAGCCGGCCGCGCGACATCACCGCGGCGTGGCTGCACACCTGCTCGATCTCGTCCAGCAGGTGCGAGGAGAGGAAGACCGTGGTGCCCTCGGCCGCGACCTCCCGGACCAGCGCCCGGATCTCCCGCATGCCCTGCGGGTCCAGGCCGTTGGTGGGCTCGTCCAGGACGAGCAGCTCGCGCGGCTGGAGCAGCGCCGAGGCCAGGCCGAGCCGCTGCTTCATGCCCAGCGAGTAGGCCCGGGCCTTCTTGCCGGCCGCGGCGGCCAGGCCGACCCGGTCCAGTGCCTCGGTGACCCGCCGCTGCCGGGTGCGCGGCTCGGAGGTCGGGTCGGCGGCGTCGAACCGGGCCAGGTTGTCCCGGCCGGAGAGGAAGCCGTACAGCGCCGGCCCCTCGATCAGCGCGCCGACCCGGGGCAGCACCGAGGCCGCCGACTGCGGCATCGGCTCGCCGAGCACCGTCGCCACCCCGGCGCTGGGGGCGATCAGGCCCATCAGCATCCGGATCGTGGTGGTCTTGCCGGAGCCGTTGGGGCCGAGGAAGCCGAAGACGGAACCCCGGGGGACGCTCAGGTCCAGCCCGTCCACGGCGAGCTGGCCGCCGCGGAAGCGCTTGGTCAGACCTCTGGTGCTGATCACGTCGTCGGACGGACGGGAGGGCGAAGCGGCACCGGGGGCCGGGGGCGCCCCCCCCCCCCGCCCCCCCGCCCGCGCCCGAAACGCCCCCCGGAAGGGGGGCCGGGGCACAAAAAAAAACCCCGCCGCCCCCAGCAGCACCCGCCA